>MEYC01000108.1 GCA_001775715.1 Candidatus Aminicenantes bacterium RBG_16_66_30 | reverse complement strand
CCCGCGTTCGAGCCGACGGGGATCGCCGCCCAGGCGGAGAAGACGGCTTTCACCCTGGGACGCTGCGCCGCCTATCTCGCCGCCGTCGAAGGGCACGGCTCCGCCCTGGCCGCGGTCGGGACCGAGGCTCCCCTGGCCCACGCTGTTTACGCGGCCATCGCGGGCCCGGGACGCTACGACGCGAAGAGAGGGCGCATGCTCGAGGCCGTCATCGTGGCCTCGATCGACCACGGCGTCACGCCGCCTTCGGCCCAGGCGACGCTCGTCGCCTCCTCGGTCCGGGCGTCCTATGAGGCGGCCGTGGCTCAAGGCGTGGGCGCCATCACCGACGTCCACGGCGGGGCGGGGGAGAAGGCGGCCGAGTTCTTCCTGCAGTGCGCCGGCCAAGCCTCGGCCGAGGGGCTTTCGCTTGCCGACGCGACGCGGGCCGTCATCCGCCGCTACCTCAAGGAAGGCCGGCGCATCGAGGGCATGGGCCATCGCGTCCACACGCAGGACCCGCGCCGGGACGTCCTCTGGGCGATGGCCGAAGAGAACGGGCTGGCCGGCCCGTGCGTCGCCGTCTCGCGCATCGCCGAAGAGATGCTGAGGGAGGTCCGCGGCCTGAGCCTGCCGATCAACGTCGACGGCGTCATCGGCGCGATCATCGCCGATATGGGGCTTTCCCCGAAGCTGGCCAAGGCCCTGTTCATCTTCGGCCGGACGATGGGGCTCTCGGCCCATTACTTCGAAGAGGTCACCACTCAGCCGCCGATGCGCTCGATCGTCTTCAGCGAGGCCGTTTACCGCGGCCCCGCCGAGCGCGCCTATCCGAAATAAGCCTAACAGACCGGGAACGCCTTAGGGGATGTTTCCCGAAGGTAAGCGTCCCTTTCCAGCTTGGGGGGACCAGGCGACTGATCACTGCTTGGGTTTATAGACCACAACGGAGAGGATCCCTTCCTCGTCCGATTCCCAGGCTAATAAACAGCCTCGTTGAATCGAAATAATGTTCTTATTCAACATAAACGCATCTCGATAGACCCCATCAAACGAGTACACATCATAGAGGGCGCCCTTATCCTTATCTTGTGTAGATGTCTTGACCCAAAGTTGGTCACCAAAAATATAGAGTCCGGTGATATCCGCCTCGTAGGGTCTTTTGAAAGCATATTTCTTGTTAAACTCGGCCTCGTGAGGATACAGGGGATGCTCGATCCGCTTGTACTTCCTCTTGAAAGACCTGATGGTTCCTCCTGTCCTGAGGTACAGCATCGAGATCTCGTATTCAGCCGTGTGATTGACGAACAGGTATCTTCCATCATCCGAAAGAGCCGCATGAAAGGGCGCCCAGGCCGCTGCCGCGCCTTGGGCCAGGAAGCGGAGGACCGGGTATCTATGAACGAGCGTTTCTTCCGAGCCGTCAAAGGAGACGCGGAGAATATCGCTGGGGACATCCATGAGCTTCCCAGTCCTTTCTTCGGGAGGCGGGTAGTTGCTGCGCGAGAATATCACTCCGTCGTTCAGGATGCCGATGAGATCATTATAAGCGCGCAAAGCCGTCCACTGATGGATAAGCTTGCCCTCCGTTGTCAATCGGATGACACGGTTCTGTCCGAAATCCATGATGAAGATATCTTCTTCTCCGACAAGAAAAACGAAATACTGGGAAACCTCTCCAGGCCCCTGGCCGCCGCGAACAATATTCTTTATGAAATCGCCTTCCGTGGTGAACTTGAGAATCTGGTCTTTCCCACTTTGGACATAAATACGCCCCTCAGGATCCATCCCCAGCGACGAAAAACCTCCTGGACTGCCGCTAAAAAAGAATTTATCGCCAGTGTCCCTTATCCGGAGGACTTCAACAAGTTCTAGAGACCTGCCCGGGTTCTTACGCAATGGCTTAGCAGGATTATGGATAACTTCCTGGGCAGCCAAGGAGGATACCCAGAATAACGTTAGGAAGCACACCCCGGCCGTCTTGAGAGTCCAACCTGAGTTCGAGGTTCGCTGGTTCATTCGAACACCCCTTAGTATTCCCAATATTAGCAAACCATTCCAGGTGACACAATAGGATCCGGAGCGACCTTTTTTAACGAACGACGAGCTTGGTGAAGGGGGAGACGTAAGCCTGGAGGAGGACGAAGAGGCCCATGAGGGCGGCCAGGGCCAGGCTGTGGAAGAAGACGTAGCGGAGGATCGATCCCTCGTGGCCGTACCAGCGCGTGGCCGTCGAGGCGACGACGATGCTCTGGGCGTCGATCATCTTGCCCATGACCCCTCCGGAGCTGTTGGCCGAGGCCATGAGCACCGGGCTCAGCCCGAGCTGTTCCGCCGAGATCCTCTGGAGGCTGCCGAAGAGGACGTTCGAGGACGTGTCCGAGCCGGTCAGGGCGACGCCCAGCCAGCCGAGCATCGTCCCGAAGAAGGGATAGAGGACGCCGGTCCCGGCGAAGGCCAGGCCGAGCGTCGCGTCGAGTCCCGAGTAGCGCGCCACGTAGCCCAACGATAGCATCGCCGCCACGGTCAGGAGCGAGAACCGCACCCGCTTGAGCGTCCGGCCGTAAGCCCGCATGAGCTGTTTCGGCGAGAACGACATCAGGAGCCCCGACACGACGGCCGCGGCGAAGATCCCCGTTCCCGTGAACGACAGCCAGTTGAACGAGAAGACCGCCGCCTCGGCCGTTTCCTGGGCCACGACGGGCGGCACCCGGGAGATGAGCCGGTCGAGGCCGGGGACGGGGAAGCGGATGACGGACAGGCCGTCGAGCGCGGCCTTGACCTGGGGGATGCCCCAGAGGAAGACGAATACGCTCAACACGAGCCAAGGAAGCCAGGCGCGGACGACCGCTCCGGCGGGAACGGCGGGCGGGGCGGTCGCGCGATCCGCGGCCTCATCGGAGAACGTGAACGGCCGACGGGGCGACCACACTCTCAAGAACAGGATCAGGGCTCCGATCGACAGGAGCGACGACAGCACGTCGACGAGCCACGGCCCATGGAAGTTCGAGATGAGGAACTGAGGGATGGCGAACGATCCGCCGGCCACGGCGAGGGCGGGCCAGACCTCCTTCGTCTTCTTGAAACCGCAGAAGGCCCAGACGAGCCAGAAGGGGATGAGGACGGAGAAGAAGGGCAGCTGCCGCCCGACCATCGCGCTCAGCTCGCGGACGTCGAGCCCGGTCACCCCGGCCAGGGCCACGATGGGGGTTCCCAGGGCGCCGAAGGCCACCGGGGCGGTGTTGGCGATGAGCGACAGCCCGGACGCGGCGAGCGGGGCGAAGCCAAGACCGATGAGGATGGCCGCGGTGACCGCTACAGGCGTCCCGAACCCGGCCGCGCCTTCGAAGAACGCGCCGAACGAGAAGGCGATGAGCAGAAGCTGGAGGCGCCGGTCGCGGGTGATCCCGGTCAGGCTCTCTTGCATGATCTTGAAGTGGCCCTTCTCGCAGGTCAGGTCGTAGAGGAAGATGACGTTGATGATGATCCAGCCGATGGGGAAGAGGCCGTAGGCCGCGCCGAGCCCGGCCGTACGGGCGGCCATTCCCGCGGGCATGCCGAAGGCGAGGACGGCGGTCAGGACGGCGGCGGCGAGGCCGAGAAGGGCGGCCACGTGGGCCCGAAGCCGGAGGAGGGCCAGTCCTCCGAGGAGGATGACGATCGGCAACGCGGCGATGAAGGTCGAGAGCCAGGCCGCCCCGAGGGGATCGTAGACCTGGCGCCAGCCCATGGTCAAAGGACTCCGTCCGTCTCTTTGTTGAGGCGGTCGAAGAAAGCCGCCATGTACCGGTGCCGCTCGGCGGCGATGCGCCGGCCTTCGCGGGTCGTCATCCGGTCCCGGACGCGGCCGAGCTTGACCAAGTATTCCCGATAGGCCGTGTCGTCCCGCGTGTAGGGCTTCGTCTTCCGGACGTCGATCTCCTTGTCATGGAGCCTGGCCCCGATCTCGCCGGCGAAGAGAAAAGCCCGGCCGACGCCGACCGCGCCGATGGAGTCGAGCTTGTCGGCGTCGAAGAGGACCTGGGCTTCGAGCGTCCGCGGCGCGCCGCCCTTCCGGAACCGGTGGGTCCGGATGGCGTGGACGACGGCCCGGACGGTCGCCGGCTCGCAGCCGCGGTTCTCGAGGATCGTCTTGGCGAGGGCCGCGCCGCTCCGGCCGTGGCAGATCCGGCCGTGCGAGCGGTCCTCCTCCTCGCGGCCGATGTCGTGGAGGAGGGCGGCCAGCTCGAGGACGCCGAGGTCGGCCCGCTCCTTGCGGCCGATCCTCAGCGCGAGCCGGCGGACGCGCTCGGTGTGGTCCCAGTCATGGCTGCCCCGGGCGCTCCGGAAGAACGCCCCGGCCTCTTCCCGAACGCGGGCGACGAGGGCCGGGGAAATGGCGGGGCTCATTCGTCGATCATGTGGACGACGAGCCCGTCCTTGAGCTTGGGCTCGAACCAGGTCGATTTCGGCGGCATGATCTTGCCCGCGTCGGCGACGGTGAAGAGCTGATCGATCGTCGTCGGGTAGAGGGAGAAGGCGACGGCGAAGCTGCCCGACCGGACCTTCTTTTCGAGCTCGCCCGTGCCGCGGATGCCGCCGACGAAATCGATGCGCTTGTCCGTCCGGGGATCGACGATGCCGAGGATGGGCGCCAGGATGCTCTTCTGGAGGATCGAGACGTCGAGCGAGGCGATGGGATCGGCCGCGTCGTATGAGCCGGGCCTGGCCTCGAGGCCGTACCAGCGGCCGTCGAGGAACATAGAGAACTCCCGGCTCCTCGCCGGGGACTTCGGGGCGTCCGGACGGACGGCGAACATTTCGCCGACCTTGCTCAAGAAGGCCGCCGCATCGAGCCCGTTGAGGTCCCGGACGACGCGGTTGTACGGCAGGATCTTCATCTGGCTGTGGGGGAAGATGACGGTCAGGAAGAAGTTGTCCTCCTCGCGCCCGGTCCGGCCCGGCCGCTCGCGGTCCCGCTTGACCTTGATCCTTGTCGCGGCGGCGGAGCGGTGATGGCCGTCGGCGACGTATAGGGCCGGCAGGGCGGCGAACGCGTCCCGGATGCGGCCGACGAGGCCGGCGTCGTCGACGACAAAGAGGATGTGGCGGACGCCGTCGGGGGTCGTGATGTCGACCTCGGGCGCCCGGCCCATCGCCTCGGCGACGAGGGCGTCCACGGCGTCCGTCCTCCGATAGGTCAGGAAGACGGGCCCGGTCTGGGAGCCCAGCGTCTCGATGTGGCGCATCCGGTCGTTCTCCTTGTCGACGCGGGTCAGCTCATGCTTTTTGATGATGTCGTCAAGATAGTCCTGGCAGGACGCGGCGGCGACGAGACCGACCTGGACGTGGTCTCCCCAGACCTGCTTATAGACGTAGAAGTTACGGGTCTTGTCGGGGACGATGGTCCCTTCGCTGAGGAAGCGCTCGAAATTCTCTTTGCCTTTCGCGTACACGGCGTTCGCGTAAAGGTCGGTCCCCGGCGGCAGATCGATCTCCGGCTTGCCGACGTGGAGGAACGAATAGGGATTCCCGGCGGCCATTTCCCGGGCCTCCTCCGAGGTCAGGACGTCATAGGGCGGGGCGGCGACGAGGTGGGCGATGTCCTTGCGGGGCCGGACGCCGCGGAACGGTTCGATATGGGCCATGGGTACCTCCAAAAAAGGGCTTATTATAGCATAGGCGGGGTCCGGAGGAAGGGTCAGCCGCGGACGGTGTTGCGTCCGGCGGCCTTGGCCTGGTACATGGCCCGGTCGGCCCGGGCGATGAGGCCTTCGAGCTTCTCGTCCTCCTCGGGCCCGAGCTCGGCGACACCCAGGCTGACCGTCAGGGTGAGCGTGCCGCCGGTCGTGACGACGGTCATCCGGGAGATCTCCTGCCGCAGCCGCTCGGCCATGGCCAGGCCCTCTTCCCGGTTCGCCTCGGGCATGAGCACGATGAACTCCTCGCCCCCGTAGCGGCAGACGACGTCGGTCGCGCGCGTCGTCCGGGTGACGAGCCCGGTCAGGACGCGCAGGACGCTGTCGCCGACGAGGTGACCGTGGGTATCGTTGACGTCCTTGAAGTGGTCGATGTCGAAGAAGATGAGGGCCAGAGGTCTCTGGTAACGCCGGGCGCGGCCGACCTCCCTCTCGCCCGTCAAAATGAAGGCCCTTCGGTTGTAGAGCCCGGTCAGCTCATCCGTGACGGCCTGTTTCTCCATCTGTTCGACCTGCCGGGAGTTGTCCAGGGCGATGGCGACCTGGCTGGCGAAGAGCTCGGCCACCTGGGCGTCTTCCTCGGTGAAGTTCCCGGGTTCGGAGTTGTAGAGGGCGATGAGCCCTGTCGCGCGGTCGCGGAAGACGACCGGGACGCCGAGGAACGAGTGGACGCCCTTGTCCAGCCGGAGCGGGAGGAGGATGTCGTCCGGACCGTTGATCGCGCCGATGAGCGGGCGCTTCCTCTGGACGGCCATGTTGCATAGCCGCGATCCTGCCAGAGGGTAGGTCTCCCCGA
Source organism: Candidatus Aminicenantes bacterium RBG_16_66_30 (assembly GCA_001775715.1). Lineage (GTDB taxonomy): Bacteria > Acidobacteriota > Aminicenantia > Aminicenantales > Saccharicenantaceae > RBG-16-66-30. The sequence goes on along the minus strand of MEYC01000108.1, from coordinate 10,187 downwards.
TGAGATTGCGGATGTCCGCGGGCCGCTTGATCGCAGCCAGCTTGAGCTCCGCCCCTTCGACCGTCAGGAACGCCCCGATGTCATAGGGGATGACGCGCTTCAGGAGGTCGAGGATGAGGGCGGAGATCTGCTTGAAGTCGAGCTTCGAGCTCAGGGTCAATCCCGCCTCCCGGAGCGTTTCCGCGACGTTTCGGGCCTCCACAGCGGACGTCTCCGCCCGTTTGATGCGGGTGATGTCGTAGAGGACGGCCACCCATCCCGTGACGAAGGCGCGGTGCCCCAGGAGGGGGGTCAGGCGGAGGTCGAAGAACCGCGTGGTTCCATCCCTGACGAGGGCGATCTCGCGCTCGGAAGCGGTCAGCGTTTGGAGTCCGGCGGCGAGCTCCGGCCAGGAGACGAAGAGATCCGCGGCCGGCCGGCCCAGGATCTTCGCTTCGGGGACGTCCGCGGCCGGGCCCCCGATCTCGGCGACGAGCATTCTGGCGGCGGGATTGGTCGCCGCCACCCGGCCCGCCTCGTCGAGGATGAGCAGGGACTCGCCCATGCTCTCGATGATCCGCTCGCGGGCCACGGGGACGATGTCGACGAGTTGGAGCCGGAACATCGCCCAGAGCAGGAAGAGCCCGGAGAAGGCGAAGCCGACCGGCGTGAAGTCGTAGCCTCTTGTGCCGCCGGCGAGCCCCGCCAGGTAGAGGGCGTTCCCGACCCATGGCAAGGGGAAGGCCAAGAGGAGGATCAGGGCCTGCTTGCGATGGACGCCCTTGTACCGGAAGAAGGCCAGCAGCAGGAAGACGGCCGTCGCGGCGAGGAGAAGATAGGAATAGCCGGTATGGACCCAGAAGAACGGCCCGTGGCCGTAGACGAGGAGCTGTTCGCCCGTGCCGCCCGCGGGCGAGAAGTCCGACCAGATGAGATGGTGGGCCTCGTTGCTGGCGGCCAGGGCTATCGTCGCCGCGGGGATGATCCATAGGGCCGCGGTGCCGCCCCAAGGCGGCTTGGAACCGGAGCGGGCGAACCTGCGGGCGAAGAGGAACATCAGGACCGGGGTCGCGGCGATCCCGACATACTCGATCTTCGACAGAAGGATCTTCGTCGCCGTGTCCGGGACGGCCGCCTCGAAGGCCGCGGCGAAAGACCAAGTGAAGACCGCGGCCATGAGGAGGCCCAGGGTCCGGCCGAGGGACGAGACGGCGCGTTCCCAGGCGATGACGGCGACGACCCCGGCGACGAGCGCGCCGGCGAAGAGGCTCAGTCCGTAATAGCCGACGTGCAGGCTCATGCCTCGGACCCGCCTGCCTTGTTCTGATCCTGATCCGGGGCGAAGGTGCCCGCGATCTCGAGGAAGTTCTGGACGACCTCGGGGTCGAACTGTGTCCCCGAACAGGCGATGATCTCCTTGACGGCGTAGCGGTGGGAGGCGGCCTTCCGGTAGGGGCGCTCCGAGGTGATCGAGTCATACGTGTCGGCGATGGTCATGATCCGGGCGCCCAAGGGGATCTCCCGGCCTTTGAGCCGGTCGGGATAGCCCGTCCCGTCGTAGCGCTCGTGGTGGGCCCGGACGACGCGGGCGATCTCCTTGAGCTCGATGACCGGGCTGAGGATGGCCTCGCCGCGAGCGGGGTGCTCCTTGATCAGCGTGAACTCCTCGGCAGTCAGCTTGCCCGGCTTGTTCAGGATGCTCTCGGGGACGGCGATCTTGCCGACGTCGTGGAGGATCGAGGCCAATTCGAGGTCGCCGAGCTCCTTCTCGCTGAACCCCATCTTGGCGCCGATCTTCAGGGAGAAGTCGGTGACCCGGGTCGAGTGGTGGCGGGTGTACTCGTCCTTGGCGTCGATGGCCGAGGCCAGGGACTTGACCGTCGACAAGAACAGGGACCTCTGCTGGTCGACGAGGTCGGACGTCCTCATCCGAAGGTTCTTGTTGACCAGGGCCAGCTCCGACTCCATCTGGCGTATGCGGAGCTGGGCCCGGATGCGGGCCTTGAGCTCGGTCGAGTCGAACGGCTTGGAGATGTAGTCGTCGGCGCCGGCCTTGAGGCCTTCGTTGATCATCTCGGCCCCGGTCCGAGCGGTCACAAGGATGACGGGGATGTGCTTGATAGCCTCGTCCGCCTTAACCGCTTTGGCGAAGGCGTGGCCGTCCATGCCGGGCATCATGACGTCGCACAGGACGAGGTCGGGATTCTTCTCGCGGAGGAAGCGGAGGCCCTGCTCGGCGGAGGTCAGGAGCTCGAGGTCGAACTCGTCGGCGAGGAGCATCTTCATCAGCTTGAGGACCTCGGGATTGTCGTCGATGCACAGGATCAGGGCGTCGTGGACCTTGGCCTGTTCGATCCGGCCGCCCTCGATGTCGACCTTCTCGAGGTCGACGAGCTGGAGCCGGCGGTAGTCCGTGACGATGTCTTGGACCCGGGGCTCCTCCGTATCCGTCAGCCTCCGCCTGAGCCCGATGGGCAGGTCCTCTGTCCGGCGGTCGAGGACCTCGTCGTCGAAATGCTCCTCGCCCCGGAGCATCTCGACGATGAACCGGGAGCCGCGCCCGAGCTCGCTCTCCGCGCGGATGGTGCCCTTGTGGACGAGGACGATCTCCCGGGCCAGGGCCAGTCCGATCCCTGTGCCCTCCTGGGCCCGCGACTTGGACCCGTCGACCTGGGAGAAGCGGTCGAAGATCGTCTCGAGCATGTTGTCCGGGATGCCGATCCCGGTGTCCTCGACCGTCGTGATGACGGTGCGGTCCTTCTCCTCGACGTAGATGGTGATCTTGCCGCCCTTGTTCGTGAACTTCAGGGCGTTGGAGAGGAGGTTGAAGAGAACCTTCTCGAACTGGTCCGGGTCCAGGATCAGTTCGACGGGGTGGGGGGGGTGCTGGTAGTAGAGCCGGATCTGCCTCTGGTCGGCCAGGGGCTTGACCGAGGCCAGGAGGGGCGGGATGAACTCGACCAGATTGACGACCTTCACCTTGAGCCGCATCTTGCCCTCCTCGAGCTTGCTCAGATCGAGGAGGTTGTTGATGAGCTTGAGGAGCTTGTAGCCGTTGCGCTGCATCGTCTCGAAGGTGTCCTTGAGGGTCGGCGACAGTTTTCCCATCCGGCCTTCGAGGACGGCCTTGAGAGGCGCCAGTATCAAGGTGAGCGGCGTCCGGAGCTCGTGGTTGACGTTGGCGAAGAACTGGGTCTTGAGCTCGTCGAGGCTCTTGAGCTTGACGTTGGACTCCTGGAGCTGGGCGGTCGTCTCCTCGAGCTGGATGCGCCCGCGGAGCTCGCGGCGTCGGATGCTCTCCATGACCGAGGAGCCGATGGCCCCGACGATGATGATGGAGGTCAGGAAGGTCAGGTTGTTGACGACGAACCGCCAGGTCTGGATCTCGACGCCGTCGACGACCGTGGCCTTCTGCCCAAGGAGGAACTTGGCGACGCTCGGCGCCGTGTACATGAACCAGACGGAGACGTAGAGGTAGATGGTGTAGCGGAAGGCCAGGGGGATGAGGACGATCATGCCCATGACGATGATGTTCAGGCCCTGGTAATAGCTCGTCAGGAACCCGCCCAGCATATAGATCATGACGGCGATGCCGGCCGCGTCGACCAGGGCCAGGGTGAGGGCGATGTTCATGATGGCCCGGCCCGTCTTGGCCTTGTTGAGGAGGAGCAGGATGACGCCGACGGCGGCCATGACGCCGAGGCGGAGGAAAAGGAAGGTCAGGAAGAACTGCGGCGTATAGACGGCGTCGAGGCCGATGAACATCGCGTAGAGGACCAGGCTGAGATAGGCGGCGGTCCGGGTCCGGCCCTTGAGGTCGTATTCCTGGTTCAGGCGGTCTTCGAACTGCGGGTCATGGCTTGCCATCGGTCTCTCTCGCTTTGGTCACATAGACATATCCCTGCGGAGGCTGGCCGTAGGAGGGGACGACCCGGAGGATCTCCCAGCCGGTCTCCTCGAGGAGGGCTTCGAGCTTCTCGGGATCGAAGAAATCGAATGTTCCGGCCTCCTCGAGATCCACGAGCTCCTGGGCGGCGTTGAGGAAGCTGCGGAGGGATTCGATGAGCAGGGTTTTGGGGCGCTCCAGGGGCATCGCGTCCGCCGGCATGGACTCGATCTTCTCGAGGAGGCGGGTGAACGGGCCGGAGGCGTCCGTATCGGGCCGCATGCTGGACAGGACAAGTAGCCCGCCCGGCATGATGATCCGGCGGGCCTCGAGGAGCGTTTCGGCCGGATCGAAGATGTAGGACAGCACCAGGCTCATGAGGATCTTATTGTACCAGCCCGCCCTGACGGGCAGGTGGAAGGTCCCTTCGAGCGTGCCGGGCATGATGAGTCGCCGCAGGTCCGGCTTGGCCGGGGAGAGCCCCCGGACGTATCGGGAGGCCCGGTTGAAGTCGGTGATGATCCGGTATTCCTGGAGATCGAACCGGGTCTTCAGCCAATCATCGTGGGCCGCCGTGATGTGTTCGCCCCGCAGGATCCGATGCAGCCGGGGGGAATAGTCCTCCTGGATCCGGATAGCGCTCTCGAGCGTCAGGTTCTCGACCTTTTCGGCCATCTCCTCGAAGGTCCCCACCTCGCCGTCGAGGAAGCGGGAGATCGCAAGATAGCGGCTCATCTCGAGGTCGAGGGCGACGAGGTCGAGCCGGCCGGGCTCCAGCAGGACCGGGAACCGGGAGCAAAGCTTCTGGGACGCTTTCTGCATGGCCTCGGGGATGAGGTCGGCGATCGTGATCTGGGAGGGGAGCTCCCCGCCGCCGGCCATGAGGTGCTCGACGAAGTTCCCCGTTCCTCCGCCGAGATCGAGCAGCCGGTCGCCGGGCCTGAGCTCCAGGGCGCCGAGCTGGTCCCGCATGAGCTGCTGGTAGTCGTCGGACAGGGCCATGACGTCGAAGCCGATGAGCTTGTCGTCGCCGACGAGATAGTGGTGCCAGTACTTGACCCGGTTCTTGAGGGTCCGCGGCGGCAGCCGGTCCTTCTCGGCCCGCCGCATGACCTCCAGGTCCCTCCGGCCCGGCAGGACCGGCTGGATGATCTGCTTGTGGAGGAAGCGGTAGATCAGGGACGTGATCGTGCCGAACAGCCGCAGGCCTTCCTTGGACGTCCGGGCGCTGTGGCCGATGGGGACGGAGATGACCTCCCGCGGGGCGTCGACCTGGACGCTCATGACGTCCCGGATGAACTCGGACTTGACCCAGCTGTCGAACTGGCCGTAGATCCAGGTGATCGGCAGGTCGAGGTGGCGCATATCCTCCCGGGCCTGCTCGAGGGTGGCGACGGCGTTGACGACCCCGTCGGCGACGTAGGCGTCGACGTTGACGAGGTTGCCCAGGACCGGCATGACGCCGAGCTTGATCCCCAGCTGGTAGGCCTCGAGGAAGTCGAGGCCGCAGTTGACCCGGACCATGAGGTCCCGGAATTCCGGGGTCCCCATGCAGGCGATCCAGTAGTCGACCCGCCGCCGCTGGGCCTCGTCGCGCAGGACGATCCGGGCCTCGAGGGCCGAGAACGAGAACGTCAGGAGGACGATGGAGGAGGCCCGGAGCATCGGGTTGGCTTGGAGCCAATCGAGGACCGTCACGATATCGTCGGCCCCTTGGCTGAAATTCGTGTTGAGCATCTCGTAGGGGGGATCCTCCGCCTCGGGGTCGTTATGGCTTTCCCCCTTCTTCCGGATCCCGTCATAGCGGACGACGGCCAGAGGCTTGCCCAGGAGCCGGAAGTTCTCGCAAAGGGTCAGGGCCAGGCCGAAGAGCGTTTCTTTGGTTTTGCCGAAGGCGGGTGGGACGATGACGACCGGGACGGGCTTGTCGCTGAGGGGGAGGGCCGTGTTGATCAGGCCGACGATCTCCTCGCCGCGGCGGTTCTCCAGCCGGATGACGTGCGGAGAGCTGAGGGACGTCCGGACGAAATCGGGAGGCAGTCCAGCAAAACCCTTGTGCGCCGACCTCTCCGGGGCTTCCTCGCTCCGCCGGGCGAAGTCCGGCTCCGGCGCGTTGACCGATTGGATGCTCATCCGGCTGATGCCGAACTGGACGCCGTACTTCAATCCCGAGCCCTCGTGCGGCTCGGCGCGGGTGACGTGACGGACCTCGCCCGTCTCCTCCCAGAGGGTCTTCTCGCCGTCAAGGATGCCCAAGGATTCGAGGGGCGTGCCCTTGAGGAGAGCCGGGGCGCCCTCGACGGCGACGAAGCTCATGCCGTTCGGACTGATGTCGGTGATCCGGCCGCGCAGCTTGAGGCCGAACGGCGGAGGCAGGGGGATCTCGACCCTCAGGTCCCCGGCCGGGCTGATCCTCCGCTCGGCCCGCTTCTCCGAGTAGAACATGACCCGCGGATAGAGGCAGATGAGCGTCCGGCCGTCCGGGGCGATCCGGGAGATCATGGTCTCGAAGTTGTAGGTCGCGTAGCCGATCTGGTAGGAGACGAAGAGCAGGTCCGAGGTCTTGAACTTGACGTCGAGCTTCTCGCCGGCCAGGAGGCAGGCGTCGGGAGCCCGGATCTCGGCGAAGGTCAGGATCTCGGGATTGCCGGACCTGGCAGGGACGGCCGCGACTTCAACCTTGCGGACGAGAGCTTCGCGGATCAGGGATTCGATCTTGACCGCGTCCGAGAACAGGACCATCTCGTCGGTCCGGAGGAAGGGGTAGCGGAGCTTGAGCTCGGCCAGGTCCCGGATGGCGACGTAGTCCGACATGAACTGGAGGAGCGACAGGCGGCTCGAATCGTCCAGGGACAGGAACTCGACGGCGACCCCGCCCTGGTCGGCGTCCTGGCGGACGACCCGGCCTTCGACCGTGTACTGCCGCCCGTCCGGGAGGGAGATCCTCAGAGGCAGGGCCGATCCTTCCGGGAACGAGGTCAGGGTCTTGAGGAAGACGCCGTTCTCGCTGAGGTTGACCAGCTTGGCGTCGCCGAGAGGCCCGGTCTCGATGCGGATGTCCCCGGTGCCGTCAAGGGTGACCCTCATGGAGGACCGCTTCTCCCGCGACCGCTGGGCGATGAGAAAGCTGATCTTCCGCCGGATGGCGATCGGATCGGACGGCTTGGCCAGGCAGCAGTCGATGCGGCCGTAACTGGCCAGGTCGATGGTCGTCCCGTTCGTCGCGCACGCCGTCAGCAGGATCTTGATGATCGCGTCGGCGTTCTTGAAGATCTCATTGAGGAACCGCAGCAGCTCCGTGCCCTTCATCCGGGGCAGGTCCTCGTTGACGACCAGGACGTTGACCTCCGGGAGGGCCTTGATCAATTGGATGGCCTCGACCCCGCTCGTCGTCGTGTATACGGCGTAGGCGCCCCTCAGGGCCCGCTGGAGCTTATCGAGGTAGGCCAGATCGTCGTCGACGATGAGGACGACAGGGAGAGGCGGTTTCGTCGTCTTTTCCACCTGAACTCTCGCCATCTAAGGTTCAGCCTCCCGATCGGCGGCGAAAGCGCCGAGACGCTGGGAAGAGGGGGGGACCGAAAAAAGGACCGGTTCAGGCGGAGCGGGACGATACCAAATTTTGTGGGACGGCATGAACATCCACACAAAATCTAGTATATAAACCTAAGCCTGTCAAGGGTTTCTTGGCTTCAGGGCCCTGACGATCCCGGCCGCCGCCTCGGCGTAAAGCCCGCTGTCGACGCCCACGCAGATCAGGGTGTAGCCGGCCTCGATCGCTTGGAGGGCCCCGGCGGCGCCTCCGGAGAAGATGCCGACGGGGATCCGCGCGCGGGCGCAGGCCGCCGCAACCGCCCGGATCGCGTCCTGGACTTCGCGTTCTTCGAGGCGTCCGGTCTTGTTCAGACTGGCCGAGAGATCGTAGGGGCCGATGAAGACGGCGTCGACCCCGGGGACGGCCAGGATGGCCTCGATGGCCCGGACCCCGTCGATGTGCTCCACCTGGGCGACAACGACAGTTTCCGCGTTGGCCGTCCCGACGTTCTCCCGGAAGCGGACGCCGTAACGATTGGCCCGGCTGAAGCCGACGCTCCGTCCGCCCTCCGGAGGATACTTGCTCCAATGGACGGCCCGGGCGGCGTCCTCGGCGCCGTTGACGTGGGGGACGATGATGCCGGCCGCGCCCGTGTCCAGCGCCTTCTTGATCCACATCTCGCTCGTCTCCGGGATGCGCACGAGGCAGGCGGCGGGCTCGCGAACGGCCTGAACCATCCTCAGGACGTCCCGGGCCTCCAGGGCGCCGTGCTCCATGTCGATGAAGAGCCAGTCGAACCCGGCGTCTGCGGCGATCTCGGCCAGCTCGGGGGAGGGCAGACCGAGCAGGGTTCCGACGAGCCGGTCCCCCCGGCGAAGCCGCTCACGGAAGGGGGCGCTCATCGGTGGAAGCTCTGTCCGATGAACTTCAGGCATCAGGGGCTCCTATTTTTTCTTGAAGCTCAACGAGACGCCGCCGCCCGACGACGGCTCGACCGTTGTCTCCATGAAGGCGAGAGAGCGGACGTGATCGAGGAAATCCCGGACGCCCTTCATGTAGCCGAGGCTCACGACGTTGTGGACGGCGAAACAGCCGCCCGGAGCGAGCTTCGGCAGGAGGGCCCGGAAATAGTTCAGGGTCCAGTTCTGGTCGGCGTCGATGAAGATGAAGTCGAAGGGACCAGAGAGGGTCCCGACGAGGGTATGGGCGTCGCCCAGGCGGGCGTCGATGTAAGCGTCGAGCCCGGAGGACTTGAAGTTCCGGACGGCCGCGAGATGGCGGAACTCCTCGATCTCGACGGTGACGAGCGAGCCGCCGGTCTTGCTCAGGGCCCATGCCTGCCAAATGCCCGAGTGCCCCGTGGACGTCCCGATCTCCAGGGCCCGGGTGTAGCCGCGCTTGAGGATGAGGTCGTGGAGGAGCCGGCCGTCGGTCTCCGTGACGTTCTCCTGGCGCCATTGGCCCTTCTGGGAGGCCAGGAATTCGCGGACGCGCTCGTCGAGCGCCCGGGAGGCCGCGGCCGAGGCCTGTCCGAAGGCGAGGGCGGAGGCCAGAAAGCCCCAGAGGACGAAGAGGTAAGCCGTTCTTTTCATCTCAGGCCCCGTAGGGGCATGATAGAGGAAAAGCGCGGGGAGTTCAATTCGGCCGGCCCGGCAAAAAAAAGGGGGACACGTACCGCAGGCACGTGTCCCCCTCGGGGATAGAAACGTTCCTACTTCTTGACCTCTCCGCCCTTCTCTTTCGCGATCGCGTCCTTGATCTGCTTGACCAGGTTCTCGTACTGGGCGGTCGTGAACCCCTCGTACTTCGCGACCATGGGCTTGGCCAGCTCCACGGCCTTCTCGGCCGCCCTGAGGGCCTCGTCGTATCTCTTCACCTTGAAGAGCATCTGGCCGAGGATGAAGCAGTTGTAGTACTCCGCCTTCAGCTCGACGGATCGCTTGGCCGCTTCCACGGCTCCGTCGAGGTTCTTGCCCTGGCGGTTCCAGAAAGCGGCGTAGCTGGAAAGAGCGCTCGGGTCGTCCCAGCTCTTCTTGGCCAGGTCGGGGCCATAGAGGGCCAGGGCCTTCTCGGTCTTGTCGAGCTTGGCATAGATCCCGGCGACCTGGGTGAGATAATAGGACGGCACGTCCTTCGAGGCCCCGAGGGCGGCGGCGGCGATGTCGGCCATCTCCTCGACGCTCTCGAGGTTCTTGCCCTGCTCGATCCAGAAGCTCCCGTAGGACGCCAGGGCCATGATGGCGTTGGCGATATAGCCCTCGATGAAGTCCTTGCCGTACGCCTCCTCGACCTTGGCCGGGTCGTCCTTGAGGGCGTAGAGCTGGGCCAGGTTCTGCTGGACGTCGGGATCCCGGGGATAGCCGATCTTCTCCTTGAGCTTTTCGGCTATGGCGATGCCCTTGTCGACGGGCTCCTTGTCCCTAATGATGCGCTCGATGTAGGTGCCGATCAGGTTCTTATCCTCGGGGAACTTCGCCCTGGCCTCATCGAAGAACTTGGCCGCGTCCTCCTTGGTCGCCTGGGTGCCGTAGTAATACGACAGGCTGCCGTAGGCGTCCTTGACGAGGGCACTGGTCGGGTGCTTCGCGATGAACGCCCGGAGGGGCGCCGGGTCGGGCTTACGGCCGCGGGCGGCCGTCTGCCCCAAGGCGTATTCGGCGGCCTCGGCGTAGGATATGTTCGCCTTGTGATATTCGTCGTAGGTGGAGCCGGTCCGGCCCTCGAGGTCCATGGTCAGGACCTTCTGGTAGAGCTCGGTGGACCTCTTCGTCAGCTCGTCCGAATAGC
>MEYC01000107.1 GCA_001775715.1 Candidatus Aminicenantes bacterium RBG_16_66_30 | reverse complement strand
GAAGAGCCCGGGGACATCGAGACCCTGATGCTTGCTCACCGAAGCGAGGAGTCCGAGGACGCCGCCGTTGATGAACGGGTCGAGGATAGGCAGGAATAGAAAGGGGACGACTCCGGCCGCGATCGCCATGATCGAAGCCCGGGCGTTGTGATAGAACAGGGTCAGGGCCAGGAGGAGCGGCGAGCCTTTGAGGGGAATGTCCTCGAGGGCCTTGACGACGAACGCGAGGGCTCTTTTCTCCTGGGCGGGCCAGAGGGTGAAGAAGATGAAGCCCGCGACGAAGCCCAGGCCGAGCGCCCGGGCCGCGACCTTGAAGTATCGTTTGTAGTGGCCGCGCCACGCGGCCCATTCTTCTTGATAGAGTCGCTTGATGAGGCCCGGCGGGCGCGCAGGCGGCGAGCCCCCGGACTGCGCGTCCACGGGATCCTGTCCGTCCATCGGCATCACCGTCATACTAGCGCCCGGCCAGCTCCCGCTCGATCTCCTCGAGCGTCTTCCCCTTGGTCTCGCGGACCTTGGATTTGATGAAGACGAATCCGAAGACGCTGATCCCGGCGTAGATCCAGAACGTCCCGGCCGGTCCCAGTCCTTGGTTGAGGAGCGGGAACGTATAGGTCAGGATGAAGCAGGCCGACCAGAGGGAGAAGGTCGAGACGGACATGGCCGCGCCGCGGATCCGGTTGGGGAAGATCTCCGAGAGGATGACCCAGGTCACGGGGGCCAGGGACAGGGCGTAGAGGGCCATGGCGACGACGACGAGGACGAGGATGTGGAGGCCGCGGCTCCCGGCGGCGTAGCTCGCCCCGATGAGGCCGAAGGCGACGGCCAGCCCGGCCGACCCGGCCAGCATCAGCGGCTTGCGGCCCAGCCGGTCGACGAGGCGGATGGCGACGAGGGTGAAGACGAGGTTGACCGCGCCGGTGACGACGATGTTGAACAGGACGTCGCTCACGCCGTAGCCCGCGGCCGTGAAGATCTCCTGGGCGTAATAGAAGATGACGTTGATGCCGCACCATTGCTGATAGACGGCCAGGATGACGCCGACGAAGAGGATCTTCTTCAGGCCGGGTTCGAGGAGGTCCCGGAAGCGGACCCGGCCGATCTCGCCGGCGGCCAGCGTCGCCCGGATGTCGGCCAGGGCCTCGCCGGCGAAACCCGCCCCTCCGACCCGGGCCAGGACCTTTTCCGCCGCGGCGGCCCGGCCGTTCTTGACCAGCCAGCGCGGGCTCTCCGGGACGAGGAACATCAACAGGAAGAAGGCGAACGCGGGGACGGCCTCGGCGCCGAACATCCAGCGCCAGCCGACCTGTCCGTTCCACGAGGCGAGGATGTCGGCGGCCGTGGCCTCTAAGGGGACGGGCTCGGCGATGAGCCAGTTGACGAGCTGGGCGGCCAGGATGCCGATGACGATGGTCAGCTGGTTGACCGAGACGAACTTCCCGCGCGTCGCGGCCGGCGAGATCTCGGCGATATACATCGGGGAGAGGTTGGAGGCCAGGCCGATGGCCACGCCGCCGAGGAGCCGGTTGGCGACGAAGAACGTGAAGCTCTGGGCCAGGGCCGTCAGGACGCCGGTCACCGTGAACAAAAACGCCGCCAGGATGAGGAGCTTCTTCCGGCCGAAGCGGTCGGACAGTCCGCCGGAGACGAGCGATCCGACGAGACACCCGACGAGGGCGCTGGACATGGCCCAGCCGATCTCCGGCGGCGTCGTCAAACCGAAGAACTTCTCGTAGAAGGGCTTGGCCCCGCCGATGACCACCCAATCGTAGCCGAAGAGAAGGCCCCCCATGGCCGAGACCAGGGTCGTCGTCCAGATGAAGCGCATGTTGTAGGCGGGGGATTCGCTCATGGGGCTCATCAAGATGGCTATTTATAACAAATCTGGGGAAAAAGGTAGATTTTTCGCCAAAAAACACTTGATTTATTGGTCTGATATCTGATATATTACGACTAAATCATGGGGATATGCCCCAGATCGAAGGGCCGAATAAGGAACAGACGTGACCGGCAGAGTTTTCGACATCAAGCGCTACTCGATCCATGACGGTCCGGGCATCCGGACGACCGTCTTCCTCAAGGGCTGCGCCCTCAACTGTTTTTGGTGCCACAACCCCGAAAGCGTCGATCCCGGGCCCGAGCTCATGCATTGGCCCGGCCGGTGCGCCCGGTGTTACGCCTGCGTCGCCGTCTGCCCGAAGGGCGCCATCGCCAAGGACGCGGCCGGCGCGGTCGCCGTCGACCGGACGCGATGCGACCTCTGCGGCAAGTGCGCCGAGGCCTGTCTCTACGACGCCATGCAGATCGTCGGCCGGGAGATGAGCGTCGACGAGGTCCTGGACGAGGTCGAGAAGGACCGGATCTTCTACGAGCAGTCGGGAGGCGGCGTCACGCTCTCCGGAGGCGATCCCGCCGTCCAGCCGGCCTTCGCCGAAGCCCTTCTCGACGGCTGCCGGCAGCGCGGCCTGCGGACGGCCGTTGACACGGCCGGATCCTCGCAGAACGGCGCCCTCGAGCGCCTGGCCTCGAAGACCGACCTCGTCCTCTTCGACCTCAAGGTCATGGACGACGCCCGGCACCGGGAATGGACCGGTGTCTCCAATGCCGCGATCCTCGCCAACCTGGAGCGCCTGGCCGAGGGCCGGACCGAGGTCTGGGTGCGCATCCCGCTCGTCCGCGGCGTCAACGACGACGAGGACAATATCCGGCGGACGACCGCCCTTCTCACATCTCTCGGGACGATCAAGCGGATCGGCCTCCTGCCCTACCATTCCGGGGGTTTGGAGAAGGCCCGCAGGATCGGAAAAGAAGCGTGTTTCCGGAGATTCGAACCTCCCTCCGAGGAGCGCCTGGCCGCGATAGAGGCCGCGTTCCGCGGGGCGGGCTTCGAGGTCCGGCGCGGAGGATGACCATGAACGAACGCATCAAGAAGCTCAGAACACAGACGCTCGAGGCCCGGCCGACGATCAGCGCCGAGCGGGCCCGGCTCCTCACGGAGTTCTACAAGAGGCCCGGGACGTTCTCGCTCTCGGCGCCGATGCGGCACGCCCTGGCCTTCCGGCACATCATGGAGAACAAGACGATCGTCATCAACGACGGCGAGCTCATCGTCGGCGAGCGCGGGCCGGCGCCGAAGGCGACGCCGACCTACCCCGAGGTCTGCATCCACTCCCTCCAGGACCTCCGGTACCTCAACGACCGCAAGAAGACCGCCTTCGCCTCCGACGAGGATACCCGCCGCGTCTACGCCGAGGAGATCATCCCGTTCTGGAAGGGCCGCTCCCAGCGGGACCGGATCTTCGCCGAGATGACGCACGAATGGATCGACGCCTACGAAGCCGGCGTCTTCACCGAGTTCATGGAGCAGCGGGCCCCCGGGCACACCGTCCTCGACGGCAAGATCTATACGAAGGGCCTGAACGATATCAAGCGGGAGATCGAGCGGGCCCTGGCCGCCCTGGACTTCATGACCGATCCGGACGCTTACGATAAGCAGGAAGAGCTCAGGGCTATGGCCGTGAGCGTCGAAGCCGTCAACACGTTCGCCCGCCGTCACGCCGAGAAGGCCCGCGAGCTGGCGAAAGGGGAGAAGGACGCCGGGCGGAAGAAAGAGCTCGAGAGGATCGCCGAGGTCTGCGACCGGGTCCCAGCCGAAGCGCCGCGCGATTTCTGGGAGGCCCTCCAGGCCTACTGGTTCGTCCACCTCGGCGTCATCACCGAGTATAACACCTGGGATTCTTTCAATCCCGGCCGGCTCGACCAGCACATCTGGCCGTTCTACGAGAAGGGCCTTCGCGACGGCAGCCTGACGAAAGAGGGCGCGCGGGAGCTCCTCCAGGCCTTCTGGGTCAAGTTCAACAACCAGCCGGCGCCCCCCAAGGTCGGGGTCACGGCCGAGGAGAGCGGCACGTACACCGATTTCGCCCTGATCAACGTCGGCGGCCTCAAGGGGGACGGCACCGACGGCGTCAACGAGCTCTCGTTCCTCCTCCTCGACGTCATCGAGGAGATGCGCATCCTCCAGCCGAGCTCGATGGTCCAGATCAGCGCCAAGGGGCCCGACGCCTTTCTGCTCCGCGCCTTGAAGATCGTCAAGACCGGCTTCGGCCAGCCTTCGATCTTCAACTCCGACGCCATCGTCCAGGAGCTCGTCCGGCAGGGCAAGTCGGTCGTCGACGCCCGCGACGGCGGGGCCAGCGGCTGCGTCGAGGCCGGCGCCTTCGGCAAAGAGGCCTACATCCTTACCGGCTACTTCAACCTGCCCAAGATCTTCGAGATCACTTTGAACAACGGCGTCGATCCCCGGACCGGGAAGAGGATCGGCCTCGAGACGGGCGACCCCGCGGCGCTCGAGACCTTCGACGAGCTCTTCGAGGCCTTCCGGAAGCAGATCCGACATTTCGTCGACATCAAGGTCCGCGGCAGCAACGTCATCGAGGCGCTGTACGCCAAGGTCCTCCCGGCGCCGTTCCTGTCCGTCCTCATTGACGACTGCGTCAAGACCGGCCGGGATTATCATGCCGGCGGGGCCCGCTACAACACGAACTACATCCAGGGCGTCGGCGTGGGCACGATCACGGACATCCTCAGCGCCATCCGCTACAACGTCTACGACCACGGCCACTTCACGATGACGGAGCTTCTCGCCGCGCTCAAGAGCGATTTCCGGGGGTATGAGCCGATCCGCCAGCGCGTCCTAAACCGGACGCCCAAGTTCGGCAACGACGACGACTACGCCGACAGCCTGATGCGGCGCGTCTTCGAGGCCTATTTCGAGGCGGTCGACGGCCGGCCGTCGCCGCGCGGCGGGACCTACCGGATCAACCTCCTGCCGACGACGGCCCACATCTATTTCGGCAAGATGACCGGGGCGACGGCGGACGGGCGGCTCGCGGGCGACGCGGTCTCGGAAGGCGTTTCACCGGTCCAGGGCGCCGACCGCAAGGGCCCGACGGCCGTCATCAAGTCGCTCGGCAAGATGGACCACATCCGGACGGGCGGCACGCTGCTCAACCAGAAGTTCACGCCGCAGCTTCTGGCCGACGACACGGGCCTGAAGGGTCTCAAGGACCTCGTCCGATCCTACTTCAAGCTGATGGGCCACCACATCCAGTTCAACGTGGTCACGGCCGACCTCTTGCGGGAGGCGCAGGCCCAGCCGGGAAAATACCGCGACCTCATCGTCCGGGTCGCCGGCTACAGCGACTACTTCGTCGACTGCAGCAGCGAGCTCCAGAACGAGATCATCCGCCGCACCGAGCACCAGGAGCTCTAGGGACTGTCCCCGCAGGGGACTGTCCCTCTCACTTCTTCAGCTCGGCGTGAAGGCTGATGTCCGTGGCCGCCAGGGCCTGTGAGACAGGGCAACCCTCCTTGGCGGCCTTGGCGGCCGCGAGGAAACCCTCCTCCGACAGGCCCGGGACATCCCCCACGGTACGCAGGGTGATGGACGTGATCTTGAAGCCTTGACCGACCCTTTCGATCTTGACTTCGGCCGTAGTCTCGATCTTTCGGGGCGGCGTTCCTTTCAAGCCCAGGCCCAGGGCCAGGGCCATGGAGAAACAGCCGGCGTGGGCGGCGCCGATGAGCTCCTCCGGATTCGTCCCCGCGCCGCTCTCGAAGCGCGAGGACGCGGAATATGGACCCTCGAACAGGCCGCTTTCCACCTTGACGGTCCCCTTCCCCTCGCGGAAGGGCCCTTCCCAGACGGCGAATCCCTTTCGGACAGGCATGATCGTCACCTCTGCCGGGCTTTCACGCAAACTCCGTGCCAGCTTCCCCCGAAGGACCGCCTCGAGCCCAGACCTGTGGCCCGCCCCTTGTCCCGGTCAGTCCGTCCCCTCTCCCGGGACTCCGTCCCGCCTGGCAAGACCCGTCGCGCCGCCCTCCTCGCCGGCCCCCGATGGCCGCCAGGGGGGCCGATCGAGCCGTTCTGGCACGAATCTTGCCAATTATCGGGGATCATGGACACTTTTGTTTGGCATGAAAGCTAACCGGCGAAGGAGGATTGGATGAAAGGCAAACGTTTCGTTTTTTATGCCGTACTGATCACGGCATTCAATTTTGCCCTGGTCCAGGCTATCGCGATGATCTGGCCTCGCCAGGAGATGTCCGACCAGGACAAGAAGATGATGGAACAGATGATGAAGTACGGCACGCCCGGCAAGGGCCACGAGCTCCTCAAGAAATACGTCGGTGACTGGGATGTCGACGTATCGACGTGGAAGGACCCGTCGGCTCCGCCGGAGAAGAGCAAAGGCACCATTAAGAGCGCGCTCATCTTCGACGGCCTTTACCTGAAATCCAGCTTCGAAGGGATGATGGGCGGCATGAAGGCCCAGGGGCTCGAGATCATCGGCTACGATCTGTTCAAGAAGATGTATACGACGTTCTGGATCGACAGCTGGAGCACGATGTTCTTGATCACGACCGGAACGCTCGACATGACGGGAAAGGTCCTGACGGAGACGGGTATGTATCCCGACGCGATGACGGACGGGAAGACCATGCAGAAGATCCGGAACGTGACCACCTTCATGGACGACGGATCTTACAAGTTCGAAATGTACATGGCCATGCCCGACGGCAAAGACATGAAGGGCATGGAGTTGGTCTGCAAGAGGAAGTGAGGGTTAGGGAGCAAGCGGCGGACCCGGGGACTCGTCCCGGGCCCCGGGTCCGTCCGCGTCTTCCGCCTCACGCGCCCGCCCCCGACCGCTCGACCGTCGCCGCTCCTCTGTACAGCCTCCGGCGATTTGGGGTATAAGACTAGCCTCCGGACGATCTCCGGCCCAGGCCATGACCGATCCAAAGAACGACCCCGCCCGCGACTTCGAGGCCAGCGGCGCCGCGGCTCGCCTGGCCGGGATCCTCCGGGAGCCGACCTGCCTCGTCGGCGTCGGCCATATCCTCCGCCGCGATGACGGATTCGGCCCATGGATCGCCGGAGCCGTCCGGCCGGGCCTTTCCGGCACGAAGGTCCGGGTCATCGACGCCGAGGACGTCCCCGAGAACTTCGTTCCTGTCATCGCCCGGGCCGACTGCCGGAACGTCGTTTTTGTCGATGCCGTTACCGCCGAGGGACCTCCGGGGTCCGTCGTCTTCGGACCATTGGCCGACTTCGGCGAAGTCGAGAGCTCCTCGACCCACCATCTCGCTCTCTCGCTCAGCGGCAAGTTCCTCGAAGCCGCCGGGAAGCGGGTGTTCCTGCTCGGCGTCGTCCCGGCCGATCTCGGGTTCGGTTCCGGGCTGACGGCCGCGGTGGCGCGGACGGCGACCGCGCTCCGCGACCTCATCCTCCGCTCGGCCGCGCCGCCCTCGGATTGACTCCGCGGGGCCCCCTGTCGGATACTGGGTCCGGGCGCGCGCCCGAAAGACGGCGAAAGGAGCCGGCCCATGGCCAAAGAGGTCCGCGCGGACGTCGTTTTCAAGGAGGGGATGAAGTTCGACGGCGTGTCGGGTCGGGCCGGAAGGTCCGTAGCCATCGACTTCACGCCCGAGGGAGAAGCCATCGACGGCTTCTCGCCCCTCGAGCTGCTGCTCACCAGCCTGGCCGGATGCAGCGGCCAGGTCACCGTCGGGCTCCTCAAGCGGATGGGCCTGGAGGTCGGGGACCTGACCGTCCACGCCCGCGGCGTCAAGAAGGAAGTCCATCCGACCGTCCTGACCTCGATCGAGCTCGATTTCGAATTCCGCGGCGGACGGCTCGACGGCCCCTCGGTCGAAAAGGCCCTGGCCCTGTCGGAAGAACGCTTCTGCCCCGTTTGGATCATGGTCAAAGCGGCCGCGCCGATCAAGGCGACGTACCGGATCGTTTAGGGTTTCCTAATAGCTTAGGCCGGCCCCGCTATTTTTGAAAGGTCACTTCGATCGCTTCCCCCTTTCCGGACACGCCGATGATGGTCCGGTCGGCGAAATCCCCCGTCTTCACGGATTGGTTGAGGGCGGCCGAGAGCTTTGCCCGCACGGCCTGATCGCCGAATATCGCCACGATCCTTTGCCTGATGACCTCGAGCATGCGGTCCTTGTAGTGGATGATCTTCGGCTCTTCGACCTCGGGCAAGGCGAAGTGGCCGGGCCCGATCCAGCCGGTGAGAGGCCCGTAGAACTCCCAGCGCGCGTCGTCAAGACGAAAGGATAGCTCTCCGTTCTCAATAACGGGTGTGAGAAAGATATTCAGTCCCCCGGAGAACCTGAAATCTTGGATCGCGGAATCGGCCTTTTGTGCCGACCAATCCCAGCTTTCATTGACACGCCTCCGCTCTTCATCAATGGCCCTGGTATTGATTGCTTTGATCCCCGTGAAGCTGAAGGGGATCTTGAATCTGCCTCCTTCTATGGAGGCGCTTCCCGGGGCTAGCCTCCAGCCGTCCACGCACGCCCGGATTTCGAGGCGGTACCAACGATCGTCGCCCCTGCGTTGTAAGCTCCTCTCCTCCTCTCCATCCGTGAACTTATATTCCATCCGGTCGAGCGGCTCCTGTTTGAAATAGGCATTGGGCACGTTGACGGTCGTCTTCCGCTCCGAATCCCGGCCACCGCAGGACATGGCATCGAAATACGCTCCTTCGAAAACGCCCATCGCTATGGAGTTGAAGGCGCTCGAGCGAATGACCCGCGTGTCCTTGGGAGGGAGGGCGGACGGCACGACCTTCGCGGACTGCGAGGAAGCCTGCGTGGGGGG
This sequence comes from Candidatus Aminicenantes bacterium RBG_16_66_30, assembly GCA_001775715.1. Lineage (GTDB taxonomy): Bacteria > Acidobacteriota > Aminicenantia > Aminicenantales > Saccharicenantaceae > RBG-16-66-30. The sequence continues at coordinate 6,085 of MEYC01000107.1, read as the reverse complement.
CGCCGCTGCGGTCGCCCGCGCTTTCTGAGCGATCCTCATGCTCGGGGCTCCGGCCTTGACGACGACCGAAGCCATGCCCGCAGGGAGGTCCCTCTTCTGCGCCCGCAGGATGATCCGGAGCTGATATTCGCCGAGCGCGACCTTGTTCGCGGCTTTGATATCGAAGGCGCGCGTCGTCCCCGATCGGGGCTTGAGCGTGATCTCGAATCCCTCGGCCGGCTTCCCCGCCTGAATGACCTGGACGTCCAGGATATTTCCGAGTCCCGTCCCGGTCATCGTGGCTGTCGCGGCCCGGCCTCCGGGCGTCAGGCTAATCGCCTGCGGGTTTACGGACTGGACTTCTGTCTGGGTCGTCGAACCCGTTGTCTGGCGCCCGTCCATGTCCGGTCCCGCGGCGGCCAAAAGGAAAGTCGAGGCCGATAATGTCCAGAATACGAAGATACCTGTCCTTTTCATGGGCTTCCCTCCTCCGACTGCCGCCACTATATCCCAGCCCTTGCGGACGAATCAAGTGCGGTTTTTGCCGGGAACCCCTAAGTGAAAGCCAGAGCGGAAAGGTCCACACAGCCCATGACCGGAAAAATCCTTGTTGCCTTGACACCCGTCAAATCCGGCTTGACATCATTTTGAGCGTCCGCTATCCTTCGGGACACAGTTGGCGGGGAAAAATGGGCGCTTACTCCCTTCTTTGGCGTTCACTCCGGAGATATCCCCGTCCGAGTCCCTTCGGCTCTTGAATCTCCCAATAAGGAGGAGACATGGATCGAAGAGCATGGATCCCCCTGGCCGCGGCCCTGTCTTGTCTGTTCTTGACATCCATCGGCTGGACCCAGACCACCTACAAAGATCCGCAAGGCCGTTTTGCCATCGACCTTCCCCCGGGCTGGAAATACGATCCGATGATGCCGATGTTCCAGTCCCTGCTCGAAGACCTCAAGGAACAGGCCCTCGAGATCACCAAGACCGTCAAATAAGGAGGAGCCATGGATCGAAAGGCTCGGTGGCTATTATCTGCGGTGTTTTCCTGTCTGTTCTTGACGGCCGTCGGCTGGGCCCAGACGACCTACGAAGATCCCCAGGGCCGTTTTGCCATCGATCTCCCCAAGGGGTGGCAGCTCGCGCCGCAGACGGACGACAAGGTCTTCGTCTTCCAAGGCGAGAGCAAGTCTATCATCATCGAGTGCGTTCCCGGGATGAGCGATCCGGCCGAGCTCTTCAAGAAAGCCGAAACAACGGTCCGTCTGTCAGGGATGGCCAAACCCGGGCTCGAGGGCGAGGTCACGGAGCTGACGGTCAACGGTCTCCCGGCGCGCTGGGGCATCTACAAAGGGGCCATGTCCGGCGTGACGCTCGCGGCCCTCTGCGGCGGCGTCGCCATCGGCGAGAACGGGCTCTATTTCCTCAGCTTCATCGCGGTGACAGATGTGGCGGCCTGGAAGGGCCGCCTGGAGGGGATGTTCCAAACGATCCGGGCCAGCGGACAAAAGGTCACGGGCGTCGAAGGCGCCAAGGCGATTGCCGGCACCGGCGCAGTGGCCCCGTCCGGCGAGTCCATGGCCTGGAAGACCGAGCTGGTCAGCCTAACCCTCCCTCCGGGCTGGGCGGAGAAGCCCAAGCCCCGGGGAATGGAGAAAGAGGTCAAAGGCTGGTTCATGTACGATCCCCTTCCCGGCGTCTCTTTGATGGTCGTTTGTTACAAGGGCGCTGGGCTGAACCTGGCCAAGGCCCTGGACGCCGGCCTGAAGTCGATGACCATCCCGAATCCGGGGATGAAGCCGGTCGAGGCCGACGAGCTCAAGTTGCCGAGCGGCACGGCCAATTACGCGGCCCTCAAAGGGATGGTAGCGTCGGGCGGAGGGGAAGTCGAGCTGGCCTCGGTCATCATCAGCTGCAAAGCGGATAAGAGCTACACAAACCTTATCGTGACCGGCATGGGACACCTCCTGCCCCAGCTCAAGGAACAAGCCATCGAGATCGCCAAGACGGTCAAGTGAGGACACCCGTGAAACGCGCGACCGTCGTATTCCTCGCCAGCCTGGCGGGCTTTGCCGCGATCCCGAGAGCAGGCCTTGCTCAGGCCCGCGAGCTCTACCCCAACACGCCGGACGAGATCATCGCGAAGCGAGCCGTCCAGCAGGGGAAGCCGATCTGGCAGATCCCCCTGGGCCCGGCCCTCATCGAGGACATGCAGGCTGCCGGCCCCGACCGGCTGCTGGTAAGCCTCAGGAAGGACTTCCCCGGCCTCCCGAACCTCGACACGCTCATGGTGGATACAGCCAAGGGGGAGGTCCTGTGGCGCTACTCCCGGGACAAGCATAAGGGCCAATACGACTGTCTGCTCAGCCTGCAGGATCTCCTGCTGTACCGAGTCGACACGGGCAAGACGGCGACCCTCCTGGCCCTCGATACTGCTGACGGCCGGGAGAAGTGGACGGCCGGCTTCAAAGGCGAGAAAGCCATGTTCATCCCCTTCATGGCCGGCGGCGCGGCCCTGGCTATCGATCCGGGCCCCGCCTCGGTCGAGCTCATGGCCTTGGACCTCGAGGACGGCCGGATGCTTTGGCAGAGAACGTTCAAAGCCGCCGGCGGCGCCGGCCTTCCGGTGCCGCAATCCGTCGGCGAGGCCCTGTACGTCTTCTATAACGGGCTCGAGAAGCTGTCGCCCCAGGACGGGAAAACCGGCTTCGCCCGGCCCGAGATCGTCTTTGACGGGAGTTCGCCGCCGCCCTTGATCGAGGAGGGCATGATCTGGGCCATCTCTTCCGGCGGAAAGCTCGGCGCCTTCGACGCCTCCACCGGACAGGACAAATGGACGGTGGGCCTGCCCGGCGATATCGGCTTCACCAACATCTTTCCTTTGGGTTCCAGGCTGTATCTTCGGGGCGTCGATGGAGGGGGCGCTCACCGGCTCCTGGCCGTCAACCGTAACGACGGGCGGCTCCTTTGGGACTACGCGATATTCGAGCCGAACGTCAGCAACCTCATCGAAAGCGGCGGGCTCCTCTATTTCGGGACGCCGACGTCCCTCGTCGCCGTCGACTCCTCGAACGGGCGGCAGGTCTTCTCGACCCTGGTCACGACCACGGGCCGGGCCTTCCCGATCAGGCTTCGCGAGGCCGGGGGGAGGATCGTCTATATTGGCGAGCTCGTAGTCGCGGCCTATGACGCCAAGACGGGAAGTCTCGTCTACAAGCAAGGCATGACGCCTGGAGCCGGGGAACTCCACCTCAACGGCCTCGATGACGCCGCTCCGAACCTCAAGGAAACGCTGAAGGAGGCGCAGAACCCTGCGGGGGGCCAGCTCAGACAGCAGGCCAGCTTCGCCACGGCGGAAGTGGCCCGTTACCAGAACCTGTCGCTGACGTATCGCTCCCAGGCCAATTACTATTGGAACCGAGGCGACATGCTGGGGAGCTCCGTCGCGACAGTGAAGCAGGGATTCGCGCAGCACGAAGCGAAGCTGCAGGCGATGAGCGCCTTCGTCTTCAGTGTGGTCGATGTGGCGCTCTTGATCCGGCAGGTCCTGAACGCCCGGTCGATCAAGACGGCCATCGAGAGGCAGGAAATGTTCCGCAAGTCGATCATCGCCTCCTATGCCCAGGCGGAGACGGCCGATTACGTCTACCGCCCGCACTTGGTCTTCCGCGACGCCGCGGACGATTTCAGCGCGCTGGCCGTCGTCAACGTCGCGACCGGGAAGAGGAACGAGACCCTTCTCTCGCCTCACTATCTGAGCTACGGCCTCTGGCAGGTCATCGATTTCGATAAGGGGATCGTTTACCACAGCAACATCGGCATGGACCCGTCGCGCTACGAGTTGAGCGAGGCCCGCGCCTATTACCCTTATAAGAAGGCCAGGACCGTCAACACGTTCCTGATCGCCCAACCGGTCAAGGTTCCGCTCTAGGGCTATATCGGAAGCCGGCCGGGGGCCTGGGATGTGGATCCGCGCGGATCGGAGGAGGCAAACATGAGACAACACGGTTACATCAAAGCCTTGGCCTCAGCGCTATTGCTCGTTGCCCTGACCGTCTTCCTGCCGGGGAGGGCCCTGGCGCAATTGGGGGAGAAAGACAAGGAGGAGATCCGTCTGTTGGTCGACACGCTCTTTGCCGTCGTCATTCCTGCAGCTGACCGGGACTTCGAGACTCTCAGAACTCTGAGGATGCAGCTGCCTTGGCTGAGGGTCCCCACATGGCATACGAAGGTGCGCTTGCCCGACGGCTGGGAAGGCAGGATCTCCGACAGGGACGCTTCGACGGATTTTGAGATGGATTGTTCGATATATCCCAAGAACGGCTCTTGGGCCGGCGTCGGTCACGGGGGCGAGTGGTTCGATCCCATGTACGCGGCCCTCCGCTACATTCTCAGTGGAATGCTGAAGGACGGATGGAAGCGAAGGTCCAGCAAAGACAATAAATACGGTGAGGCCGATTACGGAACGGGCGAGGAGACCAGATGGACACGGAAGGACGGGCTGACCGTGCTCCTCGAGCGCGTCGAAGACTGGCATAACGAGGTGTTCCACAGCCGCATGAAGCAACGGGATATCCGATACATTTCCTCCGTGAGATTAAAGATCCACGTGATCAAGCCCAAATGACCCGGAACGCCTTGAGCGGGCGGCTATTTGGAAGGGCCCCAGAAGTACTTGCCCGTCGGGAAGATGTAGCCCATCTTATCGCCGGTCCAGACCTGGGCCAGGCCGTCGGAAAAGCCGTAAGCGTCGTCATATTGGAAGCCTATCGCCATCCGCCCGATCTTATCGACGTACCCCCATTTGCCGCCCTTTTTGACGGCCGCCAGGCCTTCCGAGAACGAGTCGGCCGAGTCGAATTGGGCCTCGATGACGAGCTTCCCTTTCTGGTCAATATAACCCCATAGGGCTCCCTTCTTAACGGCGGCCAGGCCTTCCGCGAAATCGCCGGCCCCGTCGAATTGCGCGGCGCTAACGACGTTCCCGGACTTGTCGATGTAGCCCCACTTGCCCGAAAATATCAGATTATCAAGGCTGCCGCCATAGAAGCCCGTCGCTTTCTTCCCCGGGTCGCGGACGCCGAACGCGGCCAAGCCTTCGGAAAAGCTCCCGACCCGGTCGAACTTCAGATCAATGACAGTTTTTCCCGACTTGTCTATGAATCCATAGAATTCTTCATGATAGACGACGGCCAGGCCTTCACTGAAAGGATAGGCGTTCTCATACTCGGGCTTGATGGCCACGGTCCCGTCCTTTCGGATGTATCCGTAACGGCCGCTCTGGGGTGCTATTTCCACCGGCGCCAAGCCCTCTGAGAAATCTCGCGCTTTACCGAACTGCGGCTTGATGGCGAATTTCCCGGTCCTGTCGATGAAGCCGCATCGCCATTGGAAAGCGCCGCTATACACTTTAACGCGAGCGAGGCCTTCATGGAAATCGCCGAGATCGCCTTGTAGGGTGTCGAGCTCCTCCTCGAAAGCGGCCAGGCCATAGTCCGCCAAGGCCTTATCAAGACTATCCTTCGGAACGGTCCAAATGAAAGCCCCGCGCTCATCGACGTATCCCGTGGCTCCTTCCTGGTCCAGGACAAGCGCGAAACCCTCGCGAAAGGGCCTCGCTTCGTAGAAGCTCGCCGGGATGACGGTCTTTCCGCTCTTGTCCATGAAGCCCCAGGACCCCTGGCTGTCCATGAAGGGCAGAAGCGTGCCGGGGTTGACGGTCTTTTGACCGATTGATGCTCCGGTCATCGCGACGAGACCGATGATAGCCAAGGACAGCGCGACGGCGGATCTCTTCATTTCCCCTCCTTAACCTCACTCTAACCGATATCGAAGGGCGCAGTCAACCGCGTGAATGGTGCCTTGACGCCCCCCGGATTCGTGGGTATCATCCGATCACATGGAGCGATCCGTGCCATGATCCGGAACCTCTTGGCCGTCCTCGCCTTATCCGTCCTGGCCGCCGGTCTGTCCGTCTCAGGGCCAGCTAGCGATACCACCGGCCACGGTCCTTCCGGCGGTCAAGAGAAGATCATCAAGCGGGACTTCGACGGAGACGGCTTTCTTGATACGCTGACGGCCATGGTCGACGGGGGGAGCGGATTCGGAG
>MEYC01000106.1 GCA_001775715.1 Candidatus Aminicenantes bacterium RBG_16_66_30 | reverse complement strand
GGCCCCCCTCCTTGGCAAATGCCGCGCTTCCCAAGCGCGCCTCGGAGTGGTAACATTCCTCTTTCATCAGGAGTAATCATTATCATGAAAAGCTCGCGCCTGAGATCGCTTTTCCCCCTCATCGGCCTCCTCCTGGCATCGTCCTTCCCGGCCCCGCGGCTCGCCGCCGACGACTTCAGCTTCCACGAAGCCGGCGCCCGGGCGGCCTCCCTGGGCGGCGCGTTCACAGGCCGGGCCGACGATGCCGCGACCCTGTTCTACAATCCCGCCGGGCTGGCCTTTCTCGGAGGGATCCGCTTCAAGACCAACATCATCCTCGGCAACCGGACGACGAGCGCGGCCTGGCCCGGCGGCGGCCCGGCCTACCGCTCGGACCCGTTCGAGATCCTGGGCGGACACGCCTTCTCCTGGCAGCCGGTCCGGCGCGTGACCGTGGCCACCGGCCTCTTCCCGGCCGCCGGCTTCGATTCGCTCTGGAACCCGGTCTGGGGCGGGCGGACCGCCGTACTCCGCTCCGAGCTCGATATGCGCTCGTTCCGGACGGCCGTGGCCGTTGAGGTCGTCAAGGACTTCGCTGTGAGCGCCGGCCTGGACGTCGTCACTTCGAACCTGGGCTGGAATTACAGGATCTATTTCGATCTTCCGAACTATCCCCTCACCGAGCCCTATCCCCTCGAAAGCCGCCTAACCCTCAAGGGACAAAGCGTGGGATTCGTCGCGGGGGCTCTCTGGAAGATCGTCCCGGCCGTCCAGGTCGGGGCGAGCTACCGCGGAGCCGTCGGCATCGACCTCTCCGGCAACGATATCTTCGCCTACTCCTCGATGGGGGGGGGCCTGGTGCCCGGCCCGGAGGGGCACCCGGAATACGTCTATGACCTCATGCGCCGGTTCTACAGGAATCAGGCGTTCACCGCCCGGCTGACCCTGCCGCGCGAGATCGCCTGCGGCGTCGCCCTTACGCCTTTTTGGCGGATCTCGCTCTGCGCCGACATCGTCTGGACGCGCTGGAGCGAATTCGGCGAATGGACGGTCCGCTCCGTCAGCGCGGACGACGGGCTGAGCCCGAATTGGACGCAGGCCTTCGAGGACTTCTACGGCATTGCGCCGGACTACGGGACCCAGGGCGTCCCCTTTGCCCTCGAGGACACGAAGCGGATCAAGGCCGGGCTCGAATTCCGGCCTTCCAAGACGATCGCGGTCCGGGTGGGCTACGCCCGCCATGAGAGCTCCGTCTCGGCGGCCGACCGCACGCCCGTCTACCCCGATCTCGCGCGCGACGTCTTTTCCCTGGGCTTCGGCTACGAAGGGCCGGTGTTCTCGATCTGGAGGAACGACGAGAGGATCGCCGACCTGTCCTTCGACGCCTTCGCCCGGTACGCGACGGCCAAGCCGGGGGAATCCACCTATCCCGGTTTCGAGATGACCTACAGCTCCAAGCGCTTCGTTTGGGGCGTCGGCGTCGGTTTCAGCTTCTGACATAGGGACTGTCCCCGAACGGGGACTGTCCTTCTTGACCGACGACTTGGTTTAACTATTTATGCGTCGTCGGGATCAGGCCCGCTCTTCGCGAGCGCGGGGTGACCTCGAGCGCCACGACCTTCCCGCCGCGGACCCGGCCCTCGACGACCGTCCGGCCCGGCGCGTGAAGCTTGAAATCCGCGTCCCATCCGGCGGGCCACGCCGGCAGGAGGCGGATCCACTCGCCCTCCGCCTGGAGAAGCATGAGCTGGAGCGTCTTCATCAGGACGCCGCCGTGGTCCTGGTCGGGCGTCCAGTCATAGTTGGGGCCCCAGAAGGCGGGGAAGCGGTGGCGCGCGTCCCATTTCGCCGCTCGCTCGACGAGGCCCTTCCGCGCGTCCTCGGCCAGGCCGAGGAGGGCCATGAACATATCGTCCTGGCGCCAGCCGAAATGGCCCCTGTCCTCGCGACGCTCGAGGGCCCGGACCGCGAGCTCGATCCCGGGCTTGCCGAGGCCGAAGAGGCGGAAAGGATAGACGGCGTAGAGCTCGGGATTCTCGACGTTGCGCTTGTCGGCGAACCGCTCCGCCGGGGCGAGCATGCGCGCGCCGTCGATCTCGCGCGTCGGTATCGACGGGAGCTTCGCTTCGAGACGGGCCAAGAGGCTCGATAAGTCCGCCGGGAGCAAGGCCGAAGGCAGCGTCTTGGCCAGCCGGATCAGATCGTGCAATCCGGCGACCTCGGGCATGGCGTTGGTGCAGTCCCACCAGGTCTCGAGGGACTGGGACGGCGTCATGTCGAGCTTGCCGTCCGCGCCGACGCCGTAATGCTCGTCGAAGAACCTCACGACGGCGTCCGTGAAGGGCAGCGCCGTCGCCCGGAGGAAGTCCTCGTCCCCCGTATAGGCGAAGACCTCGAGCATCATCGCCGCCATCTCCAGCCCGCCGACCCACTCGTACTTGTGGTAGCCGTTGGCCTGGTAAGGTTCGGGCATCTCGGCGAGCGTCTTGTCGCCCCAGACCTCGGTGAAGACCGGTCCCCAGAAATAGATGCACTCGGGGAAGTAGGCCCCGCCGTGGCCGAAATAATGGCGCGTCCGGTAGAGCGCCAGCGGCAGGAGGCCGGAATACATGCGGAAGAATGGCCGCATGAGGTCGAAGTCGCCGGCCCCCGGCATCGACATATAGGGCAAGCGGGTGTTCTGCCACCAGTAGCCCTGGCCCCAGCGGCGGTAATCGGCGAAACCCTCGGCGCGCTCCTCGTCGACCGTGAAGATCGACCCGTTGAACTTGATGGGATGGGCCCCGCGTCCGGCGCACGCGTTGATGAAGCGCTGGAGGACGTAGCCGCGGGTGACGACGGCGCCTTCGCTCTCCTCGCCGAGCGGCGTTTTGACCGTCGGGCCGTCGGAGCTCCGGACGTAGATCCAGCTCCGGCCCCAGAACTCCCGCCAATGGGCGAGGTGGGCGGCCCAGGCGGCGGCGGCGGGGTCCGTCGCGTTTGTTTCGACCAGCGTCTTTTCGGCCGCGGCCAGCCATCGTTCGGGCGACGTCGGCTGAAGGGTCAGGACGTGGATGCCGAGCCTGCGGACGGCGCCGGACCCGGAGGCGAGCGCCTTCGTCCCCTGCTTGGCGAACCCCTCCCCTTCCATGATCGCCCCGAAGATCCTGTCCTTGAGCGGGTCGGCGATGCCCGCGCCTTCGAGCCCCTGCATGGTCAGGTTCCTGGCGAAGGAGGGCGTCTCGGGATTGCGGTGATACCAGACGACACGGCCGGCCGGATCGTCGACGACGACGTCGGGCGAAACGACGGTCGGGCCGAAGATCTCCGGATAATAGTTGAGCCCGCTGACGAGGGAGTCCTGGATGACCTCGGGAGCGAGACGCCAGGGCTCGATCGTCGCCGTCACGACGCTCGTTCGGGGGACGCGCGCCTCGACCCGTACGGCCGGGCGGTTGGCGTCGGCCCAGACGCGGACGCTCGCGGCGTCCCGGCCCTCGCCGGCCGCGACCTCGACGGCCGCGCTCCGCAGGTCGAGCCGTTGAACGAAGGCGCGTCCGTCCGCGAACGGGTTCGGCTCGATCCTGATCCTGACCTTGCCGATCTTGAGGAGCCGCCCAGTCTCGTCCCAGGAGTCGGTCTTGCCGATGTAGAAGCAAACGGAGCCGGTCGCGCCTTCCGTCCAGACGTTGAGGCTGACGTCGCCGTTGCCGGCCGGCATCGAGTCCTTCGAGCCGCTCCCGGCCCGGTCCCACACGACATCGTAGCGGCCGAGCTCGGCGAGGTTGTCGAACCGTTCCGCGCAGCCCGCGGAAATCAGGAGCAAGGCGAGAACCGCGTAGAAGGTCATGCCGCCGAACCGACGATCGCTAAGCCGCTTCATAATCGCCTCCAATCGTTCCAAGAGGGACAGTCCCCTTGCCGGGGCCAGTCCCTTCTACTTGATCAGCTGGTCGATGCGGTAGCCGGCGGCGAGGAAGAACTGGAGGTCGAAGGCGTTGTCGTCGAGGTCGATCGGCGTCGTGCCGGTGAGGCGGAAGAACGCCTGCTCGATCTCGCGGGCCCGCCCGCGGGGCCTCGGTCCGTCATCGGGGCCATAGGCCTTCCAGAAAGCGTCCCAGGCCTCGCGCGCCCCGGCCGGGAGGTCGCCCAGGCTGACGAAGGGCTCCCCCGCGGCGTCGATCCGGATCCAGTTCTCCTTGAGAGCGCGCAGGGCCGGATAGAGATGGGGCCGGCCGGGGTCGTCGAAGAAATAGCGGAAAAGAACGGAATCGTCGATATAGGTGTAGTAGATGTCCCAGAGCGGCTCGTCCGATCCGATCCAGCCCGCGCTGTACTTGGCGACGAGGTCGACCGGCTCCGAGAAGCCGACGAGGGTGAGGTCCTTCGGATCGAGCGTCCGGTCGCTGTAGTAGAGCGGCACGTAGGTCTCCGCCAGGGCCCGGGTCGTCGCGTACTCGGCCGGCCGGCCGACGAGCCCGGGGTAGCGCGATTGGGCCGTCGCGCCATAGAGGCCGGTCGCCGGGTCGCGGCAAACGACGAGGTTATGGTCGGCGTCCTGGCTGGCCTCGAGCATGACCAGCCGGGGCTCATGGCCGTGGAGATGGTTCACCGCGTAGGCGAACATCGCGCCCTCGAAGCAGTGGGCCATGCCCGTCCGGAGGACGAGCCGCGGCGGAGTCGCGGTCTCCTCCTGGTCGACCGAGGCGTGGTCGTCGTTGTAATAGAGCTCGGCGCTCAAGAACTGCTGGACCTTGGCCGGGGTATCGAGGGCGGCGAGGATGACGAGCTCGTCCCCGGCGAACCGCAGGCCGAGGCCGTCGCACCGCGCTTCGAGCCGCCTGACGGCCGCCGGCCCGACGGCCTCGCGGTACGGCGTTGCAAGCTCCCGGAGCTTCTCCTCAGGCGGCACCCGCGGGATGCCCTCTTTCGGGATCGGCTTGCTCATGGCGGCCCCTCGGCTCGGGGCAAGGTATAGCATAGCCCACGTCGCCGAATCAATCCGGGGCCGTGTCCCGCGAATCCCCGCGGGCCGTGCCTCGGCGGCTCCCAATCTCACCCTCGACGGGGCGAATCCATCCAACCGTTTGAATTGGGCTCCAATATCTTGGATTATTTTACTAAATAAGGTTTGTAAATGATTAATAATAAATAATATAAAATAACACCATAATGGCATGAGATTTGCACCAAGAAAAGGCATTACGGGACACCTTCAGTGTTCTCACAAATGTGTTAAGACCAGTTTTTTATGTGGAATTAAGGAGGTGAAGTCCGGGTACATCCATAAGAGATTAAGGTATCAGGTGCTTTTCTCTAGGGGGTTTTAATTTCTCATGCGAAACAAGGAGGTCTGATTGAGAAAAGTTCTCATTATCTTCTCCCTTCTGCTACTGACCGCGGGCTTCATTTGCGCCCAGGAGTTCGGAGCCGTCCGGGGCAAGGTCACGGACAATGAAGGGAACGCCCTTCCGGGCGTCAGCATTACACTGACCGGCTCGAAGACTGCGCCGCGCAGCATCGTCAGCTCGGCTGAAGGCAACTTCAGGTTCCTGAACCTGCCGGTCGCCAACGACTACCAAGTCGTGTTCGAGCTCACCGGATTCCAGACGGTCACGCGCCAGGGGATCGGCGTATCCTACGGCCGCGACGTCGAGCTGAACATCGAGATGCCCCAGGCGGCGCTCGAGGAGCAGGTCACTGTCATCGGGCAGACGCCTGTCATCGACACCAAGAGGACGCAGGTCGGCGTCAACATCACCAACGAGATGATCATGCGCCTGCCGACCGCCCGTGATCCATGGGTGCTGATGCAGATGTCGCCGGGCATGATGATCGACCGCGAGAACGTCGGCGGCAGCGACAGCGGCCAGCAGTCCGGCTATTTCGGCCACGGCTCCTCTTCGGGCGACGCGACCTGGAACGTCGACGGCGCGAACATCACCGACAACAGCGCCCTCGGCGCCGCCCCCGGCTACCTGAACATGGCCGGCTTCGAAGAGATTATGATCAACTACGGCAACAACGATGTCCGGGCCCAGACGGGCGGCGTCCAGCTGAACTTCATCACCAAGCGCGGCGGCAACGCCTTCACGGGCATGCTCTACGTCGACGCCTCGAAAAAGGCCTGGCAGGCCCACAACATCCCCGAGTCACTGAGGATCTCGCGGCCGACCTACACGGGCGCCGGCATCAACAAGATCTTCCTCTACGGCGCCAACTTCGGCGGCCCCATCGTCAAGGACAAGGTCTGGTTCTACGGCTCCTACGGCATCCAGGACCTGGGCACGTTCGGCATCACGGGCGTCGAGGATAACACGTTCCTCGAATCCGGGTATTTCCGGCTCGACGCCCAGCTGGCCAGGAACACCCGGGCCAACCTCTTCTACGAATACGACAACAAGCAGAAGTGGGGCCGGACGGCCTGGGGGGCCGCTTCGCAGGCCCCGGAGACCGTCTGGAACCAGGTGGGCCCGACGCCCATCTACAAGGCCGAGCTCGAACAGATGTTCGGCAATCTCTTCCTCAACGCCAAGGTCGCCTACACCCACAACACCTTCCACCTCATCCCCAAGCTCGGCGAACACACCGTAAGGCCGGGGGACGGCCCCTACCAGACCCAGACCTATCAGCCCGAGTTCTATGTCACGGGCAACATCGCGGACTACAACACGGTCCGGCCGCAGACCAATGCCACCCTCAACGGCAACTTCTTCGCCGAGAACGTTCTCGGCGCCGACCACGAGTTCAAGTTCGGCGTCGACTACATCCACGCCGGGGTGTCCAGCTATTCCCTCTACGAGGGCGGCCTCATCGTGGCCGACTGGCCGGAGGACAACTGGACCGAGGCCTGGATCATCCGCGACTACTACAACAACTACACGTTCGACCGCTATTCGGCCTTCGCCCAGGACACTCTAAGCTTCGGCCGTCTGGCGGTGACCCTCGGGCTGCGCTACGACATCGAGAAGTCCATCGTCGCCAACGTCACCCAGCCCGCGGCGGCCTTCCTGTCGAACTATCTCGTCGAGCTGAGCATCGACAAGTTCGATCCGGCCATCGATTCCAGGATCTTCTCGCCGCGCCTCTCCCTCGTCTATGACCTCAGCGGCAACGGCAAGAACGTCTTCAAACTCAACCTGGCCCGCTACGGGACGCAGACCGGCTACGAATTCGCCGGC
>MEYC01000105.1 GCA_001775715.1 Candidatus Aminicenantes bacterium RBG_16_66_30 | reverse complement strand
GGTGATCGCGGCCGCCGAGGCGGCCGGGCTCGTCGGCGGGATCTTCACCGTCAAATTCCGCTGCCTCCGGTCCTTCAAGCGGGGCGGCTTCCATCTTCTCGAAGCTGACGGAGCGGCCTTCGACGCGGCCATCCCTCTCAGCGTCTACAGATCGCTCCCGGGATCGCTCGAATTCGAAGGCCGCACGATCGAAGCGACGGGGATCATCGAGCTCTACAAGGGCCGCCCCCAGATCATGGTCGGCGTACCCGTTCAGCTCAGGAGCGCCGAACGATAGGAGATCGCCATGCCCACGAAGATCACCGCCGACATCCGCTCCTCCATCGTCTCCGCCGTCGGCGCCGCCAACGCCTTCTCCGGCGCCGACAAGGCCGCCGATTACGGCCACGACGAATTCTCGCTCCGGGAGATCGCCCACGACCCGGACCTCGTCGTCCGCCCCGGGACGGCGGAAGAGGTCGCGGCCGTCCTGCGCATCGCCGATGCCCACCGCGTTCCGGTGACCCCGCGCGGCGGGGCCACGGGGCTCTGCGGCGGCTGCGTCCCGGTCCTCGGCGGGATCGTCCTCTCCCTCGAGCGGATGAACAAGGTCCTCGAGATCGACGCCGACAACCAGATGGCTGTGACCGAGGCGGGCGTGCGCCTGTCCGAGTTCACCCAGGCCGTCGAAGAGGGCGGGCTCTATTTCCCGCCCCATCCCGGGGACGAGAGCGCCATGATGGGCGGCCTGGTCGCGACCAACGCCGGCGGCAGCCGGGCCGTCAAATACGGCACCATCCGCAACTACGTCCGCGGTCTCGAGCTCGTCACGGCGTCGGGCGACATTCTCCGGCTCGGCGGCAAGCTCGAGAAATCGAGCACCGGGTATAACCTCATGCACCTCGTGATCGGCTCGGAGGGCACGCTCGGCGTGGTCACCAAGGTCGTCCTCCATCTCAAGGCCAAGCCCGGGATCATGCGCTCCCTCGTCGTCCCGTTCGAGGAGCTGGAGCCGGCGCTCGAGACCGTCCCGCTCATCATGAAGAGGGGGATCGTGCCGCTCGCGGTCGAGTTCCTGGAGATCGAGCCGATCACGCTGACCGAGGAGCACATCCACAAGAAATGGCCGACGAAGCTCGGGAAAACGCATCTCCTGGTCATCCTGGACGCCCCGTCCGAGGAGGAGATCGACCGCCTCTCCCAGGCCGTAGCCGAAGTATGCTGTGAGAAGGGCGCGATCGACGTCTTCATCGCCGATACCCCCAGCAAGCAGGACGAGGTCCTGGCCATCCGCTCGAAGATCTATGACGCCATCAAGGCCGGGACCGTCGAGATCCTCGACATCGCCGTTCCCCGGGCCGAGGTGGCCGGCCACGTCCATTTCGTCCGCGAGGTCGCGGCCCGATACGGGATGTGGCTGCCGACGTTCGGCCACGCCGCGGACGGCAACGTCCATACGCACATCATGAAGGCCCGCTACGAAAACGGCCGGATGGTCCCGGTCCCTGAGAGCGAATGGCGCCCCAAGGCCGATCCCATCCGGACGGAGCTCTTCCGGGATTGCCGGGCCCGCGGCGGGGTCATCTCCGGCGAGCACGGCATCGGACTGGTCAAGAAGCCCTACCTCTCCCTCGTCCTCGACGAGCGCCAGATCGAGATCATGCGCGGCATCAAGCGCGTCTTCGATCCCCACGGCATCATGAATCCCGCAAAGATATTCGACTGAGCCTTCTGCGATTGCGAAAACCTCGGCTTCATGGTATGAATAGGGAGTGCGGGGCGATGAAATCCTGACCGGATAGGGGGTCACGCATGGTCGAGCGCATCACCGAGATCTACGTCATCCTGGAGAACAAGCCGTCCCAGCTCGGGGACCTGTGCAGCTTCCTGGCCGAGAACGAGATCAATATCGAGGCCATCGGCGTCTTCCACGACACGGCCAAGCTCGTCGTCCAGCAGCTCAACAAGGCCGTCAAGCTGCTGGGCAAGCTCAACTACACGACCGAGCTCCGCGACGTCCTCAAGATCGACCTCGAGAACAGGCCCGGCGCCCTGGCCGACCTGACGACCAAGCTCGGCGACGAGGGCATCAACATCGAGTACTGCTATGGGACGCTGGCCCACAAGGGGAACATGATCTCGGTCGTCATGGACGTCTCCAACATCGACCGGGCCTGCCAGATCCTTGGGGCCTAGGCGCGGCCGGCCTTTTTTTCGCCGCCCCTTTACCCGGCCGGACGCAATCGGCTAATCTAATCCCATGTCCGAGCTTTTCGATCTGGCCGTCGTCGGGGCCGGGGCGGCGGGCCTGGCCGCGGCGGCTAGCGGCGCCCGGCGCGGGGCTTCGGTCGTCCTCCTCGAGCGGCTGTCGCGCCCCGGAAAAAAGCTCCTGGCCACCGGGGGCGGCCGCTGCAATCTCCTGAACGAGGGCCTTTCGGCGGCGGCCTTCACCTCGACCGATCCCGGTCTCGTCGCGTCCGTCCTCGACCGCTTCGGCGCGAAAGAGATCAAGGTGTTTTTCGAAGGGCTCGGTCTCTCTCTTCAGTCCGATGAGAGCGGCCGCGTCTATCCGGCGACGAACCAGGCCGCCTCCGTTCTCAAGGTCCTGGAGCTCGAAATGGAAAGACGGGGCGTCACGGTCGAGACGGGGTTCGATGTCGATCGGATCACGGCGGCCCCGGTCGGGTTCATCGTCGACGCGGCCGACGGCCGGAACATCGCGGCCCGCGCCGTCATCCTGGCCGGCGGCGGACGCTCCTATCCGGCCCTCGGATCGAACGGCTCCTGCTACGATCTGGCCGCTTCGTTCGGACACCGGATCGTCACTCCCGTGCCGAGCGCCGTCCCTCTCCTCGTCAAAGACCGGATGTGCCACTTCCTCCAGGGTCAGAGGCTCAGGACGTGCGTCGCCGCCCGGATCGGAGGCCGGCCGGGTCCATCGACGGAAGGAGAGCTCCTCTTCACCCAATACGGCCTTTCCGGCACGGCCGTCCTGGACGTCAGCGAAAGCCTCTCGATCGCCCTCAACCGGGACGGCGAGAAAGATACGGCCGTTGCCGTCGACTTCGTTCCGTTCATGCCCGAAAAGGAGCTGGCCGACGAGCTCTCGAAGAGGCTCCGGGCCGGCTGGCCCGAACGGGACCTCGCCGCGGGGCTCCTGCCCGAGAAGTTCGCCCTGGTCATGCCCCAGCTCTTTCGCGAAGCGGCCGCCGCGGGCGGCCCGGGGCGCGGCGCGGACGCGGCCCAAAAGCTGGCCGCGGCGCTCAAGTCCCGCGAATTCCGCGTTCAAGGGACCAGGAGCTGGAACGAGGCCGAGTTCACTTCGGGCGGGGTGGACGCCCGCGAGGTCGCGCCCCGGACGCTCGGATCGAAGCTCCGCAAAGGCCTTTATCTCGCCGGGGAGGTCCTCGACGTCCAGGGCGGGCGCGGCGGCTACAATCTGGCCTGGGCCTGGGCTTCGGGGTTCGTCGCCGGACTCGCGGAATAGAGAAAGGCGGTGCGCATGTCGATCCGATCCCTCTCCCGGCTCCTTCTCGCGGCGCTATTCGCCGCCTCCTCGTGCATGCCGCCGGGGCTCCAGACCGATCTGCCGGCCGCGAGGCACGACCTCGTGTTCGACAAGCTCGCCTCGACCTGGGACGAGGCGGTCCCGCTCGGCAACGGCCTGGTCGGAGCGCTCGTCTGGCAACGGGGGGATTGGCTCCGGATGTCCCTCGACCGGGCCGACCTCTGGGACCTCCGCCCCGTCGCCGAATTCGACGGCCCCGAATTCCGCTTCGCCTGGGTCAGGGGAAAGGTCCTGAAAAATGACTACGGGCCCGTCCACAGGATGGGCGACGTCCCCTATGATCGCGACCCGGCCCCGACCAAGATCCCGGCCGCCGCCATCGAATTCGACGTCTCCGCCCTCGGCGAGGTCGAGTCTGTGCGGCTCTCCGTCGCGGAAGGCGTCTGCCGGGTGAGATGGAAGAGCGGGGCCAGGCTGATGACGTTCGTCCACGCGACCGAGCCTGTTGGCTGGTTCCAGTTCGAAGGCCTCCCCTTGGGGAAGAGGCCCAAGCTCATCCCGCCCGCCTATGCCGCGGCCGTGCCGGCCTCGGATGCGGGAAAGAACTCGCTCGACACCAAGACGCTGGCCAGCCTGGGCTATCCCAAACCTGAGATCGTCCATGACGAGACCTCTATCCGCTGCCATCAGGAGGGCTGGGGCGGCATGAGCTACGAGGTCGCCGTCGACTGGGACCTTCCGGCCGGCGGCGCCCTCACCGGCGTCTGGAGCGTGAGCTCCGTCTATCCGGAGACAGAAGCGGGGCCGGCGGCCTGGGGGAAGGGGGGCGACCTGGCCCCGGATTCGGCGGCCCGGGCCCTCAAGCGCTCACTTGTCCGAGACCTCGAAACGCACAGGGCCTGGTGGAAGGCCTTCTGGGCCCGATCGACGGTCCGGCTTCCCGATCCGGTCCTGGAAAAGCAGTGGTATCTCGAGACCTACAAGTTCGGGGCGGCCTCGCGCCGCGGCGCGCCGCCGATCACGCTCCAGGCCGTTTGGACGGCGGACAATGGCAGCCTGCCGCCGTGGAAGGGCGATTTCCACAACGACCTCAACACCCAGCTCAGCTACTGGCCTTGTTACAGCGGCAACCGGCTGGAGGACGGGCTGGCCTTCCTCGACTGGCTGTGGGCCATCAAGCCGAGATGCGAGGCCTACACCAAGCGGTATTTCGGGGTCGAGGGGCTCAACGTTCCCGGCGTGGCCACGCTCGACGGGGCCCCGATGGGGGGCTGGATCCAGTACTCGCTCGGTCCGACGGTCTCGGCCTGGCTGGCCCATCACTTCTGGCTCCATTGGCGCTTCAGCGGCGACAGGGCCTTCCTCGAGGAAAGGGGCTATCCCTACCTCAAAGCCGTGGCGGTGTTCATCGACAACATCTCCATCCGCCGGGCGGACGGGAAACGGAAGCTGCCCTTGAGCTCGAGCCCCGAGATCAACGACAACCGGATCGAGGCCTGGTTCCATGAGACGACGAACTTCGACCTCGCCCTCATCCGCTGGCTATACGGGGCGGCGGCGGTCATGGCCGGCGAGCTGGGGCTCGCCGAAGAAGCGGGGAGATGGCGGGAAGTCCTCGGCGAATGGCCGGACCTGGCCCTGGCCGAGGACGACGGGCGGCTCCTCGTCGCTCCGGCCTATCCGCTCGGGGCCTCACACCGACATTTCTCCCATCTCATGGCCATCCATCCGCTGGGCCTCGTCGATTGGAGCGGGGGAGAGGCCGCTCGAATGACGATCCGCGGCGCCCTGGCCGAGCTCGACCGCCTGGGGCCTGACTGGTGGTGCGGATACTCCTACAGTTGGCTGGGGAACCTGGCCGCCAGGGCCATGGATGGAGAGAAAGCGGCCGAGGCGCTGAGGACCTTCGCCGAGTGCTTCTGCCTGCCCAACAGCTTCCACGCCAACGGAGACCAGACGAAGTCCGGCAAATCGAAATTCACCTACCGGCCGTTCACGCTCGAGGGGAACTTCGCCTTCGCGGCGGGTATCCAGGAGATGCTCCTCCAGAGCCATACCGGCGTCGTCCGGGTCTTCCCGGCGGTGCCGGCGGCATGGAAGGACATCTCGTTCGACTCGCTCAGGACCTACGGCGCGTTCCTCGTGTCGGCCAAAAAAAAGGCCGGCAAGGTCACCGAGGTCCGGGTGAGGTCCGAGATAGGCGGCAAGCTCCGGCTCGAGAATCCCTTCCCGGGCGGGACCTATGAAACCTCCGGCGGCGCGTTGGGCTCGGTTCGCATCACGGACGGCGTCATCGAGGCCGAGCTCCGGCCGGGAGAATCCCTCCTCCTCAAAGCGAAATAGGCCGCCTCACATCCCCGGATAGAGAAGGGCGTTCAGGAGGAACTTGTACGTCCCGTGGGACTGGGCCCGGTTCTGGCAGCGGACGCCGATGAGGATGATCCGCCCGTCCTTCCATTTCGTATCGACCACGGCCGCCCGGCGGGACAGGTACTCCTCGCCGAGGAGCCAGCCGCTGAGCAGGATCTCATCCTTCGGGTAGGAAGCCACGACCTTGCGGTCCCATTCGAAGGGGGGCGAGGACGTGCTGAAGGCCAGGCTGTTGACGAACATGGCCGCGGCCTCCTTGGGCATGCCGTAGCCGATGGGCGTCTCGTTGTCGACGAGGATGCGCAGGATCGAGGTCGGACAGAAGAACTTGGTCCTCTCGACGCCGGTGAGGGTGTTGCGCACGGGCGGGCTGAAGTCGCCGATGGCGAATTCCGAGGCGCCGTTGAGCGCGACCAGGATGCCGCCCTTCTCGACGAAGGCCTTGAGGGCGTCGACGCCCTCCTGGCCGATCCCTCCCTCGTACTCGGGCGGCATCGTGCCCTGGCGGAAAGCCCGGGCCATGGGCGATTCGGCCCCGCCGGCGCCCGGCGTCGTCGCAGGCCGGGTGCCCTTGATCGTGTTGGCGTTCTCGTCGGCGAAGACGATGACGTCGTACTCGGCCCGGAGATCGGCCTTCTTCTCCTTCGTCCCCTTGATGTCGGCGTTGTGGAGCGTCTTATAGGGGACGCCCAGGTCGTCGAAGACGAAGCGCGTCCAGCCCTCGTCCATGTTGCCCCGCCAAGACTGGAAGAGCCCGATCCGCGGCGCTTTGAGGGCCGCTTTGGGCAGGCCGGCGATGTCGTCGGCGTCGACGACGGCCAGATGGTGTTTGTCCAGGATGGCCGGCAGGGCCTTTTTGACCTCGGGCGTGTTCTTGACGATGAAGCTCCCGGCCGGGACCTCGACGCCCTTGACCGCCGCGTGGGCCGTCGTCCGCCACATCTCCGCTTTGTCCTTGAGCAGGGCGAAGGCGACGCTGTAGGACGCGTTGACCTGAGAGTTCAGGATAATGTAGGCGCCCTGTCCCTGCTTGGCCGGGGCCTTGGGCATGGGGACCGCGTCGATCTTCTCCAGCTTGGCCTCAAAGGCCTCCTCGATCTGGTCGCAGGCGACGCCCATCTGGAGCGGGAGCGTCCAGGCCGCGTTGTCGTAGGGCGGGACCGGGGGTCCGCCGGGATATTGACGCATGTCGGGATATTTTTGTTTTTCGAGGAGGGCCCAAGCGTAAGTCTTGTACGGCTGGGAGGTCTTGACGACGAACGAGCCGGCGTTGTAGAAACGGCCGCCGGCGATGAAGTCGGCTTTGGCCCGGTGGATCTCGACGCCGCCCATCTTCAGGACCTCGAGCATCCTGAGCATCGTCGGGTAGTCCCGCTGGATGGCCGGGATGATGAAGGCATAGGGCTGGCCACTGTCCACCTTCTCGATGGAGATCCTGTACATCTGGTAGAAGTTGAAGAGGAGGTCCTCTTTGTGCAGGCCGGCCGTCTTGATCATGCTCTTCGACAGGACGAGCTCGTAGTCGACGATGTCCCGGAGGCGCCACCAGCCGCCCGGCCAGGGATCGACGAAGTCCATGCGCTTCTCATAATAGGAATCCGAGATCTCATTCGGCTCGATGTGGACGGGAGTGGCCGCCCGGACCGAGGCGGCTTCGCTGAGGATGCCGATGACGTTGTGGAGCCAGGACGTGTCGTCGCAGGCCC
>MEYC01000104.1 GCA_001775715.1 Candidatus Aminicenantes bacterium RBG_16_66_30 | reverse complement strand
TGGCTATCTTCCACACGCCCAGGCATACGAAGAAGGGCAAGTTGCGCACCGGGCGCCCGCTTTTCTCCTCGTACAGGGCCGCCATCTCCTCGTACGTGGGAAAGCCCTCCGCCTGGCTCAGCCGATTGAGGTCGTGCAGGCTGCTCTCGAACTGGACGCCGGCCGGGCCCCAGAAGGAGAGGCAGTAGCCCACGTCCGCGAGGGGGTCGCCCAGCGTGGCCATCTCCCAGTCCAGGACGGCCAGCAGGCGTGCCGGCGCCTCCTCGCAGTAGATCACGTTGTCCAGCTTGTAGTCGCCGTGGACGACGGTGGCTGGCCCCGACTCCGGGATGTGGGTCCGCAGCCACTCGGTCACCTCGTCGATGCCCGGCAGCTCACGCGTGTAGATTCGGGTCAAGTCCAACTGGCCCGCCCAGCGGCGGACCTGCCGCTCAAGGTACCCCTGCGGTTTCCCCATGCCCGCCAGACCCGCCTTCTCCCAGTCCACCGCGTGAATCTCGACCAGGGCGTCGATGAGCTCTTCCGCGATGCGTCGCCTCTCCTGGGCCGTGTCCAGGGCCGGCGGGATGGAATCGCGGATCACGAATCCATCCACACGCTCCATCACGTAGAAGGGCGCGCCGATGACCGAGGGGTCGTCGCAGGCGACGATGGGCCGGGGGACGCGAACGCCGGCCTGATAAAGCGGCGAGATCATCCGCCATTCCCGGAGGACATCGTGGGAGGTGGGCAGCAGCTCGCCCGCGGGAGGCCGGCGCAGCACCCACTTGTGCGGGTCGCAGTCAACAAACAGGGTCTCGTTGGAGTAGCCGGCCTCGTGCTTCCTGACCTGCAGGGGCTCTTGGGCTTCCGGCACCCGCTCGCGCAGGAACCGTTCCAGGGCCTCGATATTCACCAGCTCCGCCGGCCCTTCCTGTCCCATTGCTACTCGAACTGCCAGACGGCGCCTTCGCGAAAGACGCGCAGCACGCGTCGCGCCACCACCATGCGGTGCACCTCGTCGGGCCCGTCGAGGATGCGGGCGCCGCGTGCATTTCGATACATGGAGGACAGAGGCGTGTCTTCCGTCACGCCCAGGGCGCCGTGCACCTGAATGGCCCGGTCGATGACGTCGTGCAGCACCTTGGCGCCAAAGAACTTGATGATGGAGATCTCCACCCTGGGGTCGAGCCCCTCGTCGATCTTGTGGGCGGCGTGGAGGGTGAGCAGCCGCGCCGCCTGGATCTCGGCCACCGAATCGGCGATCCAGTTCTGGACGGTCTGCTTATCGGCCAGCGGGCCGCCGAAGGCGTGGCGCTTGAGGGCGTACGAGCACATCATCTCGAAGGCGCGCTGCATCTGCCCCAGCCAGCGCATGCAGTGATGGATGCGCCCCGGCCCCAGGCGCTTCTGGGCGATGACGAAGCCGTCCCCGACATTGCCCAGGGTGTTGGTCACCGGCACACGGACGTCCCGGTAGTAGATCTCGCAGTGGGTGGTCCAGCCCCGGCCAGTGTGGCCCATCACGGGCACGGCGCGGGCTATGTCCACGCCCGGCGTCTCCGTTGGGACGATGATCATGCTGAACCGCCGGTGTGCCTGGGCCTCGGGGTCGGTGTTCGCCATTACGATGCCGAAGTTGGACTCCAGGGCGCTGCTGCTGAACCACTTGTGGCCGTTGATCACCCACTCGTCGCCATCGCGCACGGCGCGGGTCTGCAGACCGGTGGGGTCGGCGCCGGAGACCTCGGGCTCGGTCATCGAGAAGAAGGAGCGCATCTCGCCCGCCACCAGGGGCATCAACCAGCGCTCCTTCTGCTCCGGCGTACCGTAGAGGAGGAGGATCTCTGAGTTGCCGGTGTCGGGCGCCTGGCAGCCGAAGACCCGCTGCGCGAAGGGGCTGCGGCCGATGATCTCGTTGATGTAGGCGTAGGGCAGAAAGCCGCGACCGCTGCCGCCCGCCTCCGGCCCGATGAAGGGGGCCCACATGCCCATGGCCTTCACCTTGGCCTGTAGCTCCTTCATCAGCGCCTCGGCCGCGTCATCCTCTCGGGTAAGGGCGGCCTCGTTGGCGTAGACGTGCTCGTTCATGAACTCGGAGACCTTGCGCCGGTCTTCGCGGATGTCAGGGGGAATAGTGAAACTGACCATTGGCATCCTTCTCCGTATCTGGCCTGCTGGCCCGCTAGAGCCGGTCAATGGTTCGCCAATAGGCATGATACGTTAATGGGGCCTTGCCAGAAAGAGGGGCTCCGGGGTCCGCCCGCGTCGCTTGAGATCCAAGTGGGCGTTGGTTCCGTAACACAATGTTGAGTTTTGCGCGCGCCAGGCGGGCCCAGCCTGGCTGTGCGCCGTCGGTAGGTTTACTGGAAGGGAGAACGGAATGGCAAAGCGTGCCGAACGTGGGCTATCGAGACGGGGGTTCCTGAAGGGGACAGCGGTGGGCCTGGGTGCCGTCGGACTCGCGGCGGCTGCACCTGCGTGGATGGTGGCATCGTCCGGCCACACCGCCCCCCAAGCGGTATCGAAGGAGGATGCTTTGCCGCCTTCGGGCTCGCTGGTGGCGTTTGTGCGCGACGCCACCAAGGGAGAGGTTGTCATCATGGTGGGCAGCAAGGAAGTGGTGCGCAAGGACCTAGCCCTGGTCTCGCACCTAGCGAGCGCAGCGGGGTAGAGCCATGTCGTCACACCGCGAAGCGCCAGCCATCTCCAAAGACCCCGTCGCCGACAACACCGACCTATACGCCTTTGTCAGCCCTGACGCTCCAGGCACAGTCACGATCCTGGCCAACTTCATTCCCCTGGAAGAGCCGGCAGGCGGGCCGAATTTCTTCCAGTTCGGCGACGATGTCCTCTACGAAATCCTGATCGATAACAACGGCGACAGTGTGGAGGACATCACCTACCGTTTTCAGTTCGAGACAATCACCCAGAACCCGAACACATTCCTCTACAACACGGGCCCCATCACATCGCTGGACAGCCCCGCTTGGAACCTCCGGCAGTCCTATTCCGTCACCAGGATCCAGGGGCGCGGACCGTCCGGCCCCCCGACGGTCTTGGGATCAGACCTGCTCTCTCCGCCCGTGCGCATCGGCCCCCGGTCAACCCCAAACTATCCGGCCCTGGCCAATGCGTCGATCCACACCCTGGACGGGGGTATCAAGGTGTTCGCCGGTCAGCGGGATGAGGGTTTCTACGTGGACCTGGGCTCGATTTTCGACCTGGGGACCCTCAGGCCGTTCCAGAACCTCCACCTGATCCCGACGCCCGCGGCCCCTGGTCGGGACGACACTAAAGGTTTCAACGTCCACACCATCGCCATTCAGGTTCCCAGGACCGACCTGACGCAGGACGGTTCCAACGCCAGCGATCCTATGGACCCCAAATCGGTGATAGGTGTTTGGGCTTCGGCGAGCCGCCAGAAGGCACTGATAAGGGACAACGACGGCGAGCCGGGCAATAGTGCGGGTCCCTGGATCCAGGTCTCACGGCTGGGGAACCCCCTCATCAACGAGGTGGTGATCCCGCTGGGCAAGAAGGACTTCTGGAACAGCCAGCACCCAAGGGACGACCAACAGTTCCTCCAGTACTATCTGGACCCTGAACTCCAGAACCTGCTGCCGGTTCTGTACCCGGGCGTCTTCCCCAATCTGGCCGCTCTTCTCTCTCAGCCTCCAGGGAGCCGGCCGCGCGCCGATCTCGGCGCCATTCTTCTCACGGGCATACCGCAGGGCATCATCCCCGGATTCCAGAATTTCACCGGGGCCACTCCCGCCGATATGCTCCGCCTCAACGTGGCGATCCCGCCGGCAGCTAGCCCCAGCCGCCTCGGGATCCTGGGGGGCGACCTAGCGGGATTCCCTAACGGCCGTCGCTTCTTCGACGATGCGGTGGATATCGAACTCAGGGCAGTGGCGGGCGCCACTTACCCGTTAGTGGCCCCGAGCTTCACGGCGGATGCCGCGGCCGGGCTGCTGGCCGATGGTCTGGACACCAACGACATACCCTATCTGGCGAGCTTCCCTTCCCTGCCGCATCCCCACGAGGGGTACGAACACTCGCACGACTGAAGCAGTCCCTTGGTGTGGGGCTAGTGGTGTGCAAGCCCGGAGGGCAAGAGCCCGCCAACCACTAGTGGCTGGTGGGCTCTTGATGGAGTAGGCCGCTAGTGGAGGCCTGTGACCCGGTCGGTGGCTGGGGACATGGTGCGTTCGATGATCAGGAGGGCGCCACCGGGAGGCATGATCTCCAGGCTGAACGTCTCATTAGCGTCGAGCCTGGAGCCGGCCGGCGGATTCACCGTGATCTCGAATAGCTCGCCGGTCTCCAGGAAATCGTCGCCGTCCCCGCTGATCTTGGCGACCGCGTAGGCGACGCCCGGGACGCGATCCTGGGCGTCGACGTAGTTGATGATCAGGGACCCGCTGCTGGCCGACGGGTCTACCAGCACCGGGCTCCCCCCGGGCACGTTCCTCAGGTCCAGCACAATGTGGTCACTCTCGTCGATGGCGCCGTCGTCGTTGACGTCGATGACGGTGACGGGCCCCCCCAGCTCGAGGGTGCCCAAGACGCCATCGAGGCTGCCCATCACGGTCTCCGCAACCTCGCCGGCGCTGAACGTGCCGGTATTGACTACCACGAAGGCGAGAGACGAGCCCACGATCACGAAGGAGGAGAGGATGATCGCCGCCGCGGGGCCGGCCATGCCCTCTTCCCTCTGACCTAGGCTGCCGAGGAGCTTCAACAGCTTCTTCATGAGTGGCCCCACCTGTAGAGTGCCACGCGATTCTAGCGATAGCAACAGGTTGACAATAATCGAGGGCGATATTCACCGAGAGTTAACCGTGGGGCTGGTAACAACCGCCCGCCTGATCGCGTCCCGCATGGCCGCCGGGTCCAATAGGCATCACAACTGTTGACCCCGCTGCGAGCCGTTTGCTATACTCCGTCGCGCCTGCCAAACGATAGGGAAGCCCGTGGCGGGCGGGTACACTAGTATCGTCCGAAGGAAATGGAAGGAGCTTGCGGCTATGGCAGAACAGGAGAGCCCGGAGACTCAGGAGAAGAAGGGCGGCAAGGGCAAGAAGGTCGCCATCCTCGCTGGTATCGGTGCGGCCATAGCCGCCCTCATGTGGTGGAAGCGCCGCAGCAAGTCGGAAGAAGAAGGCGAATAGCCCTCATCGAAACCTCGGCTTACAGCTTGGCCCTCGTCCAGTCCGCCGGCCCGAGGGGTGGCTAGCCCGCCTGCGCCATGGAGATCGTCTGGCTCGGTCACTCCTGCTTCCGCCTGCGCTGCCGGGAGGCCGTCGTCCTCACCGACCCTTGCGGGCCGGC
>MEYC01000103.1 GCA_001775715.1 Candidatus Aminicenantes bacterium RBG_16_66_30 | reverse complement strand
CCGGACTGGCCGGCCGCCGGAAGGGCGGAGGCGAAGACCAGGCATCCCCAGAGGATCATCGCAGGTGGCGTCTGGCAATAGCGCATCGGGACCTCCGGACAGGCTATTTTTTCAGAAGAACGCTCTGGCGCTGGTCGGCGTCCATGGCCCTGAAGAAGCGAACCGCCTCGTCGTAGCGGGCCGCCGGCAGGACCGGCTGGAGCATGCGGTACTCCCTTTGGTAGACCAGGGTCCGGTCGCGCTGCTCCGTCCGGCTCTTGTAGACGGCGAAGCCCACGTCGATGTCGGCCGCGGGCGGCAGGCCCTCGACCCCCAGGCCCTCGGCGAGCTCGATCGTGAACTCGTCGCGCTGCTCGGACACGCCTCCGAAATCGATCGCGTAGCGGCGCGGCCCCGCGTTGTTCGCCTCGAGCTTCTCTCTCTTGTCGCCGACGACCCGCGGCCGGACGATCGTTATCCCCCCGGCCGTCTTGGCGAATCCGGGGACGCTGAAGCGATAGCGGAGGGTCAGGTCCCGGGCATTATCATGGAGACCGACGGCCTCGTCGGACTGGATGGCGAAGCCGGCGAAGAAATTGGCCAGGAACGTCTCGAAGTATCGCCTCCGCTCGAAGTCCGTGGAGTTCAGCAGGGCGCTCCGCCCGGCATCGGCCAGCGTGCCCCGGCGCGTTTCCTCGATCTCCCCTTGGAGCGTGCCGGCGGCGTCGAGGACGAAGCGGCCGCGGCGCTCGAGCAGGTTGGACTCCGGCGCGGGCAGGGGGAGCGGGAGGAGCTCGCCCGAGCCCTCGGCGACGAGGAGGGCGGTGTTGCCCTGGAGATAGAAGGGCAGCCGGCCCAGCGGCGTGTACGGGGAGGTCGGGTCGAAGACGAGCAGCCGGCCCAGACGGGGGTGCCTGACGACCGCCGGGAGGTCCGCGTCCGGCACGTCGTCGGGCAGGCGGATGGCCAGGATGACGTGATTGAAGCTGTAGAGCGAAGGCGGCGAGCCCGGGTCGACGCACCCCTTCTCCGTGTTGACGATGAGATAGCAGGAGTCGACCCCGGAGGCTTGGAGCAGGGCGGCGAGCAGGGTGGCCTTGTCCTTGCAGTCGCCGTAAAGATTGGCCAGAACGCTTCCGGCGGCGTGGGGCTTGAATCCGCCGATGCCGATCTCGATGGCCACGTAGCGGACCTTCTTCTGGGCGAACTCGGCCATGGCCCGCAGGCGGGAGAATGTGTCCGGCGCCCCCTCGGCGAGCGCCCGGGCCTTTTCTGCCACGCCCGGCCCCGGCGTCCGGCACGCCTTCGAAAGCGCCTCGTACCAGGCCCCGATATCGGACCAGCCGGAGAAACAGCGGCCGTCCTGTTGGGCCGCCTTGAAGCGGACGACGAGCCGTCCGGCCAGGGCCCGCATGGCCGGCATCAGCGGCTCCTCCTCGATGCCCGGGATCGCGGCGAGCTCCCAGGTCATAGACTTGGCGGCCCCGGGAGCCGTGCCGGTCCGGGCCTCCGCCGGCGGCCAGTTCACCCAATATGCGTCCGCGGACCAGCCGGCCGGCAGGGCGACGGAGTAGCGGCTGCGCTCGACGGGGTAAGGGCCCTGGAACGTGTGGATGTCCTCGAGCGAGGGCGGTTTCCGCTCCTCCTCCCACTCGAACCCGATGAGGCTGCCGACCTCGACGCCGGGCACGTTCAGGATCTTGATGCTGATGTCGGTGTAGAGCGTGTCGGGAGCGAGGCCCGTCTCGATGACGTCCTTGACGGTCACCTTCGCGGTCTTCCGGCCCTCGGTGACGCCCCAGCCCTTCATGGACAGGATCCTGGTGTCGAAGCCGCTGGCCACGACGAGTCGGCGCGCCTGGTCGATCCCCCCGGGGCGGAGGACTCTCAGGGCCATACGGCAGCTCGCGAGGATCGTCCCGTCCCGGCCGACCTTGACGTCGCGCTCGTCGAGGACGTAGACCGCTTCGGTTTCCGGAGAATGATCCGCGACCTTCAGGAGGGCGGCGGCGGCCAGCCACTCCGGGATATCGGCGGCCCCGGCGCGGACGGGCGCGAAGGCCAGAAGAAGGGCCGCCCCCAACACAAGGACCCGTCGCAACGTTCCCTTACCCCTGGTGGGAATAATAGGATCGATCGAGGCGGATGTCAACGCCGGACATGTCCCCCTGTCCGGCTTGAAAACGCGGCGACCGGGTAGTAAAGTGGGCCAATGCCACACGTGAAGAACCGGATCATCGCCCTTTCCTCTATCTTCTGCGCGCTCGTCCTGCTGGCTTTGGCCAGCGGCGTTCCCTCAGGCGTCCCCGTGCCGGCCGGACCCGAAGACGGCGAATGCTTCACCGTCCTCGTCGGCAAGAACGCCAGCGCCGACGGCTCAGTTGTGGTCGCCCACAACGAGGACGACCGGGGCGACATCGTGGTCAACCTGCGCAAGATCGCGCCCCGGGACTACGGCGCGCCGCAGAAAGCCGACCTCGGCAAGGGCGGATTCCACGAGACAGACGGCAAGACGGCGGGCTTCCTCTGGATCGAGGCCACGACCCAGGAGTTCGCCGACAGCTTCATCAACGAGCACGGGGTCCTCATCACCTCGGACAGCTGCCCGTCGCGCGTCTCGGCCGAGGATTATACGGACGGCGGCATCGGCTGGATGCTCCGCCGCCTCGTGGCCGAGAAAGCGACGTCCGCGCGCGACGCGGTCCGGATCGCCGGGGAGCTCGTGGAAAAGTACGGCTATCGGGCCTCTGGCCGGACCTATTCGATCGCCGATAAGAACGAGGCCTGGTTGCTGGCCCTGCTGAGGGGCCGCCGCTGGTGCGCCCAGCGCGTCCCGGACGACGAGGTGGCCGTCATCCCCAACCATTTCACGATCCGCGCGATCCGTCCCGATGATCCGGACCATTTCATGGGCAGCCGCGACATCGTCGAGTACGCCAAGACGAACGGCTGGTGCGACGAGGCGAAGGACGGTCCGTTCGATTTCAAGAAGGCGTTCGAGAGACCTTCGACCCGCGATCCCGCCGCCGACGGGAACGCCCTGAGACACTGGCGGGGCCTGAGCCTCATCGCCGGCAAGACCTGGGAGCTCGGCCGCGACTATCCCTTCTCGGTCAAGCCCGCGAAGAAAGTGACCGCCGAGGCCCTCATGGCCATCCTCCGCGATCACTACGAAGGCACGGAATACGATGCCACAGACGGGTACAAGACCGGCACGCCCAACCGGACGAAGTTCCGGACGATCTGTACGTCTTCGACGATCAACGCCTTTGTCGTCTCGCTCGGCGCGAAGCGCCCCGAGCCCCTCTCGGTCGCGATCTGGCTGGCCATGGGCAAGCCCGATACGACGGTGTTCCTGCCGCTGTACTACGGGGTCGGCAGCCTGCCGGCGGGCGCCGGCTTCGGTCCGGACACGCACGATTACGGGATCCTCTACAAGCAGCACTTCGAGGACGCGGAGGTCAAGGCCGCGAAGGACAATCTCCTCAACACCAAGGTCCTTGCGCTCGAGAGAGCCGCCGAGGCGGATTACGGTCCGATGCACGAAACGCTCGAGAAGGAGCTCTTCCCCACCGAAAAGGCCTTCATCGCCGCCCGGCCGAAATTCGAGAAGGAGCTCGCCGCGCTCTATGCCAAGGACAAGGCCAAGGCCCAGAAGAAGCTCGACGAATATATCGCGGCGGCGTTCACCAAGGTCTCCCAGCTCACCGAAAAGCTGCTAGCCAAGACATCAGGCCAATAACGGAGCCCCACCCTCGGCCTTGACGGGGGCTATTTCCGGGCCGTCAGGATGTAGAGGTTGTGGTAGCGGAGGAACGTCTCGACCCGGACCATCTCGAAGACCGACCGGCCGACGATCTCCTCCACTTCCGCGCGGGTCAGGAAATGTCCCTCGGAATCCGGCGTCCTTTCATGGTCCCGGTCCATGATGACAACGGTCGCCCCCGGCTTGAGGGCCGGCAGCAGGTTGGCCAGGAGCTCGACCGGCCGCTCGAGGTCGTGGAAGGCGTTGACCACGAAGACCATGTCCAGCGCGCCGGCCGGCAAACGCGGATCTTCGACCGTCCCCAGGACCGTCTCGATATTCGGGACGCTCTCGCTCGCGCGTCTCCGCTCGATAGCGGCCAAAGCGGATTTGTCGATATCGTTGGCGTAGACCTTCCCGGTCTCCCCTACGCCCTTGGCCAGCCAGAACGTGAAATAGCCGTGGCCGGCGCCGATCTCGCCGATGAGCATCCCGGGCTTGACCCCGACCGCCTCCATGACCTTCTCGGGCTGTTCGATGGCGTCGCGAGAGGCGTTGCGGTATTGGGCGTCGCTCACGAGCGTGAGGAGGAAGAGCAAGGATGCTATCGACAGAACGGTTTTCTTGATCATGGCGATCGCTGGACCTCTTCGTTAGAGATAGGCAACTTTCATGCCACGCGATCGTCCCTGGATGAGCTCTCGCCGCGCATCGTTTCTTTACGTTTTGCTCACGGCTTCTTCAGCGTCGGATCGTGGGGACCAACAACCCTGAGGATGATCTCGTAGCGCCCTCCGAACTCGAAGGTGAACCGGATGTCCCGGTCGACACGGGCCTCGAATATGGAGCCCGTGCCCTTGATCTTCTTGACTCTCAAGGACGGATGACGGGGGTCGGCGGCCAGAAGGCCGATCTGTTTCTTGAGCTTGGCCCGCTCTTCGGGCCCGAGCTCAAGAGCGCTTTTTTTGAACCGTTCGGTCAGGGTCAGCTTGAGCGGTTCCTTCGATCTCATGAAAGAGTTCCTCGACGGAGTTAAAGGTCTTGGTCCTACCCGCGGAGATTTCTTTTTCGGCCTCGGCCTCGAGCTTCTGCCACCTCTCCTTCCAAAACCAGGCCTGGTCGCGATCGACCGTTTCCTGGGGGACGAGCAAGATGGCGTTATCGACGATCTTCGACAAGACGATGCTCCCGTCGGATATCCCGAGTTTCTTCCTCATTGATAAAGGAAGCGTGACCTGGCCTTTTTTTCTCACGCTGATCAATTCTTCCATATTTTCCCCCATAAGGGCCCGCGATTGGTAAGATATTCCTATATTCAGACTTTCTGACCCATTATCGGACCGACAGAGCCAATTGTCAAGTTATTCAGCATGACCAGCCGGGGTCGCAGATGCGCCCCTGGCGCCTTGACATGCCGCGCTTCCGGGTCCAAAATCGGGATGTCCAGGGGGTACCGCCAGATCATGAGAGCCTCAAGATTCAAAAG
>MEYC01000102.1 GCA_001775715.1 Candidatus Aminicenantes bacterium RBG_16_66_30 | reverse complement strand
TGGCCGCGTCGGGCTTGTAGAGGACCAGCGCGCACCCGGGGCAAAGACCCGTTTCATCGGGCTTCTCGGTCCAGGAGCTTTTTCTTGCGCGCGATGCCCCAGCGGTAGCCCCCGGGCCCGCCGTCGGCGCGCACGACCCGGTGACAGGGGATCGCCACCGCCACCGGATTCGCGGCGCAGGCCTGGGCCACGGCCCTGGCGGCCTTGGGGCGGCCGACGCGGGCCGCGATCTCCGAGTAGGTGGCCGTGGAGCCGGCTGGGATCCGCGAGAGCGCCTGCCAGACGCGGCGCTGGAATGAGGTCCCCTCGACGTCGAGGGGCAGGGCGGGCCGGCGTTTCCGCGGTTCGTCTAGAAGGGACAGGA
Organism: Candidatus Aminicenantes bacterium RBG_16_66_30; assembly: GCA_001775715.1. Taxonomy (GTDB): domain Bacteria; phylum Acidobacteriota; class Aminicenantia; order Aminicenantales; family Saccharicenantaceae; genus RBG-16-66-30. Next base: position 6,259 of record MEYC01000102.1, on the reverse strand, counting down.
CCCCGGCCACGGCCTCCCGCAATCCCGGATCGGGTCCCCTCAGCTTCGCTTTCGGGAACCGGGCCCGCAGGCGGTCCTTCAAGGCGTCAGCCGAACGGCCGAATTCGATGGCGCAGATCCCCCGCTCTGTCGCCGCGACCAGGACGGGCCCGAGATAGGACCGGACGACCGCGAACCGGATGGTCTCGCCCGGCGCGCCGCTCCGATACTCCGACGGCCGCATGCCCAGGGTCGCCGCCGCGTTCTCATAGAGGCGGCTGCTCGAGGCGAATCCCGCCTCATAGAGCGCCGGCGTGACGGCGCGGCCATCCCGCAGCCGACGCCGCAATCTGTTCGAGCGCTTCTCCATGGCGTACTGCTTGGGCGTGACCCCGACGATCGACTTGAAGAGCCGCTGGAAATGGAACGGACTGAGACCTGCCGCGGAAGCCAATTCCCGCAGGGAGGGCGGCGTTTCGGCTTCTTCGATCGACCGGCAGGCTTCGAGCGCGATCCGGAGCCGCGGGTCCGGGGCTTCCGGGGAGTCGGGGCGGCAGCGCTTGCAGGACCGGTAGCCCGCCCGCTCGGCCTCGGCCGGAGTCCCGAAATAGCGGACGTTGCGGGGATTCGGACGTCGCGAGGGGCAGCCCCGGCGGCAGTAGATCCCGGTCGTGGCCACCCCATAGAAGAGCTTCCCGCTCGCCGGTCCACGATCGTCTCGCTTGGGGCTCGAAGTCGTCCTATCCAAGTTCGTGTCCGACATCTTGATCCTCTCGACGACTATCATAGGGCCTGCCGGGAGTCCCGTCTATCCGGTTCTTGCTCCGCAATCGGGATCGTCCCTAATTGATATCGCCGCGGTATCCTCCTATGATGGGATCAGCGATCGCAGAGGCCAAAGGGAGCTAAGACATGTGCCGGAACATCAAAATTCTCTATAATTTCGAGCCGCCGGCGACCAAGGACGAGGTCCGGGCGGCGGCGCTCCAGTATGTGAGAAAGATCAGCGGATTCGCCAAACCGTCCGCGGCGAACGAGAGGGCGTATGATCGGGCCGTCGAGGACGTCGCGAGGGCTTCGTCGGCGCTTCTCCGCTCGCTCGTGACCTCCGCTCCTCCCCGGGACCGTGAGGTCGAGGCTGCCAAAGCCCATGCCCGCGCCGTCCGGCGGTTCGGATCGTAGCCGCCCAGCGGTCCCCTAAACGCCTCGAAGCGGGCCGACGTAATCCGTTCCGGCGCCATCAAAATCGGCTTGGCCGTCGTCCGCGATCACCGCTCCCAGCGGGCCCGGCAGCACCGGAGGAGCCGGAAGCCGTCCTCGTCCTCGACGAAGAAATAGGCCTTGCCGTCGCGCCAAAGCTGGATGTCGTGCATGATCGGGACCTTGGCGACATAGCGTCCGTCGGCGTCGAAAACGTCCCAATAGAACTCTTTCTTTGCCTGTCCCTTTTCGAACGTCCTCACCAGGAGCCGGCCCTCGCCGGCCAGGACGAAATTGTTGAAGGGCGGGAAGACGTCGGGGAATTGGATCATGTCCTTGAGGTTGACCCCCGGGATGCTCGTCAGGGACTTCAGCATCTCGTCCTTATCGGCCTGGGCGATCGGGATCGGATCGTAATCCCGGCCGATCGTCTTGAGGAGCCGGCCCTCCGCGGACACGATCCTGATCTCATAGGCTTTGGCGCTGCCGAGGTAAAGGAGGCCGTCCCGGCCGAGCGCATAGAGCAGGTTTGTCCCCGAGAACGGATTGATCTTGGTTTGCGTGGAGATCGGTATCTCGATCGAGGCCAGTTTAACTTTCGGGTTGAACTCCGCGTCCAAGGTCTGAACGGTCAGCGACATCTTGCCGCCTTCGGCCAGGCCCATGGACCGGGCTACGATCAGGCCCCGGCCGTCCATCTGGATGCCGGATAGCCCAAGGGCTTTGGCCGTGGAGATAAGGCGCCGGAAAGTCCCGTCGAGGGCGAAGACGGCCAGCCGCCGATTGAGGGTGTCTTCGACGAGGACCTCCTGGTCCGGCGTGATCAGGATGCCCGTCGGCTGGTTCAATTCCCCCGGCCCCTGACCCTGCCGGCCGAAGACCCGCAGGAACTTGCCGTCCGCGCCGAAGACCTTGACCCGGCAGTCCTTCATATCGATGACGTAGACCGTGCCGTCCGGGAGGACGTCCAGGGCCGAGGCGGAGACGAACGACGCGTCGGGCGAATCGCCGCCGCCGACCGTGTAGACCTCCTCGAAGACGAGGCGGGTCGGCGCGCCCTGCGGCGGGCTGGGCTTCCGGCCGTTCGTGATGACCGTGACTCCATTCTCGGTCCTGACCTTGTGCTGGCCGGTGAGAAGCGGGACGACGAGGGCCAACGAGCCGAGCAGGGCGAATACCAACCTCGCTTTTTTCTTGATCATAGCGGACCTCGGGAACCCTTTAGTCTTATGGGACAATGGTAGCCCCGCCCTGGGAGAGGTGTCAAGGAGATCCCCGGACGGCCGAGCGAGGATCGTTGAAGTCCTATCTTTCGTCGCCGGTCGGGACGATGCCCGCGTTCTCGACCATGAGGATGACGGTCCGCTCGGGGGCGCGGGTGCGGTGCCTCATGCCCCTGGGAACCACCAGCCCCTGCCGCTCCTCGAGCGCGAAGGTTCTCCCCTCGATGTCGACGAAGAGGCGGCCCTCGACGACGAAGAAGAATTCGTCGTCGGCCTCGTGCTTGTGCCAGTGGTATTCCCCCTCGATGACGCCCATGCGGACGACGGAGCCGTTCACGCGGACGAGGGTTTGATTGAACCACCGGTCGGCGCAGGCCGCGACGAGGGCCGGCACGTCGACGACCTCGAGCGGGCCGAATTTGACGTCGAGATGCGTCGCGTAGGGGTATTGCTTTTCGCTCATTCGAGGATGATAAACCCGCCCTCGAAAAGACGCAAGATCGTGCGGCGGTTCGCCTTCAAGTCCGGGATGATCAAGACCAGCTAAGCTATTTCTTGCTCTGCGCCGCCTTGAGCCGGTCGATGTTCCTTTGAGAATTCGCCTTGGCCGCTTCGGGAGCCGTCTCCAGCGCCTTCTCCGCCGCCTTGATCGCCTCCGGGTAGTCCTGCATCTTTTCGTAGACGAGGCTGAGCGTGTTCCATAGGTAGTTGAGACCCGGCAGGAGCTCGACGGACCTCTTGGACGCGGCGAGGGCATCGTTCAGGTTCTTGTTCTGCCTGACCCAGAAACCCGCATACTGCCATAGCGTCATCGCGTCGCCCCAGCTCTTCTGGGCGAAGGCGTGTCCGTAGAGGGCGAGGGCCTTGTCCTCTTTCCCGGTCTTGGCGTAGATCGTGGCCGCCCGCTGAAGAATAGAGGTGTTCTCGGGCTCGAGCTTGAGGGCGGCCTCGATCATGGCCGCGGCGCTCTCCAAGTTGGCGTTCTGCTCGACCCAATAGTTGGCGTACGCGGCCAGGCTGAACGCCAGCCCGCTCACGCGCTCGGCTATGAACGCCGGGCCGTAGACCTCCTCGACCTTGGCTTTGTCGCCCTTGAGGGCATAGACCTGTGCGAGCATCTGGTTGACGTTCGGGCTGGGATTGAAATCCGTCAGCTCCTCGATCTTGGCGGCCAGCTCGATCGCTTTGTCGATCGGCTCCTTGTCCCTGACGATCCGCGCGAGCCAGCTGTAGAGGACCATCGGGTCGGCCGGGAACTTCGCGGCGTATTCGGCGAAGAACGCGGCCGCCTCCTCCTTAGGGGCCTGAGAGCCGTAGTAATATCCCATGGTCTCGTAGGCCGCCTTGGCGAGCCCGCTCTGGGGGTGCTTGGCGATGAAGGCCTTCATCGGAGCGAGATCGAGCTTCGGCCGGCCTTGGGCGGCCGTTCGGGCGATGGCGAACTCGGCGAATTCGGTGTAGGGAGCCGTCGCCTTGTAGGCCTCGTAGGTGAAGGTCCCCGCCCGGCCGTCCGGGTCGAGGGCCATGACTTCCTTGTACTTTTCATCGGCCTTGGCCGTGTCATAGCGGTCGCCGTATTTGCGCGCGAGCATGAAGACGGTCGCCACGTCTTTCGGGTTCTTCGCATAGGCGGCCGAAAGCGCCTGGAACGTGTCCGTTCCGCTCAGCATCCGGTCCAGGGCCTTCTGGACGTTCTCGGCGGGAGGCCGGTAGCCGACCGACCAGTCGACTTCCGCGCCGGCGCCGTCGAGGAGCATCATCGTCGGGGTGGCGTTGATCTTGAACTTGTCGAAGACCGCCCGGCCCGCAGGCTCCTGCAGGACCGCCCGGAACATGATGAAGTTCTTGTCGAGGTAAGCCTGGAACTTGGCGTTTTCGTAGAACTGCTGACCCAGCAGTTTACAGCTTCCTCACGTGTAGGAGTAAAAATCCACCAGGACCAGCTTGCGCTCGGTCTTGGCCTTGGCCACGGCCTGGTCCAAAGTGCCCTTGAACCAGATCTCGGCCGAGGCGGTCGAGACGAGCACGAGCAACAATGACAGGAAGATGGCTTTTTTCATGGGGCCACGATAGGCCCTTACGCGGCCGAAGTCAAGAATGATATAATGATCGCGATCAGTCGGGGATCAGCAACGGAGGTCGCGATGAAAGCCATGAAATCCCTTGTTCTTTTCGGGCTCGCTTTCGCCCTTCTCTTCCCGTCCTGCCGGAAAGGCGCGGACGAAGCGGGGAGAGGAAGGGTCCGGACGGAAACTGTGGATGGCGTGACTCTCGTCCATAATCCGCCGGCTCCCCTCCATCCCGAAAAGACCGTCCGCTTCGAGGAGGAGATCTCCTTCGGATCCGAAGGGTCCGGGCCCGGCGCCGTCCTCAAGCCGGGCGAGTACGCGATCGATGGAAGAAACCGGGTCTATATCTATGAGGCCGCTGACAGCACGATCAAGGTCTTCGGCGAGGACGGCCGGTTCCTCCGGGAGATCGGCCGGAAGGGCCAGGGCCCGGGCGAATTCGCCCGGGCCTTTTTTCTGGGATGCGTCCCGGACGGCCGGCTCCTGGTCACGGATTTCCAGAACCGGAGGACGTCGTTCTTCGGCCCCGAAGGGGATTTTCTGGCCAGCTATCAATGGGCGACCAATATCTCCATCCCGCTCCTTGTCCTCGACGGGGCCTATATCGTCCAGGAGTCCGTGCGCGAGGAGGACGCCTCGAAGCTGTTCCTCAAGACCTACGACTTCAACGGAAACGTGACCAGGACCTGGCGCGAATTCGTTTCCCCCGCGTTCAAGTCGGTGACCCGTTCCGCCGGGGGGGGAGGCGCCGTCACGATCGGGGTGAGCCTTCCTTTCGTCCCGCGCTCGGTCCTGGCGGGCGATGCGGAGTTCCGGAGGATCTATCATTGCCTGAGCGATGCGTATCTCATCGAGGTCTACGATGCCGAAGGCCGCCTTTTCCGGAAGATCGACCGGCCTTACGAGCGCGTCCCGGTCACCGGCGCGGACAAGGAGGAGTACCTGGCCCAGAGCGCCGGCGCCTCCAAGGAGGTCAGGGACCTCTACGCAAGCCTGTCTTGGCCGGACGTCAAGACGGTGACCGAGCGGATGCTCTGCGACGATCGGGGATTCTTATGGGTGGCGACGTATGAGGTGAGAGCGGAGGGCGAGCGGAAGCGCACGGCGTACGATATCTTCGACACGGACGGGATCTACGACGCCAGGGTCTGGCTCGACGCGGCCCCCGGGAAGTTCGCCGGCGGGAAGATGTACCGGTTCAAGGAAGACGAGGAGACCGGACTGCGCATCCTGACCCGCTACCGGGCCGTCTGGGAATAGAGGAGGAGCAGGATCTTCATGGCTGTCACTCGCAGAAGATGCGGACCTTGTCCTTGCCGTCCACCTCGACCGTCATGTCGTCGAGGTTGGTGACGATCTCCTCCAGGTCCTGCGGGGTGATCCGGGCCAGGTCGACGTTCATCCCCTTCTCCTTGAAGGCCTGATTGACCTTGGCGTGGGCCTCGTGGGGGATAAAGGCGGCGAATTTGAGGCCGGCCCGGATGAGCTTGAACGGGACTCGGATGTTGACCCGGTCACCCTTCTCGCTGTTCGGGCCCGGCTCGACCTGGACGCGAAGGTACTTCCAGGAGCGGCGTCCGGTGGCGTCCGTCCCCGCCGCCTCTCCGGACCCGGGGCCGGTCTCGCCGACCGCGGCCAGGAGCTTCTCGGCCTCATCGACCGTGATCTTGCCTTGGGCTAGCATGTCCAGGATCTTGCGTCGTTCTTCGTTCATGGGAATCTCCTTATAAGGATTCAGCCTTTCAGCCGTTTGAGGGCTTCCTCGACCGAGATCTCGCCTTTATCGAG
>MEYC01000101.1:12581-23009 GCA_001775715.1 Candidatus Aminicenantes bacterium RBG_16_66_30 | reverse complement strand
GGGCCGGGGTGTTCACCGGACCGCGATTCGGCTAGAATGGGCCCATGAGCGTCCTCTTCACGCCCGTCCCGATCGGTTCCGTCACGATCCCGAACCGCTTCGTCCGCTCGGCCACCCACGACTACATGGCCGACGACGAAGGGAACGTCACGGAGAGAAACGTCGAGCTCTATCGCCTTCTCGCCGAAGGCGAAGTCGGGCTCATCATCACCGGCCACGCCAACGTTCAGACTTCGGGCAAAGCCAGCCCGCGCCAGATGGGCGTCTTCGACGACCGTTTCGTCGAGGGCCTGGCCCGCATCCCCGCGGCCGTTCACGCCTTCGCTTCGCGCGTCTTCCTGCAGATCGCCCACGCGGGGCGGCAGACCAAGCCGAGCCTCTGCGGCTGCGTGCCCGTCTCCCCTTCCCCGGTCTACGATCCCGTGTCCAAGGTCATGCCTCGCGAGCTTGCCGCCGAGGAGATCCGGGCCCTCGTCGGCGATTTCATCTCGGCGGCCGTCCGGGGCAAGCGCGCGGGCTTCGACGGCGTCCAGCTCCACGCCGCCCACGGCTATCTCATCTCGAGCTTCCTCTCCCCGCACACGAACCGCCGGACCGACGAATGGGCCGGCTCCGTCGAGAACCGGGCCCGCGTCCTGCTCGAGGTCCTTCGCGGCGCCAAGGCCGCCTGCGGCCGGGACTTCCCGGTCATCGTCAAGCTCAACTCAACGGACTTCCTGGAGGGCGGCTTGACGCTCGACGACGCGGTCAGGATCGCCGGGCTCCTCGAAACGGCCGGCATCGATGGGATCGAGGTGAGCGGCGGCATGGCCGAGGCCGGCCGGGGCTCGGTCTGGCCCGGGCTGCGGAGCCGGGACGAAGAAGGCTATTTCGTAGAGAACGCCGCCCGGATCAAGCGGGCCGTCGGGGTCCCCGTCTTCGGCCTGGGCGGCATCCGCACCCTGGCCGTGGCCGGGCGCATCGTCGAGGAGGGCCGGGCCGATCTCATCTCCCTGAGCCGGCCCCTCATCCGCGACCCCTTCCTCGTGAAGCATTTCCGCGAAGGCCTGGCCGCGGGGTCCGAGTGTATCTCTTGCAACAAGTGCTTCAATCCGCGCGGCATCCGCTGCGCCGAGCTCACAAAGAGACGCTGAGCGTCAAGCCCCGAGGTCCCTGGCCGCCGCCTCCATGAGGATGAAGAAGGCCTGGCCTTCGGTGGCCGTTCCGGGCGCCTCGAAGGTCGGTGAGCCGCAGACGTCGCGGACATAGCCGAGATCGTCGACCTTGCCGCGGGCAGCCCGGCGCATGATCTCGGCTTCCTTGAGATAGGTCTTGGGGAGCCAGCCGGCCTTGACGCCGCGGAAGATCGTATAAGCGAGCTGCTGTCCCAGGTTCGTCTCGACGAACGTCTTCGGGTCGTCGACGACGTCGTGGAAAAAGCCGTCGGGGCACCGGCGCTTGAGACAGCCGTCGAGGACCTCCCGGATATAGCCGGCGAGACGCTTCCTCTCGGCCTTCATCCCTTCAGGCAAGGCCTCAACCACGCGGGTCATGCCGGCCGCGGCCCAGCCGTTCCCGACGCCCCAGAAGGCCCGGCGTTCGAAGGCTTTCTTGCCGTCATCCCAAATGTGGGAGAAGAGCCGGGCTTTGGAGTCCCAGAGGATGCGCCTCATCCCCTCGACCTGCTTGACCGCCTCTGCGGAAGCGCCGGCCACGGCCAGGAAGGGCGGGGCCATATACATCGAATCGATCCAGACCTGGGGCTTGTTGTCGATGTGGTGGAGCGTCCCGTCGGCGGTTCGCGGCGCCGTCTTGAGGAAGTATTCGAGCATCCGGTCGGCGCCGGCCTTGAGGGCCGGGTCGTTCGTGATCTTGGCCGCCCAGAGGACGCCCTCCCCATTCGAGCCCGGATCGGTGACGCCGTGGTTGTCCCAGACCTGGCCCAGCCTGCCGTCGGGCCAGATCCGGAGGACCGCCTCGCGGGCCATCATGACGACCATGTCGCGATCCCCCCATTCGAGGAGCGACTGCATGGCCACGCCCTGCTCCCAGGCATGCCTCTGCATGGAGAGCATGGCTCGCTTGACCTTCTCGACGGTGCCGTCGGGCCCGGCCTGGGAGAGTCCCCCGCTGGGGGACTTTCCCTCCGCCGAAGCCGCTGTCGGCCCGATCAAAGCCAGTCCGGCGGATGCCGTTCCGGCCGTGAGGAGCCCCTTCAGAGCCTGCCGTCTGTTCATGTCTTCCTCTCCCCTCCAGGATCAGCCGCGCCTCGCCGAGGCGGAGCCAGCCGGATTCTACCCCAGGACCTACGGCCGCGGCAACGGGGCCGAGAAGACCCCGTTGATAATCTCGCGGGCTCGTGGTAATGTCCGGTCCGAGGGAGGGCGACATGTCGAAAGGATCTTTCCTTGCGGGGATCATCGGAGGCGCCTGCATTCTCATTTCCATGAGCTGCCGCGAACAGGCGCCGCCGGCCGCGCCCCCGTCCGGCGCCGTCTTCAACGTCAAGGACTACGGCGCGACGGGGATCAAAGACGACCTGGCCCAGGAAGCCATCCAGAAAGCGCTCGACTCCTGCGCCGAGGCCGGCGGGGGGACGGTCCTCGTCCCGCCCGGCGACTACACCTCGGGCACCCTCCACCTGCGCAGTCACGTCCGTCTCTATCTCGAGGGAGGGGCCACGATCTATTCCCTCCACGACAAGTCGCGTTTCGACAAGGATGCCCTTCTCTACGGCGAAGACCTCGTCGATGTCACCATCGAAGGCCGCGGTGTCTTCAATGGCGAGGGCGCCTACGACCGGCGCCTCAAGGGCGACCACGAGGACGATTTCATCCGCCCAAACCAGGTCGAGATGGAGGCCCTCGGCCTGCCCCTCATGCGCGCCTTCCCCAAGCCGGACCAGTACGGCAAGCTCGTCCTCCTGCTGCGCTGCACGGACGTCCGCATCGCCGGCGTCTCGTTCCTGGATTCCCCCTCCTGGACCATGCACCCCGTCCAGTGCGAGCGGGTTGTCATCGACGGCATCACTATCCGGACGAGCCTCAAGGACGGCGTCTGGGCCGACGGCATCGACCCCGACGGCTGCAAGGACGTCCGCATCGCCAACTGCACCATCGAAACGGGCGACGACGCCCTGGTCTTCTACTCGATGGACTGGTTCGGCCCGGCCCGGCCCTGCGAGAACATCACCGTGACCAACTGCCGGCTGAGCTCGGCTTCGAGCGCCATCAAGTTCTGCGACGGCAACATCGCCGGCATCCGCAACGTCACCATCGACAACTGCGTCATCACCAGCTCGAACCGCGGCATCGCCTTCATGACCTTCGACGGCGGGGCCGTCGAGAACATCGTCCTGTCCAACCTGACCATCGAGACCATCCGCTACGAGTGGTTCTGGTGGGGGGACGGGGAGCCGTTCCACTTCAACATCAAGAAGAGGAGCGAAGTCCACGCCAACTGGCCGCCGGAGAAGGACCGGCCGGCCGGGGCCATCCGCAACGTCAAGATCCAGAACGTCATCGCCCGCGGCTACGGCTCGAGCGTCTGCAACGGCCATCCCGACTCCTGGCTCGACGGCGTCTCCTTCGAGAACGTCAAGCTCACCGTCGCCCACGATCCCAACGCGGCCTACGACAAGGCGGTCCACGGCCTTGTTTTCAAGCAGGCCCGCGATCTGAGGCTCAAGGACGTCGAGGTCGTCTGGGAAGGGCCCGGCTCGCCCAAATGGGAGAGCGGTCTGGCCTTCGCGGAGGTCCAGGGCCTCATTCTCGACGGCGTCCGGGCGGTCCAGGCGCCGGGGACCGAGACGGCGCCGGCCATCCTCTTCGATCAGGTGGATTACGCCGTTATTCGCAACTGCCAGGCGGCCGACGGCACGGGGACGTTCCTGCTGTTCGCGGGCGAGGGGACGAAGGACATCCTGCTCGAGAGGAACGATTTCCGCAAGGCCCGCCTCCCCTATTCCTTCGCCGCGGGCGCGTCTCCCCAGGCCCTCAAGCTGGGTTACTGAGCGGCTGGCGCCCGGCCGCCCCGGCTCCGAGGCTTAGCGGCGGCTGAGGAAGAACATGACGGCCGCGACGATGACGATCAAGAGCAGCATATAGTACGCCCGCCGCCGCCGCGCCCCGATGAAGTCCTCGGCGGCGCCTGCGTCCATATAGAAGGTCTCCGGCACGGGCCCCGGCCGGAAGACGCCCTTGTCCACCAGCTTGCGGAAGATCCGGTCGGGTTTGACCCTCAGCTCGGCGAGCGGCTGGGCTGTCTTGGCGCCCGCGGCCCCGGCGTTGCGGAACTTCCTCATGTATTCGTTCTGCTTGATAATGACGTAGGCTTCGCTGCTCATGGCGGGTCTCCTGTCCGGCCCCTATTATAGCCCAGGCGGCCCGGTTTCTGTTAGAATCCCCCCATGAAACACCCCTTCCGACCGTTACGGACATGCCTCGGGGCGTGTCTGGCCCTCATGGTCGCCGGCCCGGCGGCGCCTCGGCTCTCGGCAGCGGTAAAGATCGCCCGGGGCGGTGAGGCCCTCGCCCGCATCGTCATCGCCCACGACGCTTCCGAGACGGAGCGCTTTGCCGCCGACGAGCTGGCGCTTTTCCTCCATATCGTCACGGGGCCCGATTTCCCCGTCAGCGAGGACAGGGGTCCCTCCGGCGGACGCCTGCTCGTCGGCCCGGGCGCGGCCCGCCTGGCCGCCGCGAAGATCGACCTCGCGAGCCTGGCTCCCGAAGAGATCGTCGTCCGCACCGCTGGGAACGACGTTATTCTCGTTGGAGGCGGCCCGCGCGGCACGCTCTACGCGGTATACGCATTCCTCGAGGACGTCGTCGGCTGCCGCTGGTGGACCGGGACGGCCAGCCGCATCCCTTGGAAGCCTTCCCTCTCCATCGGTGAAATCGATATCCGGTTCAATCCGCCGCTCGAATACCGGGAGCCCTACTGGTATGTCGCCTTCGACCATGTCTGGGCGGCCCGCAACAAGGCTAACGGGACGAGGGCGGGCGGCGACGCGCTCCGGGGGGGCCGCCAGACCTATGAAGGCTTCGTCCATACGTTTTATGGCCTCATCCCGCCGGAGAGATACTTCGCCGCCCATCCCGAATGGTTCAGCGAGATCGAGGGCCAGAGAACGACCAAGAACGCCCAGCTCTGTCTCACCAACGAGGACATGCGCCGCGAGCTCGTCATGAACCTGAAGGAAAAGCTCCGGGCCAACCCGACGGCCACGATCGCCTCGGTCTCTCAGAACGACTGCTTCGGCAACTGCGCCTGTCCTCTCTGCCGCGCCGTCGACGAGGAGGAAGGCGGACCGGCCGGCTCGCTCCTCCGCTTCGTCAACGCCGTGGCCGCCGACATCGAAGCCGAATTCCCGCACGTCGCCGTCGATACGCTCGCCTACCAGTACACGCGCAAGCCGCCCCGCCTCGTCCGGCCGAGGCCGAACGTCATCGTCCGTCTCTGCAGCATCGAATGCTCCTTCGCCCGGCCCCTCGACGATCCTCGCAACAAGTCCTTCTTCGACGACCTCGACGGCTGGTCGAAGATCGCCGGCCGGCTCTACATCTGGGACTACACGACGAATTTTTCCCACTACGTCCAGCCCCACCCCAACCTCGGCGTCCTGGCCCCGAATATCCGCCTGTTCGTCAACCGGAGCGTTCGCGGGGTCTTTGAGCAGGGGGCCTACCAGTCCTGGGGCTCCGAGATGGCCGAGCTCCGGGCCTGGATGCTGGCCAAGCTGCTCTGGGATCCCCGCCTCGACGAAGTCCGTCTCCGGGAGGAGTTCCTGGCCGGGTATTACGGTCCGGCGTCCCGGCATATGGAAAGGTATCTCGACCTGCTGGAGAAGGCCGTCGGGAAGTCGGGCGACCCGCTGGGATGCTACTCGCCCGACGACGCGAAGTTCCTGTCGCTCGATACGCTGCTCAGGTCGTGGCGGAGCCTGGAAGCCGCCAAGCGCAAAGCGCGCCGCTCGTCCGAATACACGCGCCGCGTCAGGCGGGCCTCCCTTCCCGCCGCCTATGTCGTCCTGACCCGGTGGGATTCCCTCAGGGAAGAAGCCGGCAAGACGGGCCGGGCCTGGCCCTGGCCGGGCAAGCGGGAGGAGCTTCTGGCCTGGTTCCTCGAGGCCGCCCGCGACGAAGGTATGACCATGATCTCGGAATGGCAGCCTCTGGCCGATTGGGCGGCCAAGGGCGGCCGTCGGAAATAGTCCCCCGAAATCCCCGTCAATGCCCGAAGGCGCTCGACGGGACCCGCCCCTTCGCGATCCCCGGGCCGCGCCATAACAGCTCCAGCCCCAGCCCCCCGGTCCTCTGGAAGTAGGCCAGCTCGAAGGGGTGCCAGCCGGCCGCAAGAGCGATCTCGGCCTTTTCCTCGGCCAGGCCGTGGACGCCGTCGTTGACGATGATCTCCCGGCCGGCGACCGAGAGCCCGCTCCCGTCGTCCGAGCCGAGATAGAAGACATAAACTCCGGTTCGCGGGACCCGGACCGATCCCTTGAACCTCAGCGCGAATTCGTCCTTGTCCTGGGCGACGGCGACATCGGGCCTCCCGGCCGTGCCCGTCCTCGCCGCCGCGAGCGTCGCGAGGTCGGGGAGCTTGTCGAAGCGTCCTTCGAAATATTCGAAGGCCAGCCCCTTGGCTGCCGGGGCGGCCTCGGCCGAAGCGATCGGCTCCGCCCGCCGGAACGTCCGGCTTTCGACGAGGCTGGACAATCCGTCGGGCCAGAAGGCCCGGGCTTTGACCGTCGTTTCCCCGGTGATGACGAGGGGCTTCTGGTAAAGCTCGGATTCCGGCGTGGGCTCGGAACCGTCGGTCGTACAGCGGACCGTCGCTCCCGGCCTGACCGCGAGCTCGACGATGAAGAACGGCTCGACGAACTGGGTCTGGTCGGCGACGAACCGCGGCGGCAGGAAGCCCTTATTGAGAGAGGCAAACCGGGCCGGATCGAGCTTGACCACGGCGCGGTCGTAAGTCATGAGGCCGTTGACCTCGATCTCGCAGTCCGAGGTCTGGGTGTAGACCGCCGCCGCCAGCCCTTTGTCGACGAGGGGGTAGAGGTTCTTGATGAGCTCGGCGTAGCGCGCCTCGTAGGCCCGGGTGTCGTCGAAATTGCGGTAGCCCCAGTTTCCCTCGGCCTGCCAGAGGTGGCCCGCGATGGGAAGACCGAGCCCGCCGAATTCTCCGAGGACGGCGACCCGCTTCTCCTCGACGGGCGGCATGTCCGGCCCGGGGTAGCTGTGGATATCGCTGACGTCGCCGACGCCTTTATCGGTCCAGCCGCTGGCGTTGTTGACGAGGCGGGACGGGTCGTGCGCCTTCGTCCAAGCCGTGATGCGCTCGGTGTCATACTGGCCCCAGCCTTCGTTGAAAGGCGCCCACATCACGATCGAGGGATGGGAGACCAGAGCGTCCATGATGACTTTCCACTCGCCTTCGAACTGGGCGTCCCGTGCGGCGAGGACGTCGGCCGCGTGGGCCTCGCGCTTGAAGAGGGCGCTCGGCATGTCCTGCCAGACGAGGAGGCCGAGCTTGTCGCACCAATAATAGAGCCGGTCAGGCTCGACCTTGACGTGCTTTCGGAGCATGTTCATGCCCAGGGCCTTGATCGTCTCGATATCGTAACGCAGGGCCGCGTCGGTCGGGGCGGTGTAGAGCCCGTCCGGCCACCAGCCCTGGTCGAGGGGCCCGATCTCGAAGAGCGGCTCGTTGTTCAGGAGAAGCCGGTTGAATCCCTGCCTATCCTTGCCGACGGCGATCTTGCGCATCCCGGCGTAGCTCGAGACTTCGTCCAAGACCTTGCCGTCCGCCCGGAGGACCGCTTTGACGTCGTAAAGGACGGGGTCGTCGGGCGACCAGAGCTCGGGCTCGGAGATCTGGACCACGACGGGAGCATTCGGCGGGCCCTCGGCGGCGGCCACGGCCGCTCCCTTCAGGCTGACCGAGACGGCCAGCGTCGAACCGGCGGCGGTCCCGGCGCATTCCGGCCCGACGGTGAGGGTCTTCCCCTCGATATCGGGCCGCAGGACCAGCTTGACGATATGGGTCTCCGGCACCGGCTCGATCCAGACCGTCTGCCAGATGCCCGTCACGGCCGTATAGAAGATGCCGTGCGGCTTCATGACCTGCTTGCCCCGGGCGATGGGGCTGTTGTCTTCATCGGTCGGGTCGAAGACGCGGAGGACGATCTCCTGTTTGCTCCTCCCCTTGAGGATCCCGGTGATGTCATAGGTGAAGGGGTCGTAGCCGCCGCGGTGCGTCCCGGCCTCCCGGCCGTTGATCCAGACGGTGCTCTCCCAATCGACCGCCCCGAAGTGAAGGAGGACGCGGCCTTTCCGCCACGTCTTGGGAACGGCGATCGTGCGGCGGTACCAAAGGGCCTTTTCGGCGCCGACCGGGCGGCCGACGCCCGAGAGCGACGATTCCGCGGCGAAGGGCACGAGGATCTTCCCGTCCCACTCCGACGGACGGCCGGCGTCCTTGGCCACGATGGCGTAATCCCACAAGCCGTTGAGGTTGAGCCAGTCCCCGCGGACGAGCTGGGGCCGCGGATACTCGGGCAGCGCGTTCTCCGGCCCGACCTCGGCGGCCCATCGGGTCATGATCCGGTCGCCTGCGGGCTTCCATGCGGCCGCCGGTTCCGTCCTGCAGGCGGCGACGGCACCGAAGATTACGGTGATCGTGGCGACGATCGCGATCGTTCTTTTCATGTCGGTTCTCCTGTCGGAGCCTAAGTTAATCACCTCGAGTCGAGGTCTGTCAATATTGAATCCGCGGCGTGTTTCGATTAGAGTGGCGTCTCCGACGGAGGAAATCCATGACCGCGAAAGCTCCGATCCACCCCCTGGACGCGCTGAACCCCGAGGTCCGCCGGCGGTTCCCCACGATCGACCGGGATTCCGGCGGCCGTCCCCGGCTCTATCTCAACACCGGGGCGGGCAGTCTGACCGTCGATACCGCCGCCGAGGCCGCCCGCGACGCCCAGGGCCGGCTCAACCCCATGCCCGGTGTCGTCGTCTCCGGCGAATCCGAGACGGCCGCCCTCCATGCCCGCGTCCGGGACCTCGCCGCCGATTTCGTAAACGCCCGGAACGGCCGCGAGATCAGCTTTCATCAGTCGGCCACGGCCGCCCTGTTCAATCTGGCGTTCGGCCTCAGGGGCGTCCTCCACCCTTCGGCCAACCTCATCGTCACCGACCTCGACCATATGGCCAACGTCTCGCCCTGGGAGACCGTCTGGGGCGAAGGGCACGGCCTCGAGGTCCGGCGGGCCCGCATCACCACGGAGGGGAAGCTCGACATCGCTCATCTCCTCTCCCTCGCCGACGCCCGGACGGGCCTGCTCGCGGTGACCTCGGCCTCCAACGGGACGGGCTCCATCGTCCCCCTCGGCGAGACCGTCGCCGCGGTCAGGAAGAAGGCCCCGGACTGCCTCGTCGCCGTCGACGCCGTCCATCACGCCCCCCACGGATCGATCGACGTCCAAGAGACGGGCGTCGATCTCCTCGTCTTCTCGGGCTACAAGACCTTCGGCCCCATGATGGGCGTCCTCTGGGGAAGAGCGGAGATCCTCGAGAAGCTCCGGCCTTATCGGGTCGAGACGAACAAGGACGTCCTGCCGGGGAAATTCGAGATGGGCATGCTCAACAACGCCTCGATCGCCTCCCTCGAGGCCGCCCTGGAATACCTCCTCTGGCTGGCCCGCCTCGTCGCCGGCCCGGCGGCCCCGGAGGCCGGCCGGGCGTCCCGCTTCCGGTTGGCCATGACCTCCATCCTCGAATACGAACAGAGGCTGGCCCGGCGGCTCCTCGAGGGCCTCGGACGGCTCGATCCGTCCCGCTTCCGCCTGTTCGGCATCGCCGACCCGGCCCGCGCGGCTGAGCGCGTCCCGACCTTCGCCTTCGATGTCGCCGGCCTCCCGGCGACCGAAGCGAAGCGGCGGCTCTGGGAGGGATTCGGGATCCAGATCGCCGACGGCAATCACTATTCGGCCGCCGTCGTCCGCCATCTCGGCCGGCCCGAGGGCATCTGCCGGGCGAGCTTCGCCCACTACGACAACGCCGAAGCGGTCGATCGGCTCCTCGAAGCCCTGGAACGGTTGGCCGGCTGATCGGGCTCGCTGGGAGAAATAAGGATTGAAGTGGCAGCCCGGAAAAAATAGAATAGACCCTCCCGGACCATGCACAAATCTGCGATAGCGGCTCTTCTCCTCGCTGCCCTCGGGGCGTTCGTCTCGCCTTCCGGCACGTTTGACGGCCCCCGAGTCCTCATCAGGACCGAGGCCGGCGACATCGTTGTCGAGATCGACGCCGCCAGGGCCCCCGTCACGTCGGCCAATTTCCTCCGCTACGTCGACGCCGGGCTTTATGACGGTTCGATCTTCCACCGGACCGTCACCCTGGCCAACCAGCCCAACGACGCCGTGCGCATCGAGGTCATCCAGGG
>MEYC01000101.1:0-12575 GCA_001775715.1 Candidatus Aminicenantes bacterium RBG_16_66_30 | reverse complement strand
GCTCCCGCGCGACAAGGAGTTCCCGCCGATCGCCCACGAGACGACGGCCGCGACCGGGCTCAAGCATCTCGACGGCGCGATCTCCATGGCCCGATCGAAGCCGGGTTCGGCCGCCTCGAGCTTCTTCATCTGCGTCAACGACCAGCCCGAGCTCGACTTCGGCGGCCGGCGCAATCCGGACGGCCAGGGCTTCGCCGCCTTCGGGCGCGTCGTCGAAGGGATGGACGTCGTCAAGGCCATCCAGGCCCTCCCGGCCAAGGGCCAGCAGCTCTCGCCCCCCGTCAAGATCATTTCCGTCCGCAGGATCGAACGATAAGACTTCAAAGGAGACGAACGATGAGACAACACCGGAAGATCGCCGCGGGCCTCGGGCTCCTGCTCGCCGTCCTCATGGCCGGGCAGGCGTTCGCCCAGGAACGGATCATCGGCAAAGCCCTCTACGAAAAGCTCCAGCGCGAGGGCCGCAGGATGATGACCGGCGGGCCGGGAGGCGCCCTGGGCGGCGGCTTAGCCTGGACGCCCGACGGCAAGGGCTCCTATGCCTTCGAGGACGCAACGTTCAAGCGGACCGACGTCCTCACCGGCGAGAAAACGCCCCTCTTCGACGACGCCAAGCTCCTGGCCGCGGTCAACGCCATGACCGGACGGCAGGAGGTCAAGATCTTCTTCAATCGTTTCCAATATCTCGACGACGGGAAGAAGATCCAGTTCCAGGCCTTCAACAAGGTCTTCATCTACGACCTCGCTTCGTCGAAGCTCGTCTCCTACGAGGCGGAGCGGTCCATCGTCGGCGTCCGCGGCCGGCAATACGGCGACGTCCTCTCGCCCGATCTCAAGGTCCGGGCCTTCACCCGGAGCTACAACCTCTACGTCAAGGACATGGACGGCAACGAGACCGCCCTGACCACCGACGGCACCGAGGACCTGCGCAACGCGTTCCCCGATTGGGTCTACCCGGAAGAGCTCGGCCAGTATCAGGCCTTCTGGTGGTCGCCCGATTCGAAAAAGATCGCCTTCATGCAGTTCGACGAGAAGCCGGTCACGAAATACCCCATTGTCCACGACGTCCAGCCCATCCCGCGCTTCGAGCTTCTCGGCTATCCCAAGCCCGGCGGGAACAATCCCATCGTCCGGCTGTTCATCGTCGACGTCGCCTCGAAGAAGCTCGTCCGCCTGGAGACGGGCGACGACCTCGATGTCTATCTCTACCGGGGCCAGTGGACCCCTGACGGCCGGGAGTTCACATACCATCGGCTCAACCGCTTCCAGAATAAGGTCGAGCTCTTCGCCGCCGACCCGGCCACGGGCAAGACGAGGCTCTTCCTCACCGACACGGACCCCTGCTACATCGACGAGTCGACCGAGCTCATCTTCCTCAAGGACAACCAGCGCTTCCTCTGGACCTCGGAGAGGAGCGGCTGGCGCGAGATCTATCTTTATGATCTCGCCGGCAAGCTCCTCAAACAGCTGACCAACGCCAAGCTTCCCGTCCGCGGCATCCAGGGCGTCGACGAGCCCCGCGGCTGGATTTACTTCGCGGGTCAGGAGGCCAACGGCACGCAGAGCCACTTCTACAAGGTCAAGCTCGACGGCACGGGATTCGCCAAGATGACCAAAGAGCCCGGCTCCCACGGCGTCAGCCTCTCCCCGGCCTTCGATTTCTACACGGATTCCTTCTCGAGCTTCGAACAGCCCTCCAAGACGACGCTTTTCCAGGCCGACGGTAAGCTCGTCAAGGTCCTCAGCGAGCAGACGCCGTCCAAGGAATTCCTGGACCTCAAGCTGATCAAGCCGGAGCATTTCCTGTTCAAGTCCGCCGACGGCAAGTACGACCTCGACGGGCTCATCTACTTCCCGGCCCATTTCGACCCGAACGAGAAGTACCCGCTCCTCCTCAGCATCTACGGCGGGCCCGGCTCGAAGGGCGTCACCAACCGCTACAACATGGCCGACGGCAGCCAGGCGCTGGCCCAGCTGGGCTTCCTCGTCGCCGTCTGTGATTATCGCGGCGTCTCCGGGCGCGGCAAGGCCTTCCAGAACCTCCACTACATGAAGCTCGGCCAGGTCGAGCTCGAGGACCACGTCGCCTTCGTCAAGGCCCTCGGGCAGAGGCCCTATGTCGACACGACGCGGGTCGGCGTCACCGGGCATTCCTACGGCGGCTACTTCACCTGTCTCGCCCTGCTCAA
Organism: Candidatus Aminicenantes bacterium RBG_16_66_30; assembly: GCA_001775715.1. Classification (GTDB taxonomy): domain Bacteria; phylum Acidobacteriota; class Aminicenantia; order Aminicenantales; family Saccharicenantaceae; genus RBG-16-66-30. The sequence continues at coordinate 10,386 of MEYC01000101.1, read as the reverse complement.
GGAGCCCGACATCTTCCATGTCGGCGTCGCCGGAGCGCCGGTCACGGACTGGAGGAACTACGACTCGATCTACACCGAGCGCTACATGCGCCGGCCCCAGGACAATCTCGAAGGCTACGACAAGGGCTCCTGCATGACCTATGCCAAGAACCTCAAGGGCAAGCTCTTCATTCACCACGGCGCGGTCGACGACAACGTCCACCCGGGCAATACGATCCAGCTCGCCCAGGCCCTGCTCAAAGAGAACAAGAAGTTCGACCTGATGATCTACCCCGAACAGCAGCACGGCATCGGCTTCCCGCGCTACGGCGAAAGCCGCGTCGAGTACTTCATCGAGCACCTGAAGCCCGTCGTCAAGTAGGCCTCCAAAGGAGAGTGACGCCATGGCCAAGTTCGAAGGGGTCAAGTGGGCGCCCCAGCAGATGCGCTACCTGCTCCCGGACAAGCAGTACGACATCCTCGCCTCCGACGCCCAGGTCTTCGCGGTGTCGCGCTCGATCTTCTACGCCACGTTCCTCTGTTTCGAGGGCATCCGCTTCTTCTGCAAGAAGGGCGCGAACGGCCGCCTCGAGGTCAACTTCCTCAACTGGCACAAGAACCTCGAGCGGCTCCGCCGCGGCATCGCCTTCAACCTGAGCAAGACCCAGGCGGAGCTCATCCCGTCCGTGGAGGAGCTCGAGACGATCATCATCCATGAGTATTTCCAGGAGCCGGCCATCCGGGCCTTCCTCGGAGAGATGGCCGACCTCGGCGCCCAGGGCTACCTCCGGCCCTTCACCGTGGACGAGGAGCAATCCATGGGCGTGACCTTCCCCGGCCAGCCGGCCGTCCGGGCCCTGTTCTGCCGCTACGACAACTACCTCGGCGAACCGTTCGCCGGCGTCGTCGTCCCCCACCTCATCCGGGCCGTGGCGGCCAACAAGACGGGCTGGCTCAAGCTCGGGATCAACTATCTCGTCAGCCTGAAAGCGCTCGAGGCCGCCAAGGAGGTCGACGCCGAGGCCGCGGCGGCCCTGTTCCTCGACGACCAGACCCACCTCCCCCTGGCCGAGCGCCGTGTCACGGAGTGGGATTCTTCCTGCTGCCTGTTCGGTCTGCGCGACGGAACGGTCGTCAAGATCCCGGAGAGCGAGCTCATCCTGCCCTCGGTCACGATCCAGGGCATGGTCACGATCCTGCGGGAGATGGGGACCAAGGTCGAGGAGCGCCACGTCTCCTACGGCGAGCTTCTCCGGCTCGTCCGGGCGAACGAGCTTGTCGTCGCGGCGAGCATCGGCACCGCCGGGATCATGAACCGCTGCCAGAAGCTCGTCCTCGTCGACGAGCGGAACGCCGTCGCGGCGACCCATATCCCCGACAAGGGCCATCCGCTCTACGGCCGGCTGGCCGAAGCCAAGGCCTATTACTGGGACATCTACAAGGAGAAGGTCAAGCTGCCGGCCGGGATGAATCTCTTTAAGTACGCGCTCTAGAGGAAAAGGGGGACATGTACGCTTCGTACGTGTCCCCTTTCTTTGTTCAGGACGGGGACACATACCGAGGCGGTATATGTCCCCTCTCGATCAGAGCGACATGGCGATGAGCATCCAGAACCTGTCGCCGAGCTCCAGGTATTTCTGGATGGCCGCCCGGGCCATGTCGTTCGTGTACTTGGTCAGGTAACGCTCGACGGTGAACGGCTCCTTGTCCGGCGTCGCGCTGGCCAGGATCTCCTGGACCTTTTTCTCGAGCATCGGCAGGTCGGCGAAGGCCTTGTCCTCGAACTCGGCGATCGTCTCCGTGATGATCTTCCGGGTCGCTCCCCACTTCAGGGTCGCCAGCCGGTTGGCCCGGCGGAAGGCCCAGGCCGCGGAATCCAGGCGGAAGCGGTGCTGGGCGCAGGTCTCGAAGCTCGGCGGCAGCTCCGTCGTCCCGGCGAAGATGGGGATGCGGGCGCTCATAGCCGGATTGTCGAAGGCGAACCAGCAGATCGCGCCCACCGAGGGCGGCAGCCAGCCCCGGACCTGGAGGACGGTGGCATAGGAACAGCCCGAGATCGGGATCGTCCGCTGGGGCACGACGGTGCCCGGCTTGAGCGTATTGACCAGGCTGATGATATCCCGGGGCATCCAGGCGCTGGCGATGTTGCTAAGCGCCATCTGAGGCGCCGGCGGAGTGGCCGGGGGTGTCTCGCCGGGCTTCGGCCGCGGCTGGGGCCTCTGGACGAGGAGGTTCTTGGTCGAGTCGAGATCGGTCCCTTCATAGGGATCGCGGTAGATGGCTAGGACGTCGCGGACAGACAGCTTCTTCTCCGGCTTGACCGAGAACGGCAGCTCCGGCAGGTCCATCGTCAGCTTGAGCGACGGGGCCAGGGTGCTGAGGACGAAGAACTCGCGCGTCGAGAAAGGCTTGCGGCCGTTGTAGGCCTCCCAGAACTTGAACGGCTTGCCGCTCGAGGGATCCCACCAGCCCATGTCCTGGGCCACCTGGAAGACGTTCTCGGAGGCCAGGTAGCCGTCGGGATTCTTGAGGTCGATCTCGGCGATGCGGGGGATGTTGGCCGAGATGCCGACATGGTCGTCGGGGATGCGCACCGCCGCCCAGACGGCTCCCTTCTCGAGAGGCCCAGCGCCCATGATCTCGAAATGCCAGACCTCCTTGCCGTCGGCGATGGTGATGCACTCGCCGTAATCGCCGTAGCCGTACTGCTTGACGAGGTCTCCGATGAGCTTGATGGCCTCCCGGGCCGTCTTCGTGCGCTCGAGGGCGATCCGTTCGAGCTCCTCGATCATGAACATGCCTTCGTTATTGACGAGCTCGCGGCGGCCGCCGATCGTCGTCTCTCCGATGGCCAGGCCATGCTCGTTGAGCGCGGGATAGGCCGTATTCAGGAAACGATAGGTCTCGGGGACCTGAGGTATCTCGCCCGTCTGGATGATGCCGACGAGGTCCTTGGACGTCTCCGTGTGCATCTTGCCGGAGTAGATCTTGTTCATCGACTTGTCCGGCCACGGCCGGCGCGGGACGATGTTCAGCCACTGACGGTAGTTGCCGTCGCAGGTGTGGCAGGTGATGACCGAGCCGTCCACCGTGGCCAGCCGGCCGACCTGGATGGACGTGCAGCTTTCGGGCTCCTCGACCCAGGCCCTGGCGACCGCGCTGAGGGGTTCCTCGGACTTCTGGGCGGTGACGAGCGAGATAAGACCCAGCATGACGACCGAGAGGACGAGCCCCCGGCCGATGATCTTCCTGAGACGGGATGCGTTCACGATGACCTCCTGTCCGGGCATTGTCCGGACTACGAATGTATGCGTCCGGCCCGCGCCTGTCAACTACTTCGGTATGTCGACGCGCACGATCGCGAGATCCCAGGGCCCGAGCGTGATCTTGCCGGCGCGGGCCACCGGCTTCCCCGTCAGGACGTCGCGGCCGTTCTCCAATGAATATGCGAATTCCCTCTTGCCATCCGAGAAGTTGAAGTAGGCGTGGACTTCGGCCCCGTCGGCCAGGACGGCGTGTTTCGCCTTGACGCCCGGGGGAAGCGCCGCGTCGGCCAACAAGATCCCCGCTTCGTTCAGGCAGTCGGCGACGACCTTCTCCTGGAGGACGTCAGATAGGACTGTTCCTTCGTAGGTCAGGACGCCTTTCCCGAACTCGTTCCGGGTGATGGCCGGGTAGGCGCCGAAGACAGGATGGTCGTAGAACGCGAGCCCCCGGCAGGTTTCCGGCATGAGATATTCTGCCCAGACCGAGACCCGGTTCGCCTCGCCCGCCCTGAACGGATCGCCCTTGAGCCGGAGCGGCTGTTTCAGGTTCGTGAACTCCTGATAGGAGAAGCCGCACGCCTCTCTCAAAGGACCCGGGGCCGTTGCCCAGCGGACCGTCGCGTTCTCGTCGCTGAAGCCGCTCTTGAACGTCATCAGGACATGGCCGCCGCCCTTGACGTAGTCCGAGAGCTTGCGGAGCAGGCCGTCGGCGGCGATGTAAAGGGCCGGCACGATGACCAGCGCATAGTCGGAAAACCGGGGCTCCTCGGGATATACGAAATCCGTCTCGATGTTGAGCCCGTAGAGCGTCCGGTAGAGCTGATCGAGAAGGGTCATGTAGCCGGTCTTGGCGTCGAAGGGCATGGCGCTCAAGGCGTGCAGGGAATCCAGACTGTAGAGGATGGCGACGCGGTTCTTCTTTTTCAGATTGGCCAGGACCGGGCCGACCTTGCGGAGCTCCCCGGCGATCCTCGTGACCTCTCGGTAGGCCCGGCCCGGCTCGAGGTCGTGGCCCAGGACGCCCTTCCAGTAGGTCTCCTGGCCGAAGTGCAGGGAATGCCAATGCCAGTAGCCGACGAGGTTGGCGCCGCTGAGGACGTGGGCGTAAGCGGCCAGCCGCAGCTGGCCGTCGTAGGGCGGGTATTGCCCCTCCGAGCTCCAACCTGTCGTCTGGGCGGTCGTCTCGGTGACCAGGTAATTCGAGCCTTTGAGGGACCGGTTGATGTCGCCGCTGAAGGCGATCTCGAGGCCGGTCATATCGTCCTGGAGGCCGAAATAGACGTTGACGGCGGGGACGTCGACCGCCCGGGCGATCTCGACCTGACGGACGTCCGGCGGCAGCCCGCCGCAGAAGTCGTGGGTGATGAACTGGTCCGGCCGCTTCAGCCCCCGGACGATCGCAGCCTGCCAGCTCAGGAATTCCGTGACGACGTCCTGCAGAAAGCGCTCCCATTCGAGCCTGTAGCCCGGGTTGAGCGCGCCGTCGCGCGGCGGGACCTCATCGAATGCGTTGACGCGTTGACCCCAATAATTGAGGCCCCAGGCTTTGTTGAGCGCGTCGGGCGTCACGAACTTCCGCCTCAGGCGCTCCCGGAACGCGGCCTGGACATGGCTATCGGCCGTGCCCGAATGATGGGTTTCGTTGTCCAGCTGGTAGCCGACGACCGCGGGGTGGTCCCGGAAGCGGGCGACAAGCTTGCGGATGATGCGCTCGGCGTACCGCCGATAGACGGGATGGGTCAGGTCGGACATCTGCCTCAGCCCGTAGGTGTAGCGGGGCAGGCCCGTCTGCTTGACCTGGATCTCGGGATGCTTCTTGAACAACCAGGCCGGAATGGAATAGGTCGGCGTGCCCAGGATGACCTTGATGCCGGCCCGGTGGGCCCGGTCGAGGACGCGCCCCAGCCAATCGAAGTCGAAGCGGCCGTCGCTCGGCTCGAGGACCCCCCAGGTCGACTCCCCTACCCGGATGAAGCTGATCCCGGCTTTCTCCATCAGCTCGAAATCCTTCTCCAGCCGCTCGGTGGGCATGTATTCCCAGTAATAAGAAGCCCCGTAAAGGATGGTATCGAATTTGGGCGTCTGGGCCCGGAGTCCGGAGGAGGCCAGAACGGTCAGGACCGCAACGGTTATGCCGGCCATCGCGCGCAGAGGACTCGGTCTCATGGAACCCCTCCTTCCCCTTCCCTCATCAAGGCCGCGAGGGCTTCGTACATCGTCCCGGCCGTCATGGCCGCCGTCACCCGAAGGACGGTCACCGGGACGCCCAGCCGGCGATAGTGGTCGACAAGCGAAAGCGTCCTCTCCCGGAATTCGGCCAGCCGTTTCTCGACCGCATCGAGCGAGTCGTCGGTCCGTCCGGTCCGGTCCCCGCCCGGATTGAGCCGGAGCCGGTCGCGGATGACGGAGGCCTCGGCTTGGAGATAGACCACACGCTCGACGGCGACGACACCCGCGAGCGCCTCGGCCTGGGCCGGGTGCCGGGGCAGGCCGTTGAGGATAAGAAGAGAGCCGGGCGCAAGCCCCTTCTCCCTGGCGAAGGTCCGAACGATCTTGAGGATCATGGCCGTGTCCCGCTCATCGAACAGCACGCCCGTCGCGAGCGAGGCCCGGATCGCGGCAAGATCCTCCGCCGCGAGCCCAGCCGTTCCTTCCGGGGAGGCGGCGATCCTCCGCAGGTTCGCCCCGAAATCGAAATGGACGCACCTGCGGCCGCCGAGCCCGCGCTGTTCGATCTCCCCGCCGAGCGGCGTCTTGCCCGAGCCGGTGGGCCCGACGAGCAACAGGGACGGCCAAGGACCGTTCTCGAGCACGTCCGCCGCCTAGCCCGTTTCTCCGACCGTGAGATAGCGAAAAGCCCGGTCGATGTCGCGATGGCTGGCGACGAGGACGAGCGTGTCCTGCTCCTGGACCTCGAAATCGGCGCCGGGGCTGGAGAAGGACTCCTCTCCCCTGACCACGGCGATCACGGTCGCCCCGGTCCGGCCGCGCAGGTCGAGGGCGCCCAAGGTCTTCCCGGCCGGCCACGCCCCCTGGCCCAAGAAGAACGTCTCGGCCGTGCCCGCCGCGAGCAGGTCGGCGATCCTCTCGGCCACCGGCCGGACGGCGCTGCAGGAACCCCTCAGCATGCCGTAGCACTCGCCGCGGAGGACCTTGACCTGGGCGTCGACGATGTTGCGGGGCACGTGGTATTTTTCGAGGACGCGGGTGAAGATCTCGATGGAGGTCTCGAATTCCTCGGGGATGACGTCGTCGGCCCCGAGCTTCAGGAGCTCCTCGATCTCCGAGGCGTAGCGCGTCCGGACGATGATGAACAGGTCGGGATTGAGCTCCCGGATGGCCTTGACCCCGCGGCGGGTGACGATAGGGTCGGAGATGGCGAAGACGATCCCTTTGGCCCGCCGCGCCCCGGCCTCCACGAGGATGGTCCGGCTCGAGACGTCGCCGAAGATGATCAGTTCGCCCTCGGCCGCCGCTTCGCGGACCGTGACGGGATTGAGCTCGATGATGAAGTAGCCGATCCCGGCTTCCTTGAGGACGTGGGCCAGGTTCCGGCCGTTGAGGCCGAAGCCCGCGATGATGACGTGGCCCTCGAGGTCGCAGACCGGCCCGGAGGCGTCCTGAACGGCCCGCTTCTTCCAGGGCAGAGCCCTCTCCCCTCTCGCGGCCAGGGCCGGGCCGGCCTGGATGAGGAACGGCGTCGCCACGATGGTCAGAATGGACGACGCGACAAAGGCCTGGAAGATGTCCCCCGCGAGCAGTCCGTTGTCCCGGCCGACCCCGGCCAGGACGAACGAGAACTCGCCGATCTGGGCCAGGGCGAGCCCGGTCATCACGGCGATCCTCGAGCCGTAGCCGAGAAGGCCGACGGTCAGGACGACGACGCTGAACTTGACGACGAGAATGGCCGCGACGAGGATAAGGACGAGCGACCGGAACTCCCACACGGCCGAGACGTCGAGGAGCATGCCGACGGAGATGAAGAACAGGCTGTTGAAGACGTTCTTGAACGGCACGATGTCGGAGACGACCTGGTGGCTGTAGTCCGACTCGGCCAGGATGACGCCGGCCAGGAAGGCGCCCAGGGCGAGCGAAAGGCCGAGCGAGGAGGTCAGCAGGGCCATGCCGAGCACGATGAAAAGCGTGGCGATGAGGAAGACCTCCCGGACGCGGGTCCGGACGACGAGGTGGAGGACGCGGGGCATGAGGAAGCGGGCCAAGAAGAAGGCCGTGCCTATGGCCAGCGCGCTCAGGCCGAACCTCAGCCCGACGGCGCCGAGCGAGAAACCGCCGGCGTTGGCCAGGACGGGCACCACGGCGATCATGGGCACGATGGCGATGTCCTGGAAGATGAGGACCCCGAGGGAGATGCGGCCCTGCGGAGCGTCGGTCTCGCCGCGGTCGGCCAGGATCTTCAGGACGACGGCCGTGCTGCTGAGGGACACGAGGAATCCGTAGAACAGCGCTTCCCTCGGAGGGAACTTGAGCAGGACAAGGACGAGCACCGTGACCGACGTCGTCAACAGGACCTGGAGTCCGCCGCCGGCCCAGAAGTCGCGCCGGATCCGCTTGAGCCGGACCGGCTCGAACTCGAGGCCGATGGTGAAGAGGAGCATGACGACGCCGATCTCGGCCAGGACGTTGACCGTTCCGGTGTTCTTGACGAGCGAGAGGCCGCCGGGGCCGATGAGGACGCCGGTCAGGAGGAATCCGACGACCGACGGGAGCCTCAGCTTGTGCGAGAGATAGATGATGAGGACCGAGGCGGCCAGGACGATGACGAATTCCTGGAGGACGTGAAGGGACATCCTATTTCCCGGTATCGGCCCGGACGAACCGTCGGGCCAGCTCTTCGGAGTCGCGGTAGAAAGCCTGGAGCCGGCGGAGCTCGGCTTCGAGGTCACACTGGACATCGACGTAAGCGGGGTCGCCGTAAACGTTCCTCGTCTCGAGCGGGTCCGCCTCGAGATCGTAGAGCTCCCAGGCGTCGATGTCATGGTAGAAGCGGATGAGCTTGTAGCGCTTGGTCCTAACGCCGAAGTGGCGCTTGGCCATGTGGACGGCCGGGTATTCATAATAGTGATAATAGAACGACTCAGGCCATCCGGCGACGGTCCGGCCGAGGAGGAGCGGCAGGAACGAGCGTCCCTGCATCGGGGCGGGCTTGCCGCGGCCCGCGGCGTCCAGGAATGTCGGGGCGAAATCGAGGTTGGAGACGATGTCGGTGTTGACGGAACCAGGCCGGACGCGTCCCGGGAAGCGCATGACGAGAGGCATCCGCAGGGATTCCTCGTACATGAAGCGCTTGTCGAACCAGCCGTGCTCGCCGAGGAAGAAGCCCTGGTCCGAGGTATATACGACCAGAGTGTCTTCGGCCAGGCCGGTCTCATCGAGGACGTCGAGGAGGCGGCCGACGCTTTCGTCGACGGCGGCGACGCATCCGAGATAATCCTGGAGATAGCGGCGGTATTTCCAGCGGAGGAGATCGTCACCCGAGAGGCCGGCCTTCCGGAAGGCCTCGCGTTTGGGACCGTAAGCCCGTTCCCAGGCCGCCCTCTGCGCGGCGTCCAGGCGCTCGGGCGGCGGGCCGAGCTTGAGGTCGGACTCGAGGGTCATGTCGTCCCGGATGGTCATTTCCTGCTCGGCGGCGGCCTGGGAGCGCGTCGCGTAATCGTCCCGGAGGGTCGAGGGCTCGGGAAAGATCGCGTTGTCGAAGAGGGCGAGGTGGCGCTCGGCCGGCTGCCAGTTCCGGTGGGGCGCCTTGTGGTGGAGCATGAGGAGGAACGGCTTGGAAGCGTCGCGGCCGGACCGCAAGAAGTCCGCCGCGAGGTCGGTCAGGATGTCCGTGACGTACCCGGGCCGGCGCGACGTCCGGCCCATCTCGATGAGGTCGGGATTGTAGTATTCTCCCTGGCCGGGCAGGATCGTCCAATGATCGAAGCCCGTCGCGTCGCTCTTGAGATGCCACTTGCCGAGAAGGGCGGTCTCATAGCCGGCCGAGCGGAGGAGCTTGGGAAAGGTCGTCTGGCTTCCGTCGAAGGCCACGGCATTGTCGCGGACGCCGTTGAGATGGCTGTGCTTCCCCGTCAGGATGACCGCCCGGCTCGGCGCGCAAATGCCGTTCGTGCAGAAACAGCTGTCGAAGCGGATGCCCTCGCGGGCGATCCGGTCGATCGCCGGGGTCCGGTTGACGCGGCCGCCGTAGCAGCCGACCGCCTGGGAGGCGTGGTCGTCGGCCATGATGAAGAGGATATTCGGCCGCCGGTCCGCAAGGCTCGCGAAAGGCAGGGCCAGGGAGGCGAGGCCGGCGGTCTTGACGAACTCCCGTCTGCGCATGGAAACCCTCCCTGGCTTATAACATGGGGATTCTCGACCGGTCAACCGTTTCCTCCCCCTTCGAAGCTAGCCCCTGGGGGTCGATTTCACCCCGCAAAACACCCAAAGGGAGGATGGCGCTACCCTCATGGTATCATAGAATATACGGGTCAAAAGCCACCAAGGAGGCTCGCATGAAAAAGCCCATCGTTATCCTCATTGCGGTGATCATCCTGGCCGCGCTCATCCCGCAGGACCTCTCCGCGGGCGTCGGCATCAAGGGAGGCTACACCCTGTCCAAATTCCGCCTGGAGCCGCCCATGGCGCCGCCCTATGCGGGGGTCAACTTGCCCTTCTTCGCCGGAGGCCTTTCGTTCAACCTCGGCCTGGGCTTCGTGTCCATCCAACCCGAGATCCTGTATGTCCGTTCGGGCGGCCGATTCGAGGCCGATCCCGACAACTCCCTCGAGTTCCGGCTTGAATACATCCAGGTCCCGGTTCTCCTCAAGTTCAATGTCGTCCCGGCGGGACCGATCCGTCCGTTCCTCTGCGCCGGCGGCTACGGCGCCTATTTGTTCAAGGCGACGGGGGTCATCGTCGCGGCCGGAGTGGAGCTGCCCCACGGGGACCTGATCGACGATTATCAGAAGCTCGACTACGGCGTCGTCGGCGGCGCCGGCCTGACGTTCAAGCTCCCCGGCATCGCCCTCACGGTCGAGGGCCGCTACAACTATGGTCTGAGGAACCTCCTGATCGATCCGGCCGCCGGCGAGTCGATGAAGAACTCGTCGCTCATGGCCCTTGTCGGCATCGGCTTCTAGCCGCG
>MEYC01000100.1:13623-13813 GCA_001775715.1 Candidatus Aminicenantes bacterium RBG_16_66_30 | reverse complement strand
TTTCTCATCAAGGATGATATGACGATTGGCCAATGCTGTCAAGAAAAATCTAGATTTCTAGAAACTAACTAGAACCAATGGCTCAATGCCCTCCGAAGACGACGAAGCCGCGCTTGCGGAGCTCCTCGGCGAGCTCGACCTCCATGACCTTGGCGGCCCCGTAAGACATCGGGTTCAGGTGGTCGTAGAG
>MEYC01000100.1:12645-13568 GCA_001775715.1 Candidatus Aminicenantes bacterium RBG_16_66_30 | reverse complement strand
GCTTTGTGGTTCTCAAAGCGCTTCTCCGGAGTGAGCCCGGTCATGCCGATATAGTATCCCGCCTTGCCGTCCCCGTTTGGGTTTCGCAAGTAGACGACATAGACGTTATGATGTCTTCGGTCCAATAATCTGGTGGCGATTCTAACCATCTCTCTCGTCCTGACCGGGTCTCGATGGTTAGGACTCACCGCACGCCGAATTTCTTCCGCATTTCCTCGTCGATCGCGGCCGCCGCCTTCCTATCGATGCCTTTGCCGCCGTCCCGGGGATTCGCAGCCCGCCCTGGCGGCCGATCCGCAGCCTTGGCGCTCATGATGAAGCTCGATGGCCGGACCGTCGCCCCGTGGGCGCGGCAATTGTTCGAAACCTTGTTGTCGTCCGAGACCACGGTGACATCGGCGCCCTTCCCCCTGTAATCCCTGACGAGCCGAATGATCTCGTCGTCGCCGCCGTGAGAGGTCCGGGAGAAGCGGCATCGGACCCCGGCCAGGCGCTGGTCGGGGCCGCCTGAGTACCTGGCGTCGCCATCGAAGACGATGAAGCAATCGTATAACGGGTGGGTCCGGTTCCAGGTCGAGACATGAAGGGCGAGCCTGAGCCTGGCATTCTCCAGACCCCCCTCGAGGCTGGGCCTCAGCTCGGGGACTCGATTGATGGCGTTGTAGCCGTCGACGAGGAGGACTCTCCTCATGACGAACCCTGCGAGCGCCTCTCTTCGTCGAGAAAAGCGAGATTGTAGCGTTCGCAGAAGTCCGCGGCGACCTTCCAGAGGTGGGCCGGCAGGATCTCCTTGACCTTCTGCCGGATCTCGGGCCCGACGGGACCGTAAAAAGCCTCGGCGATGCCGCCCGTGATGCATGCCAACGTGTCGCTGTCGCCGCCGAGGGAGACGGCGTTGCGGATCGCGGCTTCATAGGACGTGG
>MEYC01000100.1:12171-12634 GCA_001775715.1 Candidatus Aminicenantes bacterium RBG_16_66_30 | reverse complement strand
GCGATGATGGCCTCGGGGACCGTGCGCTGGCAGGACTCGTCGAAGCTGTAGTCGAGGCGGATGCCGTCGACCGTGCGGCCGAGATCGTAGCTGAACCGGGAGGCGATCTCGGACCGGATGAGGCCCTTGTCTTTCTCCGTTCGGGCCAGGAAGACGGCCAGAGCCGTCGCCTGGGCCCCCTTGACGCCCTCGGGGTGGTTATGGGTGAACTCGGCCGTGCGGGCGGCCTCGCGAAGGACGTCGTCGACCGAATCGAAGGCGAACCCGACGGGGCTTACGCGCATGGCCGAGCCGTTGCCCCAACTGTTGTAGGGCTTCGGGTCGGATGATCGGAGCCAGTTCCTGAACGAGCCTCCGTATCCCGCGTTCGGATAACGCCGGCCGAGCTCCAGAACGGCCCTCTTGTAGTTCCCGTCGGTCAGGATGGCCCGGGCGACGGCCACCGTCAGGACGGAGTCGTCCG
>MEYC01000100.1:11065-12158 GCA_001775715.1 Candidatus Aminicenantes bacterium RBG_16_66_30 | reverse complement strand
AACGCGCAATCCGGCGTGAACAAGGGGAAGTCCTTGGTCCTGGTGCGGCCGAATTCGTGGACCGAGCCGATGATGTCCCCGGCGATGGCTCCGATCATGGCTGGCTCCCGTGGCGCTGATGCGTCACCCTAATATCCAGGTCCGGGACGGGGCGAAGTCAAGCCTTCGACGCGATCCGCTTCTGGATCGCCTCCCAGGTCGGAGTGATGAGGAAGCTCTCCTCCATGTTCCCGACCATACGGACGAACTTGGCCATCGGGACGGCGAACGAGAGGGTCGCCGAAGGAACGTAAGGCCGGGCCGAGGGGTCGAACATCCCGATGACGGCCTTGGGGTCGGGCTTGTCCTTCTCGAGATAAGGATGAAGCACGATCGAGCCGCAGCCGGCCGAGAACGGGGCGATGACGCCGGTCGGCTCGGCCGTATCGAAGCTGGCCAGGGTGAAGAGGCCGGACAGGACGTCGGGGCTCGCGAAGAACACGACCGCCTCGGGTTCCTCGTCGGGCTCGAGGAGGTCCCAGCGCTTGAAGACGAGGTATTTCTTTGGGGCCTTGAATCTCGGGCCCTTGGCCAAGAACTCGCGGACGAGCTCCGGCGATTTCTTGTAGCGCTCGCCTTCCATCCGGCCCGGGATGCCGCAAGAGAGGAAGAACTCGAAGTCGGGCCGCAGGCCCTCGGCGAAGCCGGTATAGCGCCGCCCGCCCGGGCAGCCGATGTCCTTGTCGCCGAAGCGCATCGGGGTTCCCTCGCGGACCCGAGCCAGGTTGGCGATGAGGCAGCGGTCCTCCTTGCGCGCGGGAGTGGGAACGCGGTCGTCGTCGGTGTAAAAGAACGTGATGGGCAGCTCCGCGCCGTTGAACCGCTTTTCCCAAAGCTTCGGGAATTCGTCCTTCAGGTCGCTTTTCATGGGCACCCTCTGATCATATCTATCACCCCGAGGTGACGTTTTCAAGTTGCCCGCTGGTGAGGGGGTCAGATCTACCTTTTGCCCCCTCTTCATGCGCCCGTGCGGAGGCGTGACCTCCCCCGTATCCTCCCAAAATTCCCCCCCTTCAATCACCCCACGCGGTGATTGAGGCTAGTCCGCCCGCCT
>MEYC01000100.1:9260-11052 GCA_001775715.1 Candidatus Aminicenantes bacterium RBG_16_66_30 | reverse complement strand
GGAAGATAGCGGGAGCATGTGAAGGAAGGTGCGGAATGCAAAACGCGCATTGTGAGCAAAAGCACGGACATGGGGTTGCTCGCGGGCCCAGGCCGTCGAGGGGAAACGGGAAGAACAACGTCCCCGCCTGCCCTTACTGCCGTGAAAAAGACGAGGTCATCCCGATCCTCTACGGCTTCCCGACGCACGCCGGGTTCCTGAAGGCCGAACGGGGCGAGGTGTATCTCGGCGGCTGCGAGATCACTCCCTACAGCCACTACTGCAAAAGGGACGACAGAGAGTTCTAGACCCTCTCTTTACTCCGTCAGCTTCGCCAACTCGGCGCCCCGCCATTTGGATTTCTTGTCCCAATATAGTATAAATATCCGTCCTTTCGATAGGGTATCGAATCGAGTTCCCGAGCAGGAGGCTTTTGATGCCGGACAGATATTTCTTCACGAGCGAGAGTGTCACCGAAGGTCACCCGGACAAGATCTGTGACCAGATCAGCGACGCCATCCTCGACGACCTTCTGGCGCAGGATCCGGAATCTCATACGGCCATCGAAGCCCTGACGACGACGGGATCCGTGCACGTCGCCGGTGAGATCACGACCGAAGGCTACTCCGACATCCAAAAGATCGTTCGCAAGACCCTTAAGGATATCGGCTACACCGACCCGCGCTACGGCATCGATTGCGAGGACGCGGGAGTCTGGATCGCCGTCCACGGCCAGAGCGGCGACATCGCGCGGGGCGTCAAGAGATCCAAGAAGCGCGAGCAGGGAGCCGGCGACCAAGGCATGATGTTCGGATTCGCGTGCAACGAGACGCCCGAGCTCATGCCTCTGCCCATCATGCTCGCGCACAGGCTGGCGGCCAAGCTGGCCGAGGTCAGGAAGCGCATGGCCAATCACGCCATGGGCCCGGACGGCAAGAGCCAGGTCACGGTGGAGTATCACGACGGGAAGCCGGTGCGTCTCGAGGCCGTGGTCATCGCCCAGCAGCACATCTCCGACGTCTCGGAAGTGGAGCTGAGGAAGCTCATCATGGAGCACGTCGTCAAACCCGTGTGCGGCAAGTACCTGGACAAGAAGACCAAGATCTTCATCAACGCGACGGGACGGTTCGTCATCGGCGGCCCCGAGGGCGATACGGGCGTCACCGGGCGGAAGATCATCGTCGACACGTATGGCGGCATGGGCCGGCACGGCGGCGGCTGCTTCTCGGGCAAGGATCCGAGCAAGGTCGACCGCAGCGCGGCCTACGCCTGCCGGTATATCGCCAAGAACATCGTCGCGGCCGGGCTGGCCGACCGGTGCGAGATCCAGCTGTCGTACGCGATCGGCGTGGCGGACCCGATGGCCGTATTCGTCGACTCGTTCGGGACGGGCACGGTCGCGGACGCGGAGATCGCCCGCCTCGTCCTGAAGCACTTCCCGCTCAGGCCGAGCGACATCATCGACCACCTGAAGCTCAAGAGACCGATCTACAAGAAGACCGCGGCCTACGGCCACTTCGGCCGGAACGATCCGGACTTCACGTGGGAGAAGACGGACAAGGCCGCCGCCCTGAGGAAGGCCGCCAAGGGATTGACGAAGACGACGCGAGCGAGCTCCCTCACCTGCCCCATATCCTCCTAGCCGCGGCCAGGGGATTCGTGGCGCTGTTGGCCCTCTCTTATTTTAACGGCCGGTATAGCCTGGCCCTGAGCTCGGGCTCGCGCAAAAGGACCGCTTGGAGGAAGCGGAAACTGTCGGCGAGGTAGCCCTCGTAGCCGCTGGGCTTGCCGTCCCAGGTCGTCCAGTCGATCC
>MEYC01000100.1:0-9245 GCA_001775715.1 Candidatus Aminicenantes bacterium RBG_16_66_30 | reverse complement strand
TCGATCCCCTCGAAGGTCGCGTCGCGAACGCCGTTCTGAAATCCGCCGAGGCTCTGGCGCTCGAGCATCGCGCGAAGGACGGCGTCGGCGCGGTCGATGAGGTCGCGGTCGCCGAGGACGTAGTGGGCGGCGAGATAATGGAGGACATGGCCGGCCGTGATGCCGGCGTTCATGTAGTAGCCGAAGCTGTCCGCCCCGTCCTCGCGCTCCGGCAGGCCGAGGCAGTTGGGCTGGAGGTAGTCGCTGCGCAGGACCGGGACGAGCATGGGCGGGACGCCGAGATCGAAGCGGGTGAAGCCGGATTCGGCGAGCCTGATCCGGAGGCGGTCGAGGATAGCCCGGCCCTGGGCTTTGTCCACGAGGCCGTACTCGACGGCCATGCCGTTGAGAGTCGGCGAGAAGTAGTCGTGGAGAGCGCCGTTGCGGCCCTGCCACCAAGCCAGGAGTCCGGATCGGGGATTGTAGAGTGCCTTGGCGTAGGCGGCCTTGAGCCGGTCGGCGAGCCGCGCATAACGAACGGCTTTCTCTCCGCGTCCGAGCTTTCGCTCGAGGTCGGCGAAGGATCGCCAGGCCCGATAGATGAGGGCGTTGGCGTAGCCGTCCTTGTGGCCGCAGTTGAGCGCGTCCCACCAGGCGCAGGAGCGGTTGGGCTGCTGGAGGGCGTTGGGATCGCCGCTCTGCGTCGCCTCGACCAGGCCGTCCCCGTCGACGTCGCGGCCCGCCAGGAATTCGGCCACGAGCTCGAGGCGGTCGACGCGTCGGGCGAGCCAGGCGAGGTCGTTCGTCGATTCGACGTAATCCCAGGCCGCGATGAGCGGCGAAGCGTTGGCGTCGAGGAAATCGCCGTAGTCCCAGTAGCCCGTGATCTCTCCGGTCAGGCGGCCGGCGGCGTCGCGGCGCATGCGCTTGTCGAGCCAGTAGTCGATCGTTCGACGGACGAGAGGCATGACCGAGATGCCCGGGGCGATCTCGGGCATGAAGAAGGCCTGGTCGGCGTAGAACCAGATCGAGACGCTGGCCGGGTCGCTGATGACGTTGTTGCCGAGGATGCCGGGCGGAGCGCTGAAGGGCTTGTCCTGCTCGCCCCAACGGGCGCAGGGCTGGAGGGCGTTGAGCCAGCCGCGGCGGGCGGCGCGCCAGAGCGGCAGCGAGGCGTCGGGGAGTCCGGACGGCGGCGGCAGGAGGAGCGGCTTGAGCAGGAGCGAGACGGGCTCGTCAGGCGAGATCGCCGGAAAGTCGAGCGTGAGGTCGACGATCTTCGCGGAACGGCTGCCCTCGAGGCGTCCGATGAGGGCGCGGCCGTTCTCTTCCGCGAGGAGCATCGGGCCCCAGTCAGGCGCGTTGAGGACGGCGGGCAGGCGGAAGGTGCCGTCGTCGAGCCATTCGGTCGGGAGGACGGTTGTCGAGGTCACCTTGGGGTCGAAGGGGAAAAGAAGGCGGAACGAGCCGGGAGCGGTGGGCGCGGCGTCGCCGGCGAAGAGCGTGAGGCGGAGCGAGCCGGGGGGCTCGACGCGCCATTCGAGGCGGATGCCCCCGGCATCAAGGTCGAGGAAGGTCACATCGCCCCCGCTGCCGGTGCGGCGGGAGACGACCTTGGCGTCCTGCCAGCCGGCACCGCTCTCTGTAAAGAACTGCACCCGAACGGCGCTCCCCGCCCGCAGCAGGTTCGTCGCGGCCTTCTCCCCGCCTTCGGTATCCCAGCTCAGGAAGGATAGTCCCGGAGCGCTCTCGTCCGCACGGATCTTGATGATCGGATCGGCGGAGAGGATGGCCGGCGTCTTCGAACCGGCTTCCTTTGAGCTGGACGGCGAGCACGCCGCGATCGTAGCGACGAATACCATAACAAGGACCGCCTTGATCCGCCCGGCTCGGCCTCGGGACATCGCTTTCATAAAGAACACGATGCAGATTCTTCCTGTTACTTGGTGATCGTCAGGCCCCGGTTCTTGAGCAGACCGTCGATCTTGGGCTCGGAGCCTCGGAAGCGAACGTACTGAGCCATGGGCTCCTCGGTCCCGAAGGGCTCGAGGACGTTCTTGCGGAACGATTCGGCCGTGGCCCGGTCGAAGATCCCTTTCTCCTTGAACGCCTCGTAGGCGTCGCAGTCGAGGACCTCGGACCAGATGTAGGCGTAATACCCGGCCGAATAGCCGCCGCTGAAGATATGGCTGAAGTAGGTCGAACGGTAGCGCGGCACGATCTCCGGGATGAGACCGATTTTGCCCATCGCCTCGCTCTCGAACTGGCGGGCGTCGACCGCGGCCGGATCGGGGGCCGTATGCCAGGCCATGTCGAGGATGCAGGCGGCCAGGTATTCGGCGGTGATGAAGCCCTGGTTGAAGAGACTGCTCGTCTCGAGCTTCTCGACGAGTTCTGTGGGGATCGCCTCGCCTGTCCGGTAGTGCCTGGCGTAGACGGCCAGGAGCTCCGGCTCGAAGGCCCAATGCTCCATGATCTGCGACGGCAGCTCGACGGAATCGCGGGCCACAGACCGGCTCCGGTAGCGGCCCTGCGAAAAGAGCGTCGCCAGCGAATGCCCGAACTCGTGGAAGAACGTCTCGACCTCGTTCGTCGACAGGAGCGCCGGCGCGTCGGCCGTCGGCCGGGTGAAGTTGCAGGTGATCGTGGACACGGGGGGGACGCGCACGCCTTGCTCGTAATAGGCGCGCCGGAATCCGCCCGACCACGCGCCGCTGCGCTTGCTCGGCCGGGGATGGAAATCCATGTAGAGGACGCCGAGGTGCCGCCCGTCGGCCTCGAGGACCTCGAAGACCTGGACATCGGGGTGGTAGCGCGGCAGGTCAGGCTTCTCGACGAACTTCAGGCCGTAGAGCTTCTCGCACAGGGCGAAGATGCCGTCGCGGACGTTGTCGAGCTTGAAGTAGGGGCGCAGGGCGGCGTCGTCGAGGGCGTATTTCTCCTGGCGGAGCTTCTCGGTGTAATACCACCAATCCCAGGACGCCAGCTTGAACTTGCCTGCGCGCGGGTCGCGGTCAGCGAGCTCCTGGAGCGCGGCGGCCTCCTCTTGCGCTTTGACGACGGTCGGCCGCCACAGCTGGGCGAGGAATTCGTTGACCCTCGCGGGCGTCTTGGCCATGTTGTTCTCGAGGACGAACGCGGCGTGATCGGCGTAGCCCAGGAGCTTGGCCTTCTCGAGCCGCAGGGCCGCGATCTTCTTGGCGATCTCCTTGTTGTCGCGCTCGTTGTCGTTATCGCCTTTCATGAAGTAGGCCCGGTGGAGCTTCTCGCGCAGGGGCCGGCGCTCCGAATAGGTCAGGAAGGGCGTCATGCTCGGGACCTGGATGGTGAAGAGCCACCGGCCCTCCGCCAGCCCGGCCTGCTTGGCCGCGTCGGCGGCCATGGCCACGACCGAGGGCGGCAGCCCGGCCAGGTCGGCCTTCTTGTCGATGACGAGCTGGAAGGCGTTTGTCTCGCCGAGGACGTTCTCGCCGAACTTGACCGATTCGAGCGAGAGGGCCTGGTTGAGCTCGCGGAGGCGGGCCTTGCCGGCCTCGTCGAGGAGGGCGCCGCCGCGGACGAAGTCCTTGTAGGTGTTCTCGAGGAGGAAGAGCTCCTCGCGGCCGAGCTCGAGCTTGTCGCGCTTGTCGTAGATGGCCTTGACCCGGGCGAAGAGCTTGTCGTTCAAGCCGATGTTGTCGCGGTGGCCGGCCAGCATGGGCGCGGTCTGGCGGGCCAGGGCTTGGAGCTCTTTATTCGTGTGCGCTCCCTGGAGGGCGCCGAAGACGGCGGTGACGTCGGAGAGGAAGATCCCGGTGTGGTCGAGGGCGGCGACGGTGTTCTCGAAGGTCGGCTTCTTGCGATTCGAGACGATGGCGTCGACCTCGGCCTGCTCGCGGCGGATGCCTTCCTCTATGGCCGGCAGGAAGTGCTCGTTCTTGATGCGGTCGAACGGCGGGACGTTGAACGGCGTTCCATAGGGGTGGAAGAAGGGATTGTCGGGATGGGCCTGGGCGGCGGCGGCGGCCGCTTCGGCAGCGGCCTTCTCCTGCGCCTTGGAACCGTCGGGCGCCTTACAGCCGAGGAGGAACAGGGAGATGACAAGAAAGCCGAGGGCGAAAGCGATCGCGGCATGCTTTTTCATGGCTATGTCTGACCTCCTGGGAAAGATGCGGGCATTATAAGTAAAACCTCAAGATGGGGTCAATCGGTTTGACCCGGCCGAGGCCTACGTCAACGACACCGAGTCGATCCAGGTCAACGTCAGCGCCCGGGCCGTCGAGCAGATGAACGCGGTCAAGGAGGCCGGCATCGTCGCCCACGTCAAGATCGGCGGCTCCGGAAAATAAGGACTATCGGGCGACGGCTATCGTGTCGCCGAGGCGCAAGGACAGCCGGCCGCTCGGATCGTCCTCGAAGCGGACCGTTTTGGGCGGCCGGATCCCGCCGTCCCAGGTGAAGAATTCCCGTTCGCCCGACGGGTGGAGACGAAGCCGCACGTTCAGGCCGCGAACGGACCGGCCCAGGAGCCGGCCCTCTTTCTCGATGTCCCAAACATAGGTCATATCGACGTGGCCCTTCTCGCAGGCGAACCGGAGCACGCACTCGTCCCGGTCCTGCGTCCTGGCCGCGCCGAGAACCTCATGGCTTAGGATCTTGCCGTTGTTCTGCTCGATCATCTGGATCGACTCCGCCCAGCCGGCCTTCAGGCGCTCGATGGGTACCTCCCCGCCGTATGCCTTGAAAAGCGGGGTGAAGTCGCCCTTCATGTTCCCGGCGAGGATCTGACCCGTGAGCCGGCGGAGCTTCTCGAGCCGGCCCGGCTCGGCCGCGCGGACGGAATTGAGCAGGTCAAACGCCTTCTGGCCCTGGGCTTCGATGAAGAGGGCCTGGCCGTCCATCTTCAGGACGTACCCTCCCCCGTCGCCGGGCAAACGGTACGTTCCGGCGAACGCCGCCAGGGCCGCCTCCGCCATGTCGACGATCTCCGGGATCGAGGGGTAGGGTTTTCCGGCGAGGAACCGCATGCCGACCTGCTCGAGGAGCGAGTTCGCCGACCGGTTCTCGGCGATGACGTTGGTCATGAGGAACACGACATGGCCCGTATCCGGCATGATGGCCAGGTCCGCGAAGAAGATGCCGTTGCCGCCGTTGTGGGTAACGACCTTCGTCCCGTCCGGGGCCTTGGCGATGGACCAGCCGTAGGCGTAGAACGTGTCGCCGCCCTCGCTGACGTGGGGCGCCCAGAGCTTCTTCATCGATGCGGGCGAGAGGACCCGTCCCGCGAGCAGGGCCCGGGCCCAGCGCAGCATATCGTAGGCGGTCGATTGGATCCCGCCGTTGGCCCGCAGCGCCCAGTGCGGACCGTCCGCGGCCATGGAACGCTCGATGACCGTTCCCCAGCGCTTTCCGTCGATGTAGCCTTGGGCCGTCCGGTCGTCTCCCCACAGCGGCAGCTGATAGCCGGTCTCATGCATGCCGGTGGGCAGGAAGAAGCGTTCCCGGAGGAAGCGCTCATAGCTCACGCCGGAGAGCTTCTCGACGATCGCGCCGAGGAGGCTGAAGTTGGCGTTGGCATATTCATAGCCTCGCCCCGGCTGGAAGCGGAGCGGCTCGGCCAAGACCCGGCGCACGTATTCCGGGAGCGGGACCGCGTCATAGTCGCCGATATCTCCGGGATCGGAGAGGCCCGAGGAATGCGTCAACAGCTCGTGCAGCGTGATGCCGGCCTTATCGGCAGGCACGCCGTCGAAGTAGCGGGTGATGGGGTCCGAGACGCTGAGCTTCTTCTCTTCCTCGAGCGCCAGGATGGCGGCGCCCGTGAATTGTTTGGTGATCGATCCGAGATTGGACGCCGTGGCCGGCGACCAGCTCAGGCCGCGCTCCCGGTCGGCCAGGCCGAAGCCCTCGGCGAAGAGGGGCGTCTCGCCCTTAGCCACCAGAACGACGCCCGCGAAGCCGAGCTTCTCGAGGCGTCGGAGGTAGGTCCGGGTTTCGGCGATGGCCGCCGCGTCGCTCTCCGAAGCGAGCGCCGCCGCCTTGGGAGCCTGGGGGGCCTGCGGCCGGGCTGGCGCTGCCGTCATGAAAGAGATGCTCAGGAAGGCTAACGGCACGGCGATGATGTGTCGAGATATCATGTTGCTCTTCACTTCAGCAGGGCGCTCCAGTTGAGCAGCGCGTTCCAGAGGAAGCGGTGGTCGGAGCGGTTGAGGTCGCGGTGGATCGGATTGAAGTTGAAGGCGATGACCCGGCCCTTGCCGGCCGGGAGGTCCAGGATGGCCGGACGGCCTTCGAGTTCGTCCTCGCCCTTGAGGGCGCCGCTGACGAGCATCTTGACCTCGTCCTTCTTCGCCTTTTCCTTGGCCTCCACCTCCTCCTTCGTCAGCGCCGCGGCCGCCTCCGGGTCCTCCTCCCGGTCCTCCTTACGGAGCTTGGTCCCCCACTGCATGACGACGCCCTTTCGCTCGGATCGGGCGATGTCGTAGACGGGGAACGCCGACCGGAAGACAGAGGTCACCTCCGGCGAGCCATAAGCGAGCGGATGGTCGGACTGGACGAACTTGACCTTGAGCTCCGAGCCCGGGGTGAAAAAGGCGCCGCCCCGGCGGCGGACGTCCCGGACGAGCCCGCCCTCGAGGGGGAGGATCGATCCGTTGCCGAGCGTCACGAGCAGGCCGCCGGCGCCGAGGAACTCCTCGATCTTGGCGACGCCCGGCCAGCCGATGCCCCCGGTGATGTCCGCGGAGGCGTCGGGGACGCCGAGGTTGGGCGTCTCCTTGGTCTTCGTGTAGGCCAGCGGCCCCCACTTCTTGTCGATGCCGTGGATCTGGCCCTGCAGGTTCAGCCAGTTGTCGCCGAAGACGATGACGTCGTACTTCTCCCGCAGCCGGCCGGCCCGGATGTCCTCATCGCGGACGTAAGCGTAGGGGACCTTCTCGCGGTCGAGGACGAGACGGATCCAGCCGACGGCCTGGGTGTCGGCCCAAGTGTGCCAGAGGGCTATGCGCGGCAGCTTCGATTCGTGGCGGGCGACGTCGGGCGCGGCCGGCGCGCTCTCGAAGTCGACGGCCAGCTCGGCCGCAGCGCGTCCGAGCGCGTCGGCGAGTCCCTTTTGATCACCGATGATCCACGACCCGGCCGGGTAATCCTTATCGCCCGATTTGAAGGATCTCTCGGCGATCTCGACGCGAAAGGCGGCCAGCCGGGCCCGGAGCGCGAGCAGCCCCTCCTGCCCGGTATCGCGGAGCAGGTAGACCGGCCCGGACCCGTTGACCTTTCCCGCTGAGGCGGAGCCCGGCGAGAATGCTCTGAGCTCGACGTCTTTGATCTTGGCGTCGTCGATGCGCTTGGCCTCGAGCCCGAAGTGGACGGGCAGCGACCAGGAAACGTCGTCGTAGGGCTCGTACACGGCGTCGGGCGGGAACACCTGCGGCGTGAGCAGGTCGACGGCATAGTTCCGGTAGGGCTGTTCGAGCCGGACGATGTACGTCCCGGCCGCGAACTCCCCTTCCGCGACCTTGAAGGGCGCCGTCGCCCGCCCGACCTCGATGCCCTGAGCGAGAAGCAGACCGACCATCTCGGCGACGCGCTTCCGGTCGCCCTGGTCTTCGGGGATGACGAAGGCGTAAGGCTTGCCCCGGACGCCCTTCTGCCAGGAGTTGCGGCCCTTGCGATAGAAGTCGCGGAGCATCTCCCTGGCGTTCTTGGCCGCGTAGTCGAGGGCGGCGAGACAGCCGCTCTCCATATAATTCGTGTTGTTGCGGAGCGACCAGAGGAACTTCCGGGGCGGCGGCATAGGCCGGTACCACTCCTGGCTGGTCACGGGGCGCCCGACATAGCGCTCCTCATCGGCCCGGAGGACC
This sequence comes from Candidatus Aminicenantes bacterium RBG_16_66_30, assembly GCA_001775715.1. GTDB lineage: Bacteria > Acidobacteriota > Aminicenantia > Aminicenantales > Saccharicenantaceae > RBG-16-66-30. Next base: position 1,425 of record MEYC01000100.1, on the reverse strand, counting down.
CGCTCGACCGTCTCGGCCGTGCCGTTGCCGTAGGTCTCGTAGCCGCGGCCGATGCTGTTGTGGTTGACCCCGATCGAGTCGAGGAAGACGTGCTGCCAGCCGTCGCTGAAGCCCCAGGTCCAGACGCCGGGCATGCCGGCCGCGGTCAGGGCCCCGACCTCGGCGAGGGACATCGAGAACCACTCGCTGAGCAGGATGGGGTCGAGGTTCTTGTTGAAGGGCCCCGTCCCGTTCCAGGTCTGGAGGAGCGGGATGGACTCGTGCAGGTCGTGGACGACCGTCGGGTGGTAGTCGAAGAACATCTTGGCCACGGCCTTCGACACCTGGAGGGCCATCTGGTGCGCGTCGCGGTTGTTGTCGTGGAAAACGTAGTGGCCCCAATAGGGCGGCGAGTCCGGCGGCAGGCTGTCGTAGTCGGTCTTGCCTTTGAGGTGGCGATAAAACCAGTCGACCTGCTTGTCGCGGCCGTCGGGCTCGGAGACGGGATTGATGAGGACGAGGACCTGCTCGCGGATGCGCTTGATCATCGGCTGATCGGACACGGCCAGCCGGTAGGCCAGCTCCATGACCATCTCGGCCGAGCCCAGCTCGGTCGAGTGCAGGGCGGCATTGAAGTAGAAGATCGGGCGGGCCGAGGCGATCAGGGTTTCGGCGGCCTCGGGCATCGTCTTACGCGGATCGGCCAGGGACGCGGTCGCGGCCTTGAGCCGGTCGAGGTCGCGGAGCCCGGCCTCGTCGGCGATCGCGGCGAGGATGATCTCCCGGCCCTCCTCGCTCCGGCCGATCGTCTCGACGCGGACGCGCGGCGACGTCTCGGCGAGCTTTCGGAAATAGCCGTAGATCTGGGCCGTCGTCGAGAGCTCGCCCGCGGCCCCGACGACATGCCCGAGATACTTCGTCGGCGAGACGACCGTCGCCGAATCCGGGACGTAGGCGACCCAGGGATTGCCGAAGCGCGGCTCGGTCGTGAACTTGGCGATGGCCTCGACCGAGCCCGGCTCGGGGGTATCGGGCGCGTAAGGATTGGCGACTGCGGGAGGCGGGGCGGCCTGCGGGCGCGGGCCCGCGGCGAAGATGACGGCGGCGCTGACGGCCGCGACGACGGCGAGCGGAACGAGAACGGGGACGGACCGGCGGGCTCGTTTCATGGCTGGACCTCCTGTCCTGGCCCCGAAGGATACCCCAACTGGAGGAGAGGGTCAAACCTACCTCTTGCAGCAAACGGCAGGTTTGACCCCGGCTTTGTTATAATACCGGCACGTCGACAGGAAGGAGCCTCCCGATGAAAGTCATGACCCGCATCCTCGTTCTGGTCATTGCCCTAACGGTCTTTGCTCTCTCATCCGTTCCGATCGCGCCGGCCGCCGGCGCCGCCCAGGAGAAGGCCGCCGTCGCGCCCTCCGCCGAGCCGAAGATCGTCCTCAC
>MEYC01000099.1:6758-12660 GCA_001775715.1 Candidatus Aminicenantes bacterium RBG_16_66_30 | reverse complement strand
ACGCTCATATGGCGGCCGGCGGCTTTCATTGCGCCCATCGGGTGCTGCTCCGCCTCCGTCCTTCTTGTTTCGGGAGGCCGGAGCTCATTGACGCGACCTCGGCGTATCTCGGGGGGACGCTGTTCAAGGGCCTGACCTGCGGCGCTTATGCGGCCGGCGTCATGGCTCTGGGCCTGAATATGGGCGAGTTCGAGAACAGCCTTCCCCGCGTGCTGCGGATGATCGTGCTCATGAAGACCGGCGGGAACGCCTTCGCCGACCGCATCAACAAGTTCAACAGGTTCATGACGCTCGGGAACGACCTTGCCCAGTGGTTCGGAGGGGAGTTCGGAAGCACCCAATGTCGAGAGGTCGTGGGATGCGATTTTTCGTCGCCCGCGGCCGTCCGAGCGTACATCGAGACGGACGGGCTGGCCCGATGCCGGGCTATCGCGGACAAGGTCGCCGACAAGGTCCTGACCCTATCGACGGCGGCAATGGCAGCGCCACGGGGATTCGAACCCCGGTCTGATGGCTGAGAACCACCTGTCCTGGGCCTCTAGACGATGGCGCCGCAGAGGGCCAACAAAAATAGCAGAATCCCCCCGGGGTGTCAAACGAAATCGGGGCTGTTTGACAGGCGGCCGGCCCGGGCCTAATCTGGAGTGAGAGGCGGCAAATGGCCCTCCGGCTGGGAGTCCCCAAAAAGTACCGGGGCCTTCTGCGGCTCGGGACGACCTCCTGGAAATACGACACGTGGAAGGGCCTCATCTACGAGCCGCTCGGAGCTTATCGTCCCGATGATTATCTCGCCGACTACGCCAAACACCTCGACTCGGTCGAGGTCGACCAATGGTTCTACAGCCTCTTCCCGGGCGGCCTGCGCCTGCCCGACCCGGCGGCTGTCGAGTTCTATGCGAAAAGCGTTCCCTACGATTTCGTGTTCACGGTCAAGGCCCCGAACTCTCTGACTCTCACGCACTATTACTCGAAACAGACCCGCCGGTACGCCGATTTCGCCGGCAAGCCCAATCCCTCTTTCCTCGACCGCGACCTGCTCCGCCGCTTCCTCGACGCCCTCTCCCCTCTCGGGTCGAAGCTGGGGCCGGTCATGTTCCAGTTCGAGTACCTCAACAAACAGAAGATGCCGTCGGTGGAAGCGTTCATCGAGCGGTTCGGCGAGTTCATCGACCGGGCCCCGAAGGGCTACCGGTACGCGCTCGAGGTCCGGAACAAGAATTTCTACACGCCGGCCTTCTTCGATTTCCTGAAGGGCCGCGGTCTCGGATTCGTCTATGTCGAGGTCTTCTACATGCCGCCGATCGGCGAGGTCTTCGAGAAGTTCAAGCCGGAGACGGCCTCGTTCCAGGTCATCCGGCTCCACGGCGGGGACAGGGTCGATATCGAGAGCCAAACCGGGGAAGTCTGGGACAAGATCGTCGCCCCGAAGCCCACGGGCCTCAAGGCCGCGGCCGCGATCGTCCGGGCCAACGCGAAGAAGAAGATCCTGACCTATCTCAACCTGAGCAACCACTATGAGGGAAGCGCGCCGCTCTCCCTCCGGCGTTTCCTGGACGTCCTCGCGGGAAAGAAGATCGACGAAGTGCCTTTTTAGCCCGGCGCCGCGGTCCTCCGCCCCGGGTCCCCGGCCTTACCGTCTCCCGGCCAGGAGCATCTTCGCGGCGGTCTCGCCCCCGTTGATGCGATAGAGCATGGGCAGGGGCCGGTCCAGCCCCTCGGTGTGCTCGGGCGTTCCCTCCCAGCGGTAGTTGAGGATGTTGGCGTAGTCGGAGAAATGCTGCCAGCGCCGCCGCGGCATGCCCGTGACCATATGGAAGTGGTTGGCCGGCATGCCCATCTTGGCCTGGCTCGCCGGAACGTGGTCGAACGTAAGGAACGTGTGCGGCCAAGTGTAGTCGGAGGCGTGGCAGACCCGCTCGGCGAGGGGCGCGGGGAGCTCGACCGACTGGGCCTCGTCCTGGACCATGGTGAACAGCCCCGAGAGGTCGGAAAAAGCGACGCGCCCGGCCATCCCCCTGATGCCCTTGGGCGAGAGGTAGCTCACGGAGAAGCCCAGGCCGGGGAAATAGAACTCGACGGCCTTGAACAGGAACCACGTCTCGCCGTAGTCGAGCGAGCCTGAGCCGGAGTTGTCGCCGTCAATGAAGCCGCGTTCCATCCACGGCTCGGCCTTGAGCTTCCGCAGATCGAGACCGAGGGCCTTGGCGTTCCGTTCGATCTCCCAGGGCTCGTAGACCTTGCGGAAGTCCATGAAAAGAGTAGGTTTGCCGCCTGAGAGCCAGCAATAGGAGATCATCGTCAGGAGGGCCTGGATGTCGTTCTCTGTGGCGAAGGGGACGACCGTTTTCCGGCCCGTATGGTCTTCGGTCGAGTTGAAGAGAGACTCGGCGATGTCGGCCGTCGAGAGCGGGATACCCCGCCGGTCCGAGCCCCAACTGAGCTGGTTCGTCCAGCCCCCGCCGACGGCGTTGATGTCGCGCATATGGTTCCGGAGGATGAGGTAGAGGGCCAGGCCTTCGTCGAGCTTGGCCTTGTCGGCGGCCGTGAGCGCCGGAGCCTTCACGGGCTTCCCGGTGAGGACGGCCTGTCCGTGCTTCTTGATGTCCTCCGAGTTGGTGAAGATGCGGCCCTTGAACTTGACGTTGACGATCCAGTCGCGGAGGGCCTTGAGCTCCCCGGGATCGTAGCCGCCCTTTTTGTGGACCATGTCGGCGAAGAGCTTCATGGATTCGCGCGTGCTCTCCAGGCCGAAGAAGCGGCGGGCGGCATGGACGTGGTTGAGGGCGGTCTCCATCTGCATGGAGTCCGTGTCGACGGCGAGGAAGCGCTTGCCCTGGAGGGCGACACGGGCCAGCATGGCGTAGGCCAGATCGACGATCTCCTCCTGGGTCTTGGCGTCGAACTCCGGATCGAGCCCGGTCTCGGGCATCGAGCCGATGACCATGGGGCAGAGGCGTCCCGTTTGGGCGTAGGCCCCGACGAGGGCGTCGATGCCGACAACACCGGGCTTGGGCGCGTTGTTGCCGCCGACGCAGGCGATGGGGATCGAGGGCGCGAAGTGGGCGGTCAGGGCCATCGCCGTCTTCCCCGGGAAGAACCAGGTGTCGGGAACGATGAGGATCGCGCCGACGCCCGCCTCCATCATCTCCCGGGCCCCGGCGTCGGCCGTGCTCTCGCTGTCGACGAGCTTGGAGCAGGTGAAGACGTTCGGAGAGCTCCCGTCGGGAAGGCGCAGGCGCTTGGCCAGGAGGGCGGCCGTCATCCGTCCGATGTTGAAGGCCCGGGTCCTCGATTCCTCGTCGATGCGCGGATCGCAGGGGACGAAAACGCCGAGCGTGGGCGCTCCGGGTCTTTTCTTTCCCGTATAGGGCATGACTCCCTCCGTGCGCCGCGGGTCGCGGCGGGGCTCAGATGTACTCGATCGTGGCCGGCGGCTTCGACGTCAGCTCATAGGCGACGCGGGTGACCGCGGGCAGCTCGGCCGTGATCCGTTTCGAGATCTTCATCAGCGTCGCCCAGGGCAGGGGCGAGGGCTCGGCGGTCATGGCGTCCCTGCTCTCGACGGAGCGGACGATGACGACGTTGCCGAAGTGCCGCTTGCCGTCGACGATGCCCGTGCCCTTGTCCTCGAGCAGGACGGCGAAGGCCTGGAACGGCTTATGGGCCGCGACCTCCTCCTCGACGATGACCGTGGCCGCCCGGACGAGGTCGACGCGCTCGGGCGTCACTTCGCCGATGATGCGGGTGGCCAGGGCCGGGCCGGGGAAGGGCATACGGTTGTAGATGGACTCGGGGAGACCGAGCTCCTTGGACACCAGACGGACCTCGTGCTTGAAGAGCTCCTTGAGGGGCTCGATGACCTTGAAGCCGAAATCCTTCTCGGGATCGATGCCGATCTGCTCGAGGATATTGTGCTGGGTCTTGAGGCCTTTCTGGGTCTCGATGATGTCGGCCGCGATCGTGCCCTGGATAAGGTAGCGGGCCTTGCTCTTGAGGACCTCCTTGCCGAAGGAGCTGTAGAAGGCGTAGCGGAAGGCCTTGCGCTTCTCCTCCGGGTCGGCCTTGCCCTTGAGGGCGGCGAAGTATTCCTTTTTCTTGTCGGCGATGTCGACGGCGATGCCCATGCCGGCGAAGACCTTGGCGATCTCCTGGGGCTCGCCGGCCCGCATCAGCCCGTGGTCGATGAAGACCGACTTGAGCTGGGGGCCGAGGGCCCGGTGGGCCAGGACGGTGCAGGCGGAGCTGTCGACGCCGCCGGACAGGGCCGAGATGGCCTTGCCCGAGCCGACGGTCTTCTTGATCTCCTCGATCTGGATTTCGATGAATTTCTTGACGTTCATGGGGCCTCCCTCTCTCGTTTTGCCTCATCATACTTATTTTAAAAGAGGGGGTCAAACCTTGGCCCTCCTTGCACCCGAAATATCCTACTAAAGCTCCTCAAGAACGGGGACACGTACCAAAGGTACATGTCCCCTACTCAATCCTCCCGGCGGTTGTCGGACAGGCGCGTTTGGATTACCATAGGCCCACCCACCCCGTCAGGAGGAGCCCATGAGAATCCGCGCTCTCGCCATCCCCGCGACGATCCTTGCCGCCGGGCTTTGTTGGCTCGGCCTTCAGGCGGCGGTCTATCCTTCGACCCCCCTCGAGAAGAGGGTCAAGGCCCTCGCCGACCAGCTCGCCCCCGATCTCATCGACATCCGCCGGGACATCCATGCCCATCCCGAGCTCGGCCTTCAGGAGACGCGCACGTCGGCCATCGTCGCCGACTATTTCCGTAAGCTCGGCCTCGAGGTCCGGACCGGCTACGCCAAGACGGGCGTCCTGGGCATCCTCAAGGGCGGCAAGCCCGGCCCGGTCGTGGCCATGCGCGGCGACATGGACGCCCTGCCCATCACCGAAGAGACGGACCTCCCCTTCGCGTCCAGGGAGAAGGCGACCGTCGACGGCCGCGAGACAGGCCTGATGCACGCCTGCGGCCACGACATCCATACGACGCTCCTGCTCGGCGTCGCCGCCGTCCTCTCGGCCGTCAAGGCCGACCTTCCCGGCACCGTCGTCTTCGTCGCCCAGCCGGCCGAGGAGTGCTGCGGGGGGGCCAACCTGATGATCGCCGACGGCGCTTTCAAGGACATCGTCCCGGCCGCCTTCTTCGCCTATCACGTCGACGATACCCTGAAGGCCGGCAAGATCGGCTACGCCTCGGGCTTCATGTCGGCCAACGTCGACGGATTCACCCTCGAGATCAAGTCCGCCGGCTGCCACGGGGCCAGCCCCTGGTCCTGCGTCGATCCCATCGTCGTCGGCGCCCAGATCGTCACCGCCCTCCAGGTCTTGGTCTCCCGCGAGTTCAATGTCCACAACAACACCGTCATCACCGTCGGCTCCTTCCACAGCGGGAGCGCCCCCAACATCATCCCCAAGTCGGCCAAGCTCCAAGCGACCGTCCGCAATTACGGCGACGACCAGCGCCGGATCCTCCAGGAGAAGATCACCCGCCTCGTCACCAATATCTGCGAGGCCGCCGGCGCGGAGTTCGACCTTGGCTACGAGTTCGGCACGCTCTCCGTCTACAACGACCCCGCCCTGGTCGGCCGGGCCCTGACCGTGGCCGAGCGCATCCTCGGCTCGAAGACGGCCCTGGTCGAACAGAAGCCCGAGATGGGCGGCGAGGATTTCAGCTATTTCGGCAAGATCGCGCCGGCGGTGATGTTCAATCTGGGCGTCGTCCCGCCCGACCGGGAAACGACGGCTGTCCACTCCCCGACCTTCGTCGCCGACGAGGCCGCGATCCCCATCGGCGTCAACCTCATGGCCAACATCATCCTCGATCACCAGATGAAGCCGGCCGGGTCGAAGACGGTCGCTAAATGAGGAGCCGGGTTGATATCGCCGGCCCCAG
>MEYC01000099.1:185-6709 GCA_001775715.1 Candidatus Aminicenantes bacterium RBG_16_66_30 | reverse complement strand
CGCGCGAGCGCAAGAAGGAGGCTCAATCATGAAACGAACCCTCATCGCGGTCCTCACCATCTGCCTGGTGCTCTCGAGCGTCGGCTGCGCCAGCTGGAGCAAGACGGCCAAGGGCGCGGCCATCGGCGCCGCGGGCGGCGCCGTCGTGGGCGGCGTCATCGGCAAGATCGCCGGCAACACCCTCCTCGGGGCCCTCGCCGGGGCCGCCCTCGGCGGCGCGGCCGGGGCCTTCATCGGCCGCCACATGGACAAGCAGGCCGAGGAAATGCGCCGGGACCTCCAGGGGGCCAAGGTCGAGCGGGTCGGCGAGGGCATCAAGATCACCTTCGACTCGGGTCTCATGTTCGACGTCAACAAATACGACCTCCGGACCGCGAGCCAGGAGAACCTGACCAAGCTGGCCGCCATCCTCAACAAGTACCCCGACACGAACATCCTCGTCGAAGGCCACACCGATTCGACCGGAACGCGCGAGATCAACATGCCCCTGTCCGAGAACAGGGCCAAGGCGGTGGCCCATTACCTGGCCACTCAGAACGTCCAATCGGCCCGGTTCTCGGTCCACGGCTACGGCCCCGACCAGGCCCTCGGCGACAACGCCACCGCCGACGGCCGGCAGACGAACCGCCGCGTCGACCTAGCCATCATGGCCAACGAGAAGCTCAAGAAGATCGCTCAGGATTCGGTCAAGGGCGCGGCCTGACGCGTCCTGCTCTCCGTCGGCCCGGGTTTGCTATAATGCCCGGGTGAGAATCCTCAGAGGAGGGCTCCGATGAAGCTCGCCGGCCCCGCTTTATCCCTCGCCGCCGGGATCGTCCTGGCCTTCTCCCTGGTCGCGGGATCCGCCCAGGCCCCCGACGCCGACCGGGAGACCGATCCCCTCGTCCTGGCCAAGCTCGCCCGCTGGCAGGATTGGAAGTTCGGGCTCATGATGCATTGGGGCCCGTACAGCCAATGGGGCGTCGTCGAATCCTGGAGCATCTGCTCCGAGGACGAGCCCTGGTGCCGCCGCTCAATGGCGGACTACGTCGAGTACAAGAAAGCCTACGAAGCCCTGCCGCGGACCTTCAACCCGACGAAATTCGACCCGGACGCCTGGGCGGCCGCGGCCAAGGCCGCCGGGATGCGCTACGTCGTCATGACGACCAAGCACCACGACGGCTTCACCATGTACGACACGAAGCAAACGGACTATCGCATCACCGGGCCCGATGTCCCCTTCCGCGCCCATCCCAAGGCCGACGTCTTCCGGGCCGTCCTCGACGCCTTCCGGGCCCAGGGCTTCGGGACGGGCGCCTACTTCTCCAAGCCCGACTGGCACCACCCCGACTTCTGGGCGCCCGACTGGGCCACGCCCGACCGCAACGTCAACTACAGCATCGATCGGTATCCCGAGCGCTGGCAGCGTTTCCGCGATTTCACCTACCGCCAGATCGAGGAGATCGTCTCCGGCTACGGGCCGCTCGACATCCTCTGGCTCGACGGCGGCTGGGTCCGGCCCGCGCCGATGGTCGAGATCGCCCCGGGCCATTTCGTCAAGAACGCGAAGAACATGGACATCGACATGCCGAGGATCGCGGCCATGGCCCGCGGCCATCAGCCCGGCGTGCTCGTCGTCGACCGGACGGTCACGGGCCGGTACGAGAATTACCGGACCCCCGAGCAGGAGATCCCGGAGAAGCCTCTCCCCTACGCCTGGGAGACCTGCATGACCATGGGCGGCTCGTGGTCGTACAATCCCGACGACCGCTACAAGCCGGCCCGCCGGCTCGTCCACCTGCTCGTCGACATCGTCTCCAAGGGCGGCAATTTCCTGCTCAACATCGGGCCGAGCCCCGAGGGGGAGTTCGCGCCCGACGCCCTCGACCGGCTCCGCGCGATCGGCGCGTGGATGAAGGTCAACGAGGAGGCCATCTACGGGACGCGGCCGATCGCCCCGTACAAAGAGGCCAAGACCTGCTTCACGTCGCTTCCCGACGGGACGGTCCACGCCATCTACCTCGCCGACGAGGACGAGACCGCGCCCCCGGCCAAGATCATGCTGACGTCGATCGCGCCCGCCGCGGGGACGGCCGTTCGCATGCTCGGCGTCCGGGAGACCGTCCGCTGGGAGAAGGTCGGCAAGGGCGCCCTTCTGACGGTGCCGCCGGGCGCCGTCGCCAAGCCGCCCTGCCGCTATGCCTGGGTCTTCAAGTTCAAGGCCGCCCCGTCGGCCAAGGCCTCCGGCTCATGACGACGCCTGGGCCGCGCATCCTCCTGGCTCTCGTCGCCGCGGCCACGGCCGTCCCGGCCGGAGCGGAATGGCTCCGGGGCTACGGGCAGACCCTCTCCGGCATGACCCTCGCCTACCATTCGCCCTACCCCGACATCACGTCGGCGCTCATCGTCCGGGCCTCGGACGGGACCTCGGCCGCCGAGTGGGAGACCGAAGCCGTCCCGGACTATTGGGGCGGCCGGCCGGCGACCTTCGTCTGGCTGGCCGGGCTGGCCACGGGCAAGGGCGCGCACGCCTTCGAATTCTCCATAGACGGCCAGGCCGTTCTGAGCTTTCGGACATCCGCCGACGCGTCCCGAAAGGAATGGCGGGAGACGGGCGCCGACGGCGTTGCGCTCTCGTTCAAGACGGTCCTGGTCGACCAGTTCGACGAGCTCTTCGGCTTCATGTGGCTGGACGTCCCGGCGGCGCTCCTCCGCCCGGGCCGCCCGCTCCGGCTCAAGGTCGCCGGCGAGAAGGCCGGATCGAACGACTGGGTCATGACCTTCCGCGACGACCTCCGCCGCGAGGTCTGGGCCCGGAGCGAACAGGCTCTCGTCCGCGGCGATGAGGGAAAGACCTTCCAGATCGTCCGCGTCGAGATGAGCCACCTCGGCCCTCCGGCCAAGGCCATCGTTTCCTGCGGCGAGGCGGAGAAGGCCAGCCTCGACCTCAAGATGGGCTACAACGCCCTGGAATTCCTGCTCCCGGCCGTCGACAAGGACCGGCGCGTCACCCTCGAAGTGGCCCTCGACGACGGCTCGGTCCGTCGCGGGGAGCTCGTCGTGAAGCCGGTCGTCCGCCGGGAGATCTGGCTCCTCCCCCACTCCCACGTCGACATCGGCTATTCGGACCCCCAGCCCGTCGTCGAAAAGAACCACTGGAGGTATATCCGCGAGGCGATCGCCCTGGCCGAAAAGACGGCCGGCTACCCCGAGGGGGCCCGCTTCAAGTGGAACACCGAGCAGGCCTGGGCGATCGAAACCTGGTTCCGCCAGGCCGGAGAAGAGGAGAAGAGGGCGTTTATCGACGCGGTGAGGAGCGGCGCGATCGGCCTCCAGGCGACCCTGGCCGGCGTCTTGACCGGGCTCAGCCATCCCGAGGAGCTCGTCCACCTGACCGCCTTCGCCCGGCGACTCGGCGCGGCGGCCGGAAAGGCCGTCGACTCGGTCATGGTCACCGACATCCCCGGCCAGTCCTGGTCCTTCGTCCCGGCCCTGGCCCTCGCCGGCGTCAAATACGTCTCGAGCGGCCCGAACTATATGCCTAGCCTCTTCGATGGCGGCGACAGGATCGGCTGGGCCCTCAAGGCCTGGGGCGACAGGCCGTTCTATTGGGTCTCCCCGTCGGGCCGGGAGAAGGTCCTTTTCTGGATGGCCGGACGCGGCTATTCCTGGTTCCACGGGCTCAATATGGGGTCCCTGCGCAAGGCCCCGCCCTACCGGATCATCGAATACATGAACGCGCTCGCGGAAAAGGGCTATCCTCACTCGATGGTCCAGGTCCGTTACACGATCGGCGGCGACAACGGGCCGCCCGACCCGGATCTCGCGGACACCGTCCGGAGCTGGAACGAGCGCTACGTCTCGCCCCGGATCGTCATCGCCACGGCCTCCGAGATGTCCGCCGAGCTCGAGCGTCGCCACGGCGCGGCGCTTCCCGTCGTGCGCGGCGACTTCACCGGCTATTGGGAGGACGGAGCGGCCTCGACGGCGAAGGAGACGGCGGCGAGCCGGACAAGCGCCGCGCGGGCCGTTCAGGCCGAAGCGCTCTGGTCTATCCTGGGGAAGGACGGCTTTCCTGTCGATAAGGACGCCGAAGCTTGGCGGCAGATCGTTCTTTTCAACGAGCACACTTGGGGAGCGCACGACAGCGTCTCGAATCCGGACGGGGACGGCCCGCGGGCCCAGTGGGAATACAAGAAAGCGTTCGCCACCGGGGCCGAACGGCTGTCGTCGGAGCTTCTCGCCGCGGCGGCCGAAAGAGGATCCGGGACGGTGCCGGACGGCGGCCGACAGGCCATCGACGTCGTCAACACATGCTCCTGGGAGAGAACGGACCTGGTCCTCGTGCCGGCCTCGATGAGCGAAGCGGGGGACCTGGTCAAGGACGCTTCGGGAACGGCCGTCCCGTCGCAGAGGCTTCGGACGGGCGCGCTGGCTTTCGTGGCCAGGGCCGTGCCGGGCTTCGGCGCCAAGCGTTATTACGTGCACGATGGACGGGCCGCCCCGAAGGGCGCGGCGCGCGCCGATGGGACCGGCCTCGCGAGCGGGAAGATCCGGGCGGTCGTCGACGGGGATTCCGGAGCCATCCGGAGCCTTCTCTGGAACGACGGTACGCCTCGTGAGCTCGTCGATCCCGGGAAGCAGGCCGGTCTGGCCCATTATCTCTATGTGCCGGGGGTCGATCCCGAGACGGCCAAAACCGTCTCCGGGGTCCGCATCGGCCCGGGCGAGAGCGGCCCGCTCGTGGCCTCGCTCATCGTCGAGTCGGATGCCCCGGGCGCCCGAGGGCTCCGCCGCGAATATCGGGTCGTCGACGGCCTCGACCGTCTCGACATCTCGGTCACGATCGACAAGGAGAAGGTCCGGGAGAAGGAGGGCGTTCACATCGCCTTTCCCTTCGCCGTCCCCGGGGGCGAAATCCGGGTCGACGTCGGCTGGGGCTTCGTCCGGCCCGAGCTCGATCAGATCGACGGGGCCTGCCGGGATTTCTTCTGCGCCCGGGACAGCGTCGACATCTCCAACAAGGACTTCGGCGTGACCTGGACGGCTCTGGATGCCCCTCTCGTCGAGGTCGGCGCGATCACCGACGAAACGCCCCGCGAGAGCGAGCGGCGGCTTTGGCTCAGGAAGCTCGAGCCGTCGAGCCTTCTTTTCTCCTACGCCATGAACAATTACTGGCACACGAACTACAAGGCCGACCAGGAGGGGCCGGTGACCCTCCGCTATGTCGTCGCCCCGCACCGCGGACCGGATACCGCGGCAGCCAAAAGGCTCGGCCTCGAAGCCGCCTCTCCCCTCCTGCCGATCGCGGCCGACCCGGCCTCGCCCGCGCCTCGATTCCCCCTGACGGTCGACACGCCGGCGTTCGTGGCCATGTCGCTCAGGCCATCGGCCGACGGCCGGGCCTTCCTCCTGCGCCTCCTCAACGCCTCCGGCCGACCAGAGACGCTCCGGCTCTCGGGAAAGGCCTTCGACCGCGGCCGCGTCTTCCTCAGCGATATCGACGGCGCCCAGGGCGCCGCGTTCACCGCTCCTCTCGAGGTGCCCTCCTTCGGTATCCTGACCCTGCGTATCAACAGATAGGGGGACACGTACCGGAGGTACATGTCCCCTGCGTTTGGCCAACCCCGGAGGTTCCGATATAATGGATGCATCCTCGATATGGGAGGCCCCATGACCACCGACCTTCGTTCGCGATCCAGGATACCCGCCCCGAAACTCGCCGCCGCCCTGGGCTTTCTGGCCCTCGCGGCCGGCCTCGTCGTCGCGCTCTCGGCCCAGTACCGGACCGGCATGCAGGACCGGCCCCGCCCCAAAGTCATGCCGACCATGGGCTTAGAGAGGACCGTCCTGCTTGGCGACCTCTGGAACATCCAGTCGTCCGAAAAGGCCAAGGGGACCGGGGCGGAGATCTCCAAGCCCGGGTTCAAGCTCGAATCGTGGTACCCGGCCGTCGTCCCCTCGACCGTCCTCGGGACGCTCGTCCAGAATAACGTCTATCAGGATATCTTCCTCGGCCGGAACCTCGAGAAGGTCCCGACCGAGCCGTTCTCCGTTTCCTGGTGGTACCGCAAGGAATTCACCGTGCCGGTGTCACCGGGGCCGGCCGTGATCCGGCTCGAGTTCGACGGGATCAACTACCGGGCCAACATCTGGCTCAACGGGAAGAAGGTGGCCGACGCCTCGACCGTCTACGGGGCCTACCGGCGCTTCTCCATCGACGTCACGGCGGACGTCAAGACGACCGAGAAGAACGTCCTCGCGATCGAGGTCTTTCCTCCCAAGAAGGGCGAGCCGACGATCGGGTGGGTCGATTGGAATCCCGCCCCGCCCGACAACGCCATGGGCCTCTTCCGGGAGGTCCGGATCAGGTCCACGGGCCCGGTCTCGATCGAGAATCCGTTCGTCGTCACCAAGCTCGACCTTCAAACGCTCAAGGAGGCCCGGCTGACCGTCTGGGCCGAGCTCGTCAATCATACCGACCGGGAGGTCTCCGGGACGCTCGAGGGCCGGATCGAGGGCGCCGACTTCTCTCGTCAAGTGAC
>MEYC01000099.1:0-177 GCA_001775715.1 Candidatus Aminicenantes bacterium RBG_16_66_30 | reverse complement strand
CCAAGGAGACGCAAAAGATCGAGTTCACGCCGGAAACGAGCGATCAGCTCGTCTTTAAGGACCCGCGGATCTGGTGGACCCACGACCTGGGCCAGCCGGAGCTCTACACGCTCGCCCTCGCCTTTGAGCTCAAGAGGGATAAAACCGAGGCGCCGGCCCCGCCTCCCGAGGAGGTCA
>MEYC01000098.1:4121-37384 GCA_001775715.1 Candidatus Aminicenantes bacterium RBG_16_66_30 | reverse complement strand
AGCGCTTTCTTCAGATATTTCCCAGCACCGCCCCTCCGGGTTGCTCCGGGGCGGCGCTGATGGTCGCTCCGAGGACTTCGCTCCCCGCCGGTCCCCCCTCCACGGACGGGGATCTTCGAGGCAACATCCCTCGCCGCCTCGAGAGGATTCCCGGAAAAGGGAGAAGAACCAAATAATTGGGGAATTGGTATTGTGTCCCCGATTTAGGCCCTCTATACTTGGACAGAGGAAGGCCACAGGGCCTCGAAGGAGGAGCGTATGAAGAAACACGGAACGGCAGGATTCTCGCGACGCGATTTTATCAAAACCGCCACGGTCGGGGCCGGGGCCGGACTCGTCGGCTGGAAAGGCCGCGACGCTTTGCTCGCCGCGACCCGGCAGGCGGGGGGACCGCGCAAGAAGATCCCCGTCGGCGTCCAGCTCTATTCGGTCCGCGATCTCGCGGCCAAGGACCTCCCCGCCGTCCTCGAGGCCATCGGCAAGATGGGCTATAAAGGCGTCGAATTCGCCGGCTATTACGGCTGGGAGGCCAAGCCGAAGGAGCTGAGGAAGCTCCTCGACGCGAACGGCCTGAAGTGCTGCGGCACACACACGGGCCTCGAGACCGTCACCGGCGACAACCTCAAGGCCACGGCCGAGCTTCACGCCATCCTGGGCAATACATTCCTCATCGTCCCCAGCCTCCGGGTCGAGGGCGCTCCGGGCTGGCTCGAGATGGCCAAGAGGTTCGACGAGATCGCGGCCAAGGCCAAGGAGCAGGGCATGCGCGTCGGCTACCACGCCCACGCCGGCGACTTCCGCAAGCTCGGCGACACGACCTCGTGGGAGATCTTCTTCGACAACACCGGTCCGGATGTCATCATGCAGAACGACACGGGCAACTGCCTGGACGGCGGAGGGGATCCCGTGGCCATCCTGAAAAAGTACCCCGGCCGCTCCGCGAGCGTCCACGTCAAGGAACACGGCGGACCCGATGCGGCCGTGATCGGGCAGGGCGTCGTCCCCTGGGCCGAGGTCTTCCAGGTCTGTGAGACGACCGCCGGCACGGTCTGGTATGTCGTCGAGCACGAAGTCGGCGACGACCCCATGGGCAATATCAGGGGGTGCCTCGAGGGGCTCCGGAAGATGGGCCGCGGCCTCTGAGTCCGGCCGGCGGCGATCCCTCCCGTATCGAGCGCGTCTTTCGGGATCAAGGCTCCCTGACCGGCTTCGCCGCGCTCCTGGCTTTTCGCTCGAGCCGGAAAAACTGCACGATCACCGCGAGCCACCACAGGCCGGTGACGGGGCCAAGGTCGACGAGGCCCGAATCGGCCGGGATATACGGGAACGTGTAGAGGTTAAAGGCCAACAGCGCAGCCGCGGAGGCGATCCCGAAGATCCCGAAGACCTTGCCGAAATCGCGATGGCGATACATCACCGCCGCGAGCAGGATCATGCCGAGACAATAAAAGATATCGAAGGCGACATCCGCGCCGAGCTGGACGAGATTGACGCCCTTGAAGACGAGGGCCAGCGCGTCCTGGACCGCCTGGCCCGCCGCCTCGGAGCGAAACTGGCGGAACTGGATGAAGATCGTCTGCTGGACGACGAGCATGAGGGTGAACAAGGCGAAGCCGATGGTCAGGAACGTCGTCCCGGCCCTCAGGACCAGGCTTCCCCCCTGCGGCGCCAGCCGTCGGGAAATGGATATGACCCCGACGATGGCCACCGGGCCGATGGCGAAGACAAGGGCCAGGGTGAGGTTGTCCGCCCCCCTCAGGATGCCCGTGGCCGCGCCCAAATAAACCAGGACAACGGCCAGTCCGAGGATCGAAACAATCAGCAGGGAATTTCGCCGCATGATCGAATGCTCCTTCTCCCGGGCTGTCCCCATTGTATCTGAACGAGCCCACGGCGGGGAAGGCCCTTATGGGAACGATCGGCGAGATCCCGCGCGGCCGCGCCTAACGGGCTCCGAAATAACGCTGCGGCGTCCCGGATCCGGCAGGCGCTGCCGGGAAGGACTTCGGATCGAGCCAGCGGTCGGTGACAACCTGAGAAAGTGCATCGCGCAATTTCTCCGCGTTCGGTTGAGCGGCGATGACTCTCTGCATGGCCTGCATCCGCCCGACAAGCCCGGCCATCGAGATAAGCCTCAGGCTGGCCCGGTAACCTTCCTCGAAGTCCGCGGCCCGGATCTGGACGGAGACCGAATCCGACAGGAGTTCCGCGCCTTGGAGCCGGGCGACGGTCGAAGCTTGAGATTCGTCCTGAAAGGTCAGGGCAAACCGATACGGCCCAAGGAAATTCTCGGGAACGCGGGCGGAATCGAGGCCGAGGAGGGCCTCCTTCGCCGCTTTCTCGATCCGGCGCGAGACCTCGTCCCGGGCGAACGGCTCGGCCTTGGCCCGGCCCACCGCCCGCTTGCCGGCGGCGTACTTGACCCAGGGCAGATATCGCCGGATCTCCGTGTCGAGCTGGTCGTCGCCGCTGACCATGATCAGAGGGATGCCGTAGCGCGCGGCCCCCATGGCCAGGATCATCGACTCGTTGAACGGCGTCCCGTTGACCCGGTACTGAACGTCTTCGATGGTGTAGGTGTGCGAGAGGAATCCGTCGGGATTCCCGGCGCCGGCATGCATGGCGACGGCCACGATGGCATCGATCGACTGGTCGTAGCTGTCCATGTAGATGTCGAAAGGCCGGTCGCGGGAGATCATCTTGGCCGGCGCCAGGAGCTCCGCCTCGAAGACGTCCGGGCTCTGGGAGTTGCCCGAGCCGTGGCCGTCGACGACGATGATCTCGGTCGCTCCGGCCGCCTTGAGCCCGGCGATAGCCGCGTTGACGTCGGCGGTCAGGGATTTGCGGCCCTCCGTGTATTCGGGTTCGGCCCCAAAATCCGTGTGCCGGACCGACGACGCGCCCGACACGCCCTCCATATCATAAAGGACGAGGACCTTGAGCGATTTCGGCTGGGACATCCCGAGCGACAGAAGAACGAAGGCGCACGCGAGCGCCAGGACGACCTGTCTTTTCATGTTCGCCTCCCGCGGGGAATCATAGCCCCCGCCGCCGAGGATAGTCAACACGTTCATATGTGGCGTCTTCGGGCGACTAATATATCAGGAAAAGGCCCGGACCCGGGCCGGAAAGGAAGCGAATATGCGCGCACGCCATCTGTTTCTCATCTTCTCCGTGGCCTTGCTTTTGGCCGGGGCCCCCGCCCTCATGGCCCAGGGCGGCCACTTCGAGCTCAGCGGTCACTACGGACGCTGGAGCCTGAACATCCTGGGGAACAGCGCCGAGAAGCTCCTCAACGATGCCATCGATACAGAGATCCAGGACCGCATCCTCGAGAACATCCAGGCCGACTATCCGAACCTGAGCCTGACGAGCTACGACCAGGCCCTGGAGTTCGATTCGAGCGGCGACGATTTCGGAGTCGGCTTCCGTTGGTATCCGGGCGGGCGCCGGGGCTCGTTCAGCCTCGGTGTCTCCGTCGAGAGGAGCACGTTCAGGGTCCTGCCGACGGCGACGGCCCTGATGGGCCTCCAGGACACGGTCACGTCGGAAACGGCGACCTTCGACGGGACCGCGAACGCCAGCGCCATCATCAAGGCGACCTCCTTCCTGCTGACGTTCCGTTGGGACATCATCCCCAGGGCCGTCGTCCATCCGTACATCACGTTCGGCGGCGGCATCTCGACATCCCGGGCGCTCGACGATTCGACCCTGGCCTACAGCTACAGCGGCCAGCTCGCCGGGAGCTCGATCCCGGCCGAGACGGTCGAAGGCTCCGAGACCAAGACCCTGCGCGAGCTCCGCGACGAGGCCTTGGCGGACCCGGACAACGACTTCCCGATCCCGAACTTCATCCCCTTCCTTCAGCTCAACCTGGGGCTGAAGGTGCGCTTGATGAGGAGCGTCCACCTCTTCGTCGACGGCGGCGTCTTCAACGGCTTCATGGCCAGCGCCGGGATCGCCCTCCGCATCTAGTCCGGGCCGGCCGCTCCTATCTTTTCAGATCAGCCGCGAAGCGATATTTGCCCGAACGGACGGCGAAGACCGCCCGGCCGTCCCGCATCCCGACGAGCTTGACGCCTTCCGCCCGGGCCGCCGGAGCGCCGCTCTCCGTAACCGCCGAAGCGGACGAGGCCGGGATGAGGACCCAAGCCCCTCTGGCGCCGGCCGGGACGGTCACGTCGAGATGGAACCGGCCGCTCTCGTTCCGCCAATCGGAGACGATCTCGCCCCTGATCGAATGATAGCGGGCCTTGACCCAGGTGACGTCCCCGACGGGGTGCGGCTTGATCTCGACCGTTTCGAATCCGGCCGAGGCCGGACGGATCCCGGCCAACCCCGAGTAGAGCCATTCCATCAGGTGCCCGAGCATCATATGGTTGTTGGAGACGTCCGTGCGGGCGGCCCATGATTCCGTCAGGGCCGTCGCGCCCTTGGCCAGCTGGAAGCCATAGCCCGGCACGTCCTCGCGGGCGTTCATCTCGTAGATGAGATCCGACGCGCCGCCCTCCTCGAGGGCCTTGAGGAAGTAGTCGAAGCCGACATCGCCGGCGGTCAGCGCGCCGCCTCCCCGCCGGATGGACCGGACGAAGTTGCCGAAGACCTCGCCACGGGTCAGCTTATGCACCATGCCGAAGTGAAGCGGCATGGCGAAGGCCGTCTGGCTTCCGGTCGAGTAAGTCATGGAAAAAGCGTCGAAGAACCTCCTGTTGAAGGCCTTGCGGACGTCATCCGCACGCCGCCTCAGGGCGGCCGCGTCGCCCGTC
Organism: Candidatus Aminicenantes bacterium RBG_16_66_30; assembly: GCA_001775715.1. Lineage (GTDB taxonomy): Bacteria > Acidobacteriota > Aminicenantia > Aminicenantales > Saccharicenantaceae > RBG-16-66-30. The sequence continues at coordinate 32,618 of MEYC01000098.1, read as the reverse complement.
CTTTTGAGCATGGCGGCCATCTTCGAGAGAAGGTCGAGGTCGCGGTAATAGATCGCCGTCGCCGTCAGCGCTTTCGGGGTCAGCTGGGCCTCGCCGGGAGGGTTCGGCCCGAGGTCGTACCAGTCGCCGAGTCCGTGGGACAGGATGTTTCCTTCCGCTTTAGTCGCCAGATACTCGACATACTTCATCATCATCGGATAGGCCGCGGCCATGGTCTCGAAGTCGCCGTACCATTCGTAAAGGAGCCAGGGCAGGATGACGGCCGCGCTCCCCCACTCCGGCGAATCGCGGAACCCCCCGAAAAAGGGAACGAACTCGGGCGCGATATCGGGGACGAGGCCGTCCGGGAGCTGCGCCTCCATCATATCCTCGACGAGCTTCCTGTAAAGGGTCAGGATGCGGTAGTTATACTGGATCGATCCGCCCATGAGGTGGGTTTGTTCGAGCCAGCCGAGCTTCTCCCGGTGAGGACAATCCGTGGGCACGCTGGCCAGGTTGCTCCGGATGGCCCAGTCGATAAGCGCGAAGGTCCGGTTGAAAAGCTCCTTTGAGCAGGAGAACGAGCCCACCGTGGGCGCGGAGTTCCGGGTGTGGAGCAGTTCGAGCCCGACGAGGCGGGGCGCGTCCTCCGGCCCGTCCTCGCCTTCGGGAACGGCTCCCTCGACCTGGGCATAGCGGAATCCATAATAAGTGAACCGGGGCGTCCATTCCTCGACGCCGGCGCCCTTGAGCGTATAGGTCAAACGGTAGGGAGAGCCCGAGGCCCTCTGGTCGATGAGCCCGTTGTCATGGACGAGCTCACCGGGAGAGATCGTGACGGTCGTTCCGCGCTTGCCGCTCACTTTCAGGCGGACGATGCCGGAGGCGTTCTGCCCGAAATCATAGACAAAGACGCCGCGGCTCGGCTCGGCGACCGTCTTCGCCCCGATCCTCTCCATCACCTTGAGCGGAAAGTCCCGCTCCGGCTCGAGCTGGCCGCCGGGACCGGCGACGGCGAGCGCGTCCTTCCACGCGGAGTCATCGAAGTTCGCGGCATCCCAGCCCGGCTGTTCGAGCCGGGCGTCGTAATCCTCGCCGCCGTAGATGCTGGCGAAGGCGATGGGAGACGGCGCCGTCCGCCAGTCAGGGCCGCTGACGATCGTCTCGCGGCGGCCGGAGGCGAACAGGATATCCAGCTTGAGGACGAGCATGGGCATGCCGTAGGCGATGACCAGCTTGCGGTAGCGCTCCCGGTTAACGTTGAAGAAGCCGTTGCCGACGACGGCCCCGATCGCGTTCCGCCCGGGGCCGAGGAGATCCGTCACATCAAAGGTGTTGTAGAGGCAGGTCTTGCGGTAATCGGTCCAACCCGGGGCGAGGAAAGAGTCGCCGACGGCGCGGCCATTGAGGCGGAGCTCGTAATGTCCGAGCCCGGAGACGAAGACAAAGGCCCGTTCGACGGCCTCGTCACGGACATCAAATTCCTTACGGAAGGCCGGAACGACGGGACGCCTGAGACCCCGCTCCCCGAGCTCGTCGCCGCCGCCGTGGACTCCCGGGACGACCTTGAGCGGGCCGGGAAGCTCCTCGAAGCCGATCCACCGGGCCCCGGACCAGTCCTCCGGACGGGCGAGCTCGGTCGTGAATCGGGCCGCATCGCTCCATGCCGGAGCGCGGCCCCGACGGCCCCAGACGCCGACCCGCCAGTGATAGATCCGTCCGGGATCGAGCCTTTTCCCCCCGTAGGCGACGAAAGTGCACTGGGAGGTCGTGAGCCGGCCCGAATCCCAGACGTCGGCCCGGCCGGGCTCGAGGAAGGAAACCGCTGTGGCCACGAGGACGCGGCAGGCCCGCTGGGCCGCTCCCCTCTCGTCGGAGGCGGTCTCCCAGCCGAATACGGGACGGACGACGCTCGCCCCGGTCGCGTCCGGGCGGTTCTCGCAGCTCAGGCTCCCGACGCGGATCGCAGCGGATCGGGGCGAGCACGCGCCGCCTGCCAAGACCGCGAGGACCGCGCCTGCGGCCAGAGCCAGGGCGGCTGGCCTCATCGTTGACGCCATGTCCCTCCCGAGACCTGGGAGCTGTCGACCTTTGGCCAGCTCCGGACATCGATCAGCTTGTTGTCCCTAAAGGTGATGCGGATAGCCGTGTAGATCCGGACGGTGTACGAGGCGTCTTTGTCGACGCCCCGCCCAAGCTCATCGATGGTGCCTGTCGTGGCGGCCTCCGTTCCGATCAGGAGGCCATAGAGAGCGATCTTGTATGTCCCGGCCGGCCCGAGGATCTCGGCGATCTCTTTTTTGGAGAACCTGGTCTTGCCTTTGTTGAGCTTCTTGAAATCCGGCGAAGCGGGGTCCTCCGTCTTCCGCGCGGCCAGGAGCTCGAACTTCCAGGACGCGAGCTTGTCCAGGACCCCCTTCGGTTCCTGGCCTTTCATGGCTTCGAGCTCGGCCTGGAAAGCCTTGACGTCGGCGGCGACCTGGTCCTCGGTGGATCCGCCGAGACAAAGAGCGGAAACGATCGCAACGAGGACGGCTGCGACCAGAAGGCCCCTCATGCTCATGGTATTCCCCTCCCCCTTCAATCTAGGCGGGCTCGGGGCCTATGTCAAGGTCAGGGGGGACGAAAAAAAAGCGGGCGACCCGTCCGAGACGCCCGCCAGCTCGGACCAGATCAGGGCAACGGGCTCGAACGGGGCCGGCTCGACGAGCTTAAAGTCCACTCAAGCTTCGCGACGAAATAAAAAAGGCGGACGACCCTTCCCCGGGGCGTCCGCCCGAAAAACCGAAAGAAAGGGGACACATACAAGTAAGTGTCCCCGAAGACCGGGGCGATCAGTAACGGCCGCGGCCGCCGCCGAATCCGCCTCTGCCGCCGCCGCCGCCGCCGCCGGCCGGGCGGGGCTGGGCCTCGTTGACCTTCAGGTTCCGGCCCTTGAGGTCCTTGCCGTTGAGGCTCTCGATGGCCTTGATGGCCTCGTCCTTGTTCGGCATCTCGACGAAGCCGAATCCGCGCGACTGGCCGCTCATCTTGTCGGAGATGACGGCGGCCTTCTCCACGGCCCCGTAGGCCTGGAAGGCCGTGCGGAGGTCCTCCTCGGTCACCGAGAAGGACAGGTTGCCAACGTAGATATTCATGCTCGACTCCTCACCAAAAATTCGATCGCAATAAAGGAGAGGAGCATGCCGGCTGTTCGGGCCTCGATCTCCGTGCCTTTATCCGACCCGCGCCCCCTCGACGGGGGAATTACGGGAGATATCCTAGCACAAATGGCCCGCGCGCGCAAAACGAAATTATTTTGCGACCATTAAGTCTTTCAATAACAAACGGATACGAACAGGTTGGTTGACAAGATCCGACGCAGCGGATATCTTCGTTGGGACAGGAGGGCTGCCGCCATGGCCGTTCCCGGATTGACGATCATCGGCGAGTCGATCAACGATTCCGTGCCCTCGACGAAGAAGCTCTTCGACGCGAACGACGTCGCCGGCCTGCTCGATCTCGCCCGGAGCCAGGACGAGAAGGGCGCCGCCTGGATCGACATCAACGTCGGCCTCCGCCCCCCGGAGTTCATGGCCGACCTCGTCCGCCGCATCCAATCGGTCACGGCCAAGCCGCTCTCCATCGACACGCCCGACCCGGCCATCGCCGAGGCGGCCCTCCGGGCCTACGACATCGAGCGGGCCGGGGGGCGGAAGCCCATCCTGAACTCGATCTCGCCGCTCCGCCTGGCCATGTTCGACCTCACCGCGGTCCGCCCGTTCATCCCGATCCTCATGGCCTCGGAGCGATACGAGCCCGGCGCGGGATGCGGCAGCGCCAACCGAACGGCCGAGGAGACGCGAGAAACGGCCCGGATGCTCCTCGAAGAGGCCCGGCGGCGCATCCCCGGCTTCACCAGCGACCAGGCCATCATCGATCCCGGCATCGCCCCGATCGGCAGCGACTGCGAGGGTCAGCTCAAGCGCGTCCTCGACGCGCTCGCCCTCATCCAGGCCGATCCCCTCTTCGCCGGCGTCCATAGGTCGGTCGGGTTGAGCAACTTCACGGTTATGCTGCCCTCGAAGAGGGCCGATGGCTCGCCGGTCAAGGGCCCGCTCGAGAGCGCTTTTTTGACCTTGGCCATGTCCCTCGGGCTCGATACGATCATCGGCTCGACCGTGCGCAGATACGAGATCCTCCCGGCCGGCCATCCGGCCCGGGCCTGCCTCGAAGACATCCTCAAGCTCGAAGGCTACGACACGCTCATGCGGCTCAAGGAATTCTATGTCTGACAAGATCCTCCACGTCGAGCTCCAGACGCCCAAGCGCAGCTCCGAGGACATCGAGAAGGACCTGGCCACCTTCGAGGACAAGTACAGGAAGGTCGTCGCGGCGGGCTGGATCGTCTGCATCACCGACAATCCCATGGGCCTCCTGAGCTACGGGGCCATGGAGACGATCGAGCTCCTGGGACTCCCCGTCCATCCCGAACAGCTGATGGTCCACCTCAACACGTTCCACCCGAAGAAGGAGCTCGACGGGATCCTGGACGCGTTCCAGGCAGTAGGCGGCAGGCACCTGCTCGTCGTCTCGGGCGACGGCAGCCAGCGCCTCCACAGGCTCGAACCGGCCGAGGTCGGCCTCGACTGCACGACCGTGACCTCGGTCGAGCTCCTCCGCTACATCGACCGCGAATACCCCGGCCAATTCACCTGCGGCGTCGCCTTCAATCCGTACGAGCCGCAGGACGCCGAGCTCGCAAAGATGAAGCGCAAGGTGGACGCGGGAGCGTCGTTCATCATCACCCAGCCGATCATCGGCCGGGACGACCGGCTCGACGCGCTCCTCGCCTTCGGTCTGCCGGTCACGCTCGACGCCTGGATGTCGAAAAAGCTCCACCTCCTCTCCGAGTGCGTCGGCCACGAGATCCCCGAGGGGACGCCTTACGATCCCATGGAGAACCTCAAGGAGCTCCGGCAGAACTACCCCGACTACGGGCTCTACCTGGCCATCCTGGGCTTCAAGACCCAGTACCCGCTCCTCCAGGGGATCTGGGACTAGGCGCGGGGCTCGAATCTCCGGGCCGCGGCGATCATGGCCCGGAGGTTGGCCGGGGGCGTCTCGGCCGGGATGGCGCAGCCGGCGTTGAGGATGAATCCCGGCGTCCCCGCGAAGACCCCGAGAAGCTCCCGGGTCTTGGTCTCGACGAGCGCCGGGGTCCCCAGCGCCAGGACAGCGCTCGGGTCGATGTTGCCGATGAACGTCGCCCGCCCCCTCATAGCCTCGCGGGCCGCCCGGACGTCCGTTTTATAATCGAGCTCGAGGGCGTCGGCGCCCGTGGCCAGCATCCCGTCGAGGATCCGGGTCGTGTTGCCGCAGATGTGGAGAGCATACGGCAATCCCAGGCGATGGGCCTCCTCGACCAGCCTCCGCTCGTAGGGCTGGGCGAACTCCGCGTACATGGCCGGCGAGATGAGGTCTGGTCCGGCCGGGCTGTCGCCGTTCGAGACCATGTCGGCCCCCGCCGCGGCCATGAGCCGGAGGAAGGACGCCGCGGCTCCGGCGCAATAGGCGAGCAGAGCATGGGCGTCCTCGCGATTCCCCGGGTCGACAAGGTCCATCATCCACTCGGCCGGCCCGCGCACCATCGAGGCCAGGGAGAAGGCGGCCTGGTCGCAGTTGCCGCGAACATACACCTCGTCGCGGAAATGGGCCTTGAGCCGGCGGACCGCTTCGAGCCAGACCTGGATGCGCGGCTGGCTTTCGATCTCCGGCGGCGGCAGGTCCCGGACCTCCCACAGGCCGCCGATCGCCGGGCCAGCACATCGCGCCGGCTGGTCCTCGGGAAGATCGACCTTGACGCCCAGGGCCTCGGCCAGCGTCACCGTGTCGACGTCGACCAGGACGCCGTCGTAGTCATAGGTCTCGACGGCCTGGATGAAGCTCACAGCGATCGCCGCCGGATCCTCGCGGAAGCGGCGCTGCGAGATGCCCGCCTCCCGCGCGGCCATGAGGAAATTGTGGAGCATGACCGGCACGCGGTCGGGGCGGCCGCCGGAGAGGGCGGCCCGGATGCGTTGGTTGCCGTTCATTCGCCTGGTTTTTCGCCCTCCTAATAAAAGCCTTTTTTTGGATCGCGGTCAAGGACCCTATTGATCCTATAAATCCGCTTGACATCCATCCTGCTCTCAAGTAATAAATCCCACGGAAGAGGAAGGTTTGGGGCGTCAGAGCCGCATTCCCGGGGCCGGATTTCGCCTCGTTATCTGTACCGGGCTATTTCGAGGCTTTCCGGCGACTTGGCACGAATCTTGGAGCAACTTAGCCCAACAAAGGGCGAACAAGCGCCCTATCTAGTCAAAGGAGAAGGAGGTATCATGAAGAAGACGGTAAGGAGGGGATGCTCCAGGCGGGACTTCATCAAGTACTCGGCTTCGGCCGCGGCCTTGGCGTCGCTCCAATGGAAGAGCATGCTGTCCGCGGCGGTCCCGGTCACGGGGCCCTATGGGGCCGTCAGCCCGGCCCTGACCAAGTTCGTCGATCCCCTGCGGACGATCGGCGGAGATATTCCGCTTGCCGGCGAAGACGGCTTCGCCGCGCCTGTGACCGGGGTTCAACATTACACGATCGACATCGGGCCATTCAACGATGTGCTTCACTCCGATTTCGTGACACCTGGAAAAGCGGCTTACATTCCGGGCTTCGGAGGGACAAAGCTCTGGGGCTACGGCCAAGGGGGCAACCACAAGCATCTCGGCGGCATCATCGTCGCCCAGAGGAACGTCCCCCTCCAGATCACATTCAAGAACAATCTGCCGGGCTTTCAGATCATCCCCAACGATCCGACGGTCCCGAGCGATCCGGGACAGAACCGCACGGCGGTCCATCTCCACGGCGGGCACGTCCATTGGATCAGCGACGGCGGTCCTTTCGACTGGTGGGCCCCGGACGGCTCACGCGGAGCCAGCTTTCTCAATAACACGGTGCTCCGAGCGCCCGGGACGGCCCTGGCCAACGAGGCGGAATATTTCTACCCGAACGACCAGAGCGCCCGCCTCATGTGGTATCACGACCATGCTTGGGGAATAACCCGGACGAACGCCTACGCGGGCATCGCGTCGGGCTATGTGCTCGTCGATCCGACGGCCGAAGCCGCCTTTGACACCGCCAACCCGGGGGTCCCATCGGCTCTCGATCTGGGCATCATCAACTCCAAGTTCTTTTACCTGATCTTCCAGGACAAGGTCTTCTTCGGCCCGGGCGGGGCTCCGGCGGATTATGGCGCAAATGCGGGCCCCGGCGACCTTTTCTATGCCTACACCTATGATCCGGCCCTGTTCGGCCCGGCCGGGCCCCCTTCCTTTGGCGAAGGGCTCCAAACTCCATTCCCGGTCCCGTCCTGTGTCCCGGAGTTCTTCGGCGACACGATCCTGGTCAACGGCGCGGCCTATCCCACGCTCGAAGTCGAGGCCAGGCCCGTCCGGATCCGAATGCTCAACGCCTGCAGCTCGAGGTTCCTCAACCCCAGGCTGGTGGCCACCATGGGCAAGATATTCCCGGAAAGCGCCGAGCCCGACGTGCGTAATCTCGGCCCCGGCTTCATCCAGATCGGGACCGAGGGCGGCTACCTGCCCCAGGCCGTCCCGGTGAGCGGGCAGGGATTCGCCCCCTTACTGCTGGCGCCCGCCGAGAGAGCGGACATCCTGATCGATTTCTCCAAGGTCAAGCCGGGCAAGGAGTTCATCCTCTATAACGACGCGCCGGGTCCTTATCCGGGAGGCGCGGGGATCTTCGATTTCTACCCCAAGAACTCGAAGACCCCCTGGTCGACCCCCGGCTTCGGTCCGAACACCCGGACCTTGATGAAGATCAGGGTCATCGCCCCAACGACAGCGGCAACCCCTCTGCCGAGGACGGTCAACATGGGCGCGGCCAACCTGAGCGACCCGCTTTTGGTCACCCAAACGCCGGGAATCCCGACGCCTATCCCGGGATCGATCCAGTTCGGCGGGCAGACGTTCCCGGTGAACGTCCGCACGCTCACGCTGAACGAGGGCTTCGACGAGTACGGCCGGTTGGGCCAGTTCCTTGGAACCGACACTCCGGAAGCGGGAGCGATGGCGGGTTTCTACGGCAGGAAATACGATTCGCCGGCCACCGAAGTCGCCCCGGCGGGCAGCGTCGAGGTCTGGCAGATCGCCAACATCACGGCCGACACGCATCCGATCCACTTTCATCTTTCCAACGTCCAGATCCTCTACCGCCAGGCGATCAATGTGAAGCTGGGGGGGACGTTCACGATCAACCCCATCGGCAATCCGATCGCCCCTGACCTCAATGAAATGGGGTATAAAGAGACGGTCCGGATGAATCCCGGTGAGGTCACGACGGTCATCATGAAGTTCGATATTGGCCCGAATCCTCCCAACGTGCCGGTCATTCCGCCGAGCCCGAGGACGGGCGGGGCCGAATACGTCTGGCACTGTCATATCCTCGAGCACGAAGAGCACGACATGATGAGGCCCCTCGTCATCATCTGAGGCCGGGTGCAGGCCGGAAGCGAGTCAACTCATCGCCGCCGGGGCGCCGGATGATCCGGCGCTCCGGCGGTATCATCGCGCTGTCCGGACCTCGGTCCTGTCCGAGAGGACCGGGCTTCATTTTGGCACCGATTTTGCTTTAGAATAGCAGGCATGGTTCTTATGTTCTCGAGCGACCCGGCGGATCGAGGGGGATCGCTATCATGAGGAAGCGGGGGTTCAAGTGAAGAAACTCTGGACGATCATCCTGGTCGCGGTCCTCCTCGTCGGTGCTTTCGTGCTCGGCATGATGCTGAGCCGGCGCGGGTCCCCGGACCCCGGGTTTCCCAACGTCGGGGCGGCAGCCGCCCCGGCCGCGGCCGCCGTGGACGAGAGCGATTTCGCCCCTGGCACGGTGAGCGTCGGCCCCGAAAAGCGCCAGCTGGCCGGCATCCGCATCGCCGAAGCCCGGAAGGAGCCCGTGACCCATACCCTTCGGGTCCTCGGCAGGGTGGCCGCAGACGAGACCGCCCTCTACGTCATCAATGCCGCGACCGCCGGCTGGGTCATGGGGATCTCGGACGTGACCCCGGGCGCGCTGGTCAAGAAGGACGAGGTCCTGGCCGCCTTCTACGCCCCCGAGGTCCTCGGCGCCCAGCAGTCCTACGTCTACAGCCTCAACACCCTCGACCGGCTGAAGAGCGAAGGGACGGCCCTGCCCTCCCAGCTCACCTCCGTCGAGGTCAGCGTCCAGCAGGCCCGGGACGCCCTCCACAATCTGGGCATGAGCGACATCCAGATGGACGCGATCGCCAAGACCAAGGAGCGGGTCCAGCAGATCGAGATGCGCTCGCCGGCCACCGGCATCGTCATCGCCCGGAACATCTTCCTCGGGCTCAAGTTCGTCCAGGGGACGGAGTTCTTCAGGATCGCCGATCTTCGCCGCGTCTGGATCCTCCTCGACGTCTACGAGAACGAGACCCAATATCTCAAGCCGGGCGCCAGACCCAGGGTCGCGCTGGCCGGACGCAACGCCAGCTTCGAGGCCGTGGTCAGCGACGTCCTGCCCCTCTTCGATCCCGAGAGCCGGACGATGAAGGTCCGGCTCGAAGCCGATAACCCGGGCTATGTTCTGAGGCCGGACATGTTCGTCGACGTCGAGCTGCCCGTCACGCTCGAAGCCACCCTGTCCGTGCCTACCGACGCCGTCCTGGATACCGGGCTCAAGAGAACGGTCTTCGTCGACCGGGGCGGCGGGTTCTTCGAGCCCCGGGAGGTCGAGACCGGGCGGCGTCTCGGCAATACGGTCGAGATCGTCAAGGGCCTTTCTCCGGGCGAGCGTATCGTCGTCTCGGGCACGTTCCTGATCGACTCCGAGAGCCGGATGGAGCTGGCCGCCGCCGGGATGACCGGAGGCTTGGCCGAGGACCCGGTGTGCGGCACCCCGGTCTCCGTCAAGAAGGCCGAGGAGGACGGACGAAAAAGCGTCTATCAGGGAAAGACCTATTATTTCTGCTCGGTCGAGTGCCGGGAGCGGTTCGATAAAGAACCGCAAAGATACGCCGGCAAGGACGCCGCCGCCGTGACGCCCGAAAAATGATCGACCGCATCATCGACTTCTCGGTCAACAACAAGGTCCTGGTCATCGCCGCCGTGGCCGCCGCCTGCCTGGCCGGCGTCTGGTCCATCCAGAACCTGTCCCTCGACGCCATCCCCGACCTGAGCGACACTCAGGTCATCATCTTCTCGCGCTGGGACCGGAGCCCCGACATCGTCGAGGACCAGCTGACCTATCCGATCGTCTCGGCCATGCTCGGGACGCCCCGCGTCCAGTCGGTCCGCGGCTTCTCGGACTTCGGCTATTCCTACGTCTACGTCATCTTCGAGGAGGGCACCGACATCTATTGGGCCCGCTCCCGGACCCTGGAGTACCTTTCGCCCGTGCTCTCCCAGCTCCCCGAAGGGGCCAAGACCGAGCTCGGGCCCGACGCGACCGGCCTCGGCTGGATCTATCAGTACGCGCTCATTGACGAGTCCCGCAGCTACAACCTGGCCGAGCTCCGGTCCGTGCAGGACTGGTATCTGAGGTACCATCTCAAGTCCGTGCCCGGCGTCGCCGAGGTGGCGGCCGTGGGCGGCTTCGGGAACCAGTACCAGGTCAACCTCGATCCCAACCGCCTCCAGGCCTACGGCATCACGATCAGCCAGGTGACCGAGGCCGTGCGCCAGGGGAACGCCGAGGTCGGCGGCCGCCTGGTCGAGTTCGGCGGGACCGAATACATGGTCCGCGGCCGGGGCTACGCGAAATCGACGAAGGATTTCGAGGACATCGTCGTTTCGGCCAGTCCGAGCGGCACGCCGATCCGGATCAAGGACCTCGGGCAGGTCGTTCTCGGGCCCGATATCCGCCGCGGCGTCGCCGAGCTCGACGGCCAGGGCGAGGCCGTCTCGGCTATCGTGGTCATGCGGCAGGGCCAGAACGCCCTCAAGGTCATCGATCGCGTCAAAGCCAAGCTCAAAGAGGTCGAGCCCGGACTGCCCCCCGGCGTCAAGGTCGTTCCCGTCTACGACCGCTCCGATCTCATCCACCGGGCCATCGGCAATCTCAAGTCGACGCTCCTCCAGATCCTCGTGACCGTCAGCCTGATGATCTTCCTGTTCCTCTGGCACATCCCCAGCGCCCTCATCCCGGTCATCACCATCCCCGTGGCGGTCCTGCTCTCGTTCATCCCCTTCCGCATGCTCGGCATCACCGCCAACATCATGTCCCTCGGCGGCCTGGCCATCGCCATCGGCGCCCTCGACGACGCGGCGGTGGTCGTCGTCGAGCAGACGCACAAGAAGCTCGAGCAGTGGCATAAGGCGGGCCGCCCCGGCGACGACCGGGCGGTCGTGATCGGCGCCGTCAAGCAGGTCGCGCGGCCGAGCTTCTTCGCCCTCCTCGTCATCGCCGTGTCCTTCCTCCCGGTGCTGACCCTCGAGGCCCAGGAAGGCCGCCTGTTCAAGCCGCTGGCCTACACCAAGAACCTGTCGATGATCATCGCCGCGATCCTGGTCATCACCCTCGATCCCGCCCTGCGCGTCCTGTTCATGCACGCGAGGAACTTCGATTTCCGGCCGCGCTGGCTCAGCCGGACGGCCAACGCGGTCCTCGTCGGCAAGATCCGGAACGAGGACAGCCATCCGGTCAGCCGCTTCCTGATGAGGATCTACGATCCCGTCGTCCGCTGGACGCTGAGGAAGAAATGGCTGGTCATCGGCGCCGCGCTCGTGCTGGTCGCGGCGACGGTCCCCGTCTTCCTCGAGATCGGCTCGGAGTTCATGCCCCCGCTCGAGGAGGGATCGCTCCTCTACATGCCCACGACCATGCCGGGGATCTCGATCACAGAAGCCCAGAAGATCCTCCAGGTGACCGACCGGATCATCCGGGAATTCCCAGAGGTCGACCGGGTCCTGGGCAAGGCCGGCCGGGCCGACACGTCGACCGATCCCGCCCCCCTCTCGATGCTCGAGACGGTCATCACCCTGAAGCCCAAGAGCGAGTGGCGGAAAGTGCCGACATGGTATTCCTCCTGGGCCCCGGGCTGGGCCAAATCTGTTTTCCGGCACTTCACGCCCGACAACATCTCCCAGGAGGACCTGATCAATCTGATGGACGAGGCCCTGGCCCTGCCGGGTCTGGCCAATTCCTGGACCATGCCCATCCGCGGCCGCATCGAGATGCTGAGCACCGGCCTGCGGACCCCCGTCGGCCTCAAGATCTCCGGCTCGGACCTCGACACCATCGAGGAGATCGGCGCCCAGGTCGAGGCCGCGCTCAACCAGGTCGAGGGGACCCGTAGCGTCTTCGCCGAGAAGACCGCGAGCGGCTACTTCCTGGACATCGAGTGCAACCGGGAGGCCCTGTCCCGCTACGGCCTGAGCATCGCCGCGGTCCAGGAGGTCATCCAGCGGGCCATCGGCGGGGAGAACATCACGACCACGATCGAGGGGCGGGAGCGCTACCCGGTCAACATCCGGTACATGCGGGATTTCCGGGCCGACCTCGACGCGCTCGGGCGGGTCCTGGTGGCGGCCGGCGGGGACCGGCAGATCCCGCTCTCCCAGCTGGCGACGATCAAGCTGGCCTCGGGCCCGTCCATGATCCGCAACGAGAACGGCCTGCTCACGGGCTATGTCTATATCGACATCACCGGGGTCGACCAGGGCGACTATACCCGCGAGGCGGACAAGGTCATCCGCCAGAGCGTCCGCCTGCCGGCCGGGCATTCCCTGGCGTGGAGCGGGCAGTACGAGGTCATGCAGCGGGTCAGGAAACGGCTCGCCGTGGTCCTGCCGGTGACCCTCCTCCTGATCTTCCTCCTGCTCTATCTCAACACGCGGTCGCTCGCGAAGACGGCGATCGTGCTCCTGGCCGTGCCCTTTTCGGCCGTGGGCGCTTTCTGGCTTCTCTACGCCCTCGGCTACAACATGAGCATCGGCGTCTGGGTGGGGCTCATCGCCCTGCTCGGCGTCGACGCCGAGACGGGCATCTTCATGCTCCTCTATCTCGACCTGGCCTACGAGCAGGCCAAGTCCGAGGGCCGGATGCGCGGCCTGGCCGACCTCCAGGACGCCATCCGCTACGGCGCGGTCAAGCGCCTGCGCCCCAAGTTCATGTCCGTCTCGACGACCTTCATCGGCCTCGTTCCCATCATGTGGTCGATCGGAGCCGGCGCCGACGTCATGAAGCGCATCACCGCGCCGATGATCGGGGGGATCTTCACGTCGTTCCTCCTCGAGCTCATCGTCTACCCGGCGATCTATGAGGTCTGGAAATGGCACTTCGAAGTCAAGAGATCCCTGCCCGTCCCATGAAGCCCTTCATCCCGCTCCTTCTGGCCGCCGCGCTGGCCCTGTCGTGCGCCGCGCCGGAGGAGCCGCCGGAGCCCGTGCTCGTCTGGGCGGAGGAGTTCAGCGCCGACGGGCCGCCCGATCCGGCGGTGTGGAGCTACGAGGTCGGCCTCATCCGGAACCAGGAGGCCCAGTACTACACGGAGGGGCGCCTCGAGAACGCCCGGGTCGAGGGCGGCAATCTCGTCATCGAGTCCCGAAAAGAGGAATACGCCGGGGCGCATTACACCTCGGCCAGCGTGAACACCCTGGGAAAACGGGAGTTCTTCCGGGGCCGGATCGAGGTCCGGGCCAAGATCCCCACGGGTCGCGGCTCGTGGCCGGCCATCTGGATGATGGGCACGAACATCCCCCAGGCGGGTTGGCCGGAATGCGGCGAGATCGACATCATGGAGAACGTCGGCTACGAGCCGGACATGATCTACGCCACCGTCCACACGCCGGGTTCCGTCAACGATCCCGGGAAGGTCGATCGGGGCGGGCACATCGACATCGCCGATCCGTTCTCGGACTTCCACGTATACGCGGTCGATTGGCACGCCGACCGGCTGGATTTCATCGTCGACGGAGAGAAGTATTTCACCTACCGGAAGGATTCCAGGTACCCCGATTACTGGCGATTCGACCGGCCGTTCTACCTGCTCCTCAATACAGCCATCGGCGGCAACTGGGGCGGCCAGCAAGGGATCGACGACGCCATCTTCCCGCTGCGGTACGTCATCGACTACGTGCGCTACTATCTGTGGGAATAGGGCCCCGGCCCCGTCACTGGAATTCGACGATGAGCAGGGGCCTCCGCGTCAGGTCAAAGAACTGCTCGAGGCTCTGGAAGCGGGTCGTCTGCAAGGACGTCGACCCCGGATAGGGGTGGTTCAGGGAATCGATCTGGAGGCCGTAGTTGTTCCAGGCCGAGGAGGCCCAGTTCCTGACGATCGTCGTGACGTCGAGATCGACCGGGATAGCCGGGCTCGACGGCGCGTCCTGAACGGCCGTTCCGGTCGCATGGACCTGCATCGTCTGCCAGGCGTTCCATGTCAACGTGGCCGGATTCCACAGGGAGGCGAACGCGCTCACCCGGATGAGCGGCGTGACGGACAGGTCCCCCCGGGACGTGTGGACGAACAGGCGCAGGGTCGCCCGGACGATGTTCCGCCCGGCGATCTGAGACTGGACATCGAAGAGGACGGCCGACGCGGCCTGGATGGTCTCATAGCCGGGGGGGCTCCCGATATAATCGGCGCCCACGGCTAGGGGGGTATCGAAGTAGACCCTGTTCGCCGGCTGGGCGTCGTGGGTGGACGCCATGACGGTGTTGTCGAAGGCGGCGAACGCGGTCAGGGTCGTCTCGGAGAGGATCGTGAACGTCACGGCGATGTCCTGAGGGCTGTTCGCCGCCGTCGCCGACGAGATGGCGACGCGGGTCGCGTACGTCCCCGGCGCGAGGGGGTGGCCGAAGGGATCGTACATGGAGACCTGGGCCGTGAGCGTCGCCGGCGCGATGGACCCGCTGAGCGTCGCCGTCAGCCAATTCGGCTCGCCGTCGGGGAAGCCCCGGGCCAATCCGCTCAGCGTCCCTCCGTCGGCGTTCTCGACGCTGACGGCCTGGGCCAAGGGAGCCGGCCCCCCGCGGGTCGCCGAGAAGAACAGGCTCGCCGGAGAGAGCCGGATGACCGGCGTGTCCGTTTCCGTGAAGATCGCGGTCACGGTCCGGTCCGCGCTCATCGCGACCGTCGCCGGATTGGCCGTCCCGGTCAGGCCTCCGTCCCAGCGCGAGAACGCGTAGCCCAATGCCGGTGTCGCCGTCAGGGTCACGACCGTGCCCGGATCGTACTGGGCCAGATCGGGCGATCGCGTCACGGTCCCGCCGCCCGTGGGCGAAGCGACGACGGTCAGCGTGTATCGCACCGTGGCCGTGAAGACGGCGATGACGCTCTTGTTCGCGTCCATCGTGACCGAAGCGGGATTGGCCGTCCCGGAGGCGTCCCCCTCCCAACGGGTGAACTCATAGCCCGAGGCGGGCGTCGCCGTCAGCGTCACGACCGTCCCCGTCTCGTACTCGGCCAGGTTGGGCGATCTCGCGACGATCCCGCCCGTCGAGGGCGAGACCGCGACGGTCAGCGTGTGCCGCGGGGTCGTCGACGTGAAGACCGCGCTCACGCTCCGGTTTGCGCTCATCGTGACCGTGGTCGGGTTGGCCGTTCCCGCAGCGTCCCCGGCCCAGCGGGTGAACAGATAGCCGGCCGCGGGCGTCGCCGTTAGGGTCACGACCGTCCCGGACGCGTACTGGGCCTGGTCGGGCGACTTCGCGACCGCCCCTCCGTTCGAGGGCGAGGCCGCGACCGTCAGCTGGTATTGCGCGGCGGGGGGGCCCGGCGCGGTCGACGACTTGCACGCCGCGAAGGACAGAAGGAAGCCGGCGAAGCACAGAGCGGCAGCCGTAGGCCGAGAGCGTCGGATAATCTCTGGCATGGGTCCCTCGGGAGCCGCTTGCTCACAAAATAGCACGGGGCCCGTCGGGAGTCAATGAAAGGGGGGCGGCCTGTCCTAGTTAGCCTGTTCGGAGAGCAGGTTCGGCTTGAGATACCCGCCGGGGCCGTGGGAGGTCAGGCCGGCGGCATCGGGGCTCTCCGCGTGCTCGCGATAGCACGCCTGGTAGGCCGCGAGGGCCAGCTTGGCCCGGCCCTGGATGCCGCACTTGGAGTGGATCCTCTTGACGTGGGTCCTGACGGTCAGGGGGGAGATGAAGAGGCTCTCGGCGACCTCCTGGTTCGTCAGGCCCAGCCCCAGCAGCCGGAAGACCTTGAATTCGCCCGGGGTGAGGGTATGGATGTGGGCCATGGCCTCCTCCCGGCGGAGGGTCTGCTCGGCCCGGTGCTTCTTGATCCTGCTGATGTCGTCCGTGTCCCAGTGCTTCTGCCATAGGAGCTCGTTGACCTTGTTCCTGACGACCGTGGACACGAACGACCGCGGCGGCGTCCAGCCCTCGCCGAGCTTCCGCAGGGTCATGAAGACCGCGAAATGGATCTCGGCGATGAGGTCCTCCGTGGGCGCCATCAAGCCGAGGGACTTCTGGACCGCGGCCCGGATCATGGCGCCGTATTCCCTGACGATCCGCTCCATCAGGGAGTTGTGTTTCATCAGGATCGCATTCATGGTCTTCTCCAAGGTCGTCGATCTCGCCCGTTCCAGGTCACAGTATCAGCCGGAGATGAAACCAATGTTAAACGAAGATTAATTTTAGATTAAAAATGAGGTTGACGTTTTCATTCTATTTTCATAATATATTCATCTGAAATGCGGTATGCTAGGCCTGTCACCGCACGACTCTCGGGAGAGAAACGGATGAGGATCCTCGTAGTCGAAGATTCCAGGCGACTGGCCGGCATCATCAAGAGAGGGCTTCTCGAAGAGGGGTACGCCGTCGACAGCGCCTACGATGGAGAAGAAGCGCAGTACATGGCCGAGACGACGCCGTTCGACCTCATCGTCCTGGACATCATGCTGCCCAAGAAGGACGGACTCGCCGTCTGCCGCGACCTCCGGGCCAAGGGCGTCAACACGCCCGTTCTCATGCTCACGGCCAAGGACAGCGTCGAGGACAGGGTGACCGGGCTCGACACGGGCGCCGACGACTACGTCGTCAAGCCCTTCGCCTTCGCCGAGCTTCTGGCGCGCCTGCGCGCCCTGCTCCGGCGCGACATCCTGCCCAAGGTCCAGAAGTACGAGGTCGGGGACATGACGCTCGACCCGCAGAGCCGGGAGGTCTGGCGGGACGGCCGGCGCGTCGAGCTGACCTCGAAGGAGTACGCCATCCTCGAATACTTCATGCGCCGCCCCAACGCCGTGGTCACCCGGACCATGCTCGGCGAGAACGTCTGGGACTACGAGTTCGACGGCCTCTCGAACATCATCGACGTCTATGTCCGTCGCCTGCGCAAGAAGATCGACCGGGAGGGCGAGGACAGCCTGATCCAGACCGTGAGAGGAGCGGGCTACCGTCTGCGCGTCCCATGAAGTTCCTCAAGAGCATCAAGTTCCGCCTGACCCTCTGGTATCTGGCGGCGATCGTGGCCATGCTGGCCGTCTTCGGCACGTTCGCCTACACCCTCCTCTCGCGGAACCTCTACCGGAACCTCGACGACTCGCTCCGGACGCGGTTCATCGAGCTTCAGGGATCCATCACTTACGACGGCCGCCAGTTCACGTTCGACGAGAAGGTCAACGAGCTCGTCATGATCTATGACGCGGACGGCGTCCTCATGCAGCGCCTCGGCCCCAACGTCCAGTTCTCCAACATCGACAAGACCGTCGAGCAGGCCCTCTTTGGGAAGAGCGCGTTCCAGTCGGCCGGGCGGGCCGAGGGGCCGGACGTGCGGCTCTACGCGGCGCCGTTCAACGTCGATTCCCAGACCCGCGTCGCCCTCGTCGTCGGGCGGACGACGAATGAGATTGTCAGCGTCCTGGCCATCTTCCGCATGGTCATCCTGAACTCGTCCATCTTCGTCGTCATCCTGGCCGGCATCGGCGGGATATTCCTGACGGACCGGACCCTCCGGCCGGTCGAGCAGATCGCCGAGACGGCCCGGGGGATCGGCGAAAGCGACCTGAGCCGGCGCATCGACGTCCAGACGGACGACGAGCTGGGCCTGCTGGCCACGACGCTGAACGGGATGATCGGACGGCTCGAGGCCGCGTTCAAGAAGGAGCGCCAGTTCGTGGCCGACGCCTCCCACGAGCTGCGGACGCCGCTGGCCATCATCCAGGCCGAATCCTCCCTGGCCCTGGAGAAGAGCCGGAGCGAGGACGAATACCAGAGGTCGCTCGAGCTCGTGTCCCAGGAAGTCGCCTACATGTCCGAGGTCGTCGGCAAGATGCTCCTCCTCGCGAGGAGCGATTCGGGTTCGGAGCCGGTCGATTTCGAGGACATCCGGCTCAAGGACCTCATCGGCGAGCTGGCCCAGGACATGGAGCTCCTCGTCCAGGACAAGGGCCTGCGGCTCGACCTCGGCCCGATGGACGACCTCAAGGTCCGGGGCGACCGGGTCAAACTGAAGCAGCTGTTCCTGAACGTCCTCGACAACGCCATCCGCTACACGCCGGACGGCGGCGCGATAACGGCCTCGCTCGCCCGGAGGGACAGCCACGCGGTCGCGTCCATCACGGACACGGGGATCGGCATCGCGGCCGAACACATGCCGTTCATCTTCGACCGGTTCTACCGCGTGGACAAGGCCCGGACCGCCTCCGACGGGGGCACGGGTCTGGGCCTGGCCATCGCCCTCTCCGTGGCCAAGATGCACGGCGGGGGGATCGAGGCCGAGAGCGAGCCCGACAAGGGCACGACCTTCCGCATCGTCCTGCCGCTCAGCGGCACCCGGCAGTTCTGACCCGCGTCAGTCCCTGATCTTGAACGCGCGCCCGGCGACGACCGCCAGGACCACGGACAGCGCCAGGAGGACCCCCAGGTTCGGCAGGATATCGGCGAATCCGCCCTGGAAGAACCGGAGCTTGTGGAGCGCGTCCATGGCCCAGTGGGCCGGCGAGATCATGGCCACCCGGCGCACGGCCGGAGGCACGATCTCGTTCGGCCACCAGCACCCCCCGAGGCCGGCGAACATGTTGGCGAGGAGCACGGCCAGGCCGATGATCATGTCCTCTTTCGTGCAGAGCGAGCCGATGAAGACGCTGAGCGCGGCCATGGCCAGAGCGAAGACGGCGATGACGAGGAGCGCGAGCGGCAGGCTGCCCAAATTCAGCCCGAAGAAGATCTTGCCGACGACGATGAGCATGAGCGCCTGGAGAAAGCCCAACGACCACCGCCCCAGGAGCTTGGCCTGGAAGACGTCCGCCGTCGACAGCGGCGAGAAGAGCATCCGCGCCAGGACCCCCTTCTTCCGGTCCTCCAGCACGGTGACGCCGCCGTAGATGATGACCATCATCATGATGAACTGGATGGTCGTCCCGGGAATGGAGTGGTCGAACCCGCTGGGGACGACGGTGACCGTCTTTTCGGGGAACCGGCTCTCGACCCGGACGATGTCGCGGAACTCGGGATGTCCGTCCAGGAACTTGGTGAGATCGCCCTCGCCGTAGAGGACGAGCTCGCTGATGACCCGGGCGATCGACTGATAGAGCCGGGTCTCGACCCGGGCGGCCGCCTTCACCGACGCGCCGGAGCGCTTCTTGAAGGCCAGGGCCTGGTCGCGCCGGGCCTCGATCCGGGCCGAGAAGTCGGCCGGCAGGACGAGCAGGCGGCTGTATTCGGCCGGCTCGGCGTCGGCCGTCTTGATCGTCAGGTTGGGGGCCTTGATCTTCTCGACGAAATAGCCGCCCCACCGCCCCTCGTCGAGGTTGACCACGGTCAGCTCGGCGACGGCCGGGGCGTTCTCCCCCGACTTGTAGAGGAGCCCGAACATGACGATGAAGAAGATCGGGAAGGCCAGGGTCCAGAAGAAGAAGGCCTTGTCGCCGACCATGATCCGCAGGTCGTTCCCGGCCACGTGGAGGATCCGTTTCGCGCGTCTCATGGTCACACCGATGTCCGCCGCCGCAGGGCCGGGACGGCCAGGGCCAGGAGGAGGATGCCGCTCCCGGCCAAGATGAGGATCGGGACGAAGGGGAAGCGGCCGTCCCGGAGGAGGGCCGCGCCGTCGATGAACCAGCGGTTGGGCGTCAGGATCCCGACCGTCCGGAAGGCCTTCGGCATCGCCTCGAGGTTCATCATCGAGCCCCCGAACAGGCTGAAGGCCAGGATGATCGGCGCGCTGAACGCTCCGGACTGGTTCCGGTTCCTGACGAGGGCGTGCAGGAGGGCGAAGAAGGCGGCCGCCCAGAACGAGGCGACGGCGCCGAGCAGGAGGAACCCGCCGAGCGGGCCCCAGGTCGCGCGGAAGATGAGGGTGCCGGCCGCGACCATGACGAGGAGGACGGCGATGCCCATGACCCAGCCGCCGGCGATGCGGGCGCCGATGAGCTCGATCGGCCGGAGCGGCGTCGTCAGCATGCGCCGGAGCTTGCCGTCCTCGCGCTCGGAGATGATGTCGCGCATCAGCGTCTGGACGATGAACAGCAGGAACATGACGGCCATGCCGGGGAGGACGGCCGAGAACAGGTCCGCCTGGGTGAAGCTCGTCCGGGCCCCCGCAGCCTTGGTCTCCTCCGCCTTCAGACGGAGGATCAGGGGGTCCAGGTATGTCCGGGCGGCGACGACCTTCTTCTGGGCCTTGCCGAACTCCGGGCCGAGCTTATCCCAGGGGAAGCTCTCGACGGGCCGGTCGAGCATGGCCCGGATGCCCCGGACCTCCTCGGCGAACGCCTGGACGACGCCCGACAGCATGACCGCCATAGTGTTCATGAACTCTTCGACGACATCGGGCAGGAACTGCTCGGACGGGTTCTTGACGACGAGGAGGGTCACGGGCTTCGCGTCCAGCAGGTCAAGGGTGAAGCCCTCGGGGATGACGACCATGGCCGAGGCCTTGCCGCGCCCCATCCGCTTCCGGCCGTCGGCCTCGTCGGTCACGGTCACCTGGAACATCTCCTTCATCTGGTCGACGTCGAACGCGCCGACGAGGAGCTTCGAAGCCAGGCCCTTGTCGTTGTCGACGAGGAGGACCGAAATGGGGGGGAGCTCGCTGCCTTCGGTCTGGGGCGCGAAGATAACGCCGATGAGGCCCGTCATGCCCAGCGGGATGACCATGAAGATCAGGATGGCCATCGGCGCCTTGAGATGGCGGCGGACGTCGTTCGCGAGCACGAGAAGCAGCCGGCGCACGGGTCAATCCCTCAGGCTGCGGCCGGTCAGCTTCAGGAACACGGTCTCGAGGTTGGGCGATTTGATCTTGAGATCGGTCACGGCGAGCTTCCGGCGGAAGAGCCGGTCCATGATCCGGGGGATCTGCTCCGTCGCGGCCACGGCCAGCGAGGCCAGGTTGTCGGCCACGGACAGGAGCTCGATGCCGTCGCCGGCGATGTCCTGGAGGGCCTCGGAGAACGGGCCCGCGGCGAACTCGCCCGTGATCTCGACGATGTCGCGCTCGCCGACGATGCGGACAAGCTCGTCGAGCGTCCCCTGGGCCAGGATGCGGCCGTGGTCCATGATGGCGATGCGGGAGCAGGTCGTCTCGACCTCGGCCAGCTGGTGGGTCGTGAAGATGACCGCCGTGCCGGACGCGCCGGCGTTACGGATGATGTCGAGGATGCTGACCTTGGCCTGGACGTCGATGCCGACCGTCGGCTCGTCGAGGAGCAGGAGGTCGGGGTGGTGGAGGAGGCCGATGGCCGTGTTGAGGCGGCGCTTCATGCCCCCCGAGAACTTCTTGACCGGTTCCTTGGCCCGGCCGGCGAGCTCGACGCGCTCGAGAAGCTCCGCGGCCCGCCGCTTCAGCTCGGCCCGGGGGACGTCATAGAGGCCGCCCCAGAACAGCAGGTTGTCCATGGCGCTGAGCTCGTCGTAGAAGGCCATGTCCTGGGGGACGATGCCCAAGCGGTTCTTGAGCGCACGATCGGCGAAGAGGTTCCGGCCTTGGAACGTGACCGTGCCGCTGAAGTCGGCGAGGGTCCCGGCCAGGATGGAGATGAGCGTCGTCTTGCCCGCCCCGTTCGGGCCGAGCAGGCCCAGGACCTCGCCCTTGCCGAGGTCCAAGGAGAACCGGTCGAGGGCCAGGATGTCGCCGTAGGATTTAGTCAGGTTTCGGATCTCAAGCATGGTCGCCCCACCCTCCCGGGGGCTTTCCCGTATCTACGAATTCGCTCCCGGAAAAGTTGACCCGGGTCACTTTTTCGCGGCCGGCTGGGGTGTCAATTGGTTGTACTCGACCAGGAGCTTGAGCCACCAATCGGGGAATTTCAGCGGCCCCCGCTTGCGGGTGGCCTTGTCG
This sequence comes from Candidatus Aminicenantes bacterium RBG_16_66_30, assembly GCA_001775715.1. Classification (GTDB taxonomy): domain Bacteria; phylum Acidobacteriota; class Aminicenantia; order Aminicenantales; family Saccharicenantaceae; genus RBG-16-66-30. The sequence goes on along the minus strand of MEYC01000098.1, from coordinate 10,366 downwards.
TAAACCCACATGTGGTTGTATTTGACGAGGAGGTCGTCGCCGAGCTGCCACCAGGCGGCGAGAACGTGATCGATGTTCGAGAGGCAGTAGTCGTTCAGGAACTTGACGGCCAGGGCCGGGTCCTTCTTATAGAGGTCCAGGGCGGCTTTGTCGATGACGTCCGTCCTTTCGATGGCCGGATCCTCATAAGCCCTCTGGGCGGCGCGGACGTCCTCGATGGCCAGGTTGTAGGCGACCTGGGTGTGGAAGTCCACATAGTCGAAGGCCCACCGGGCCGAGTCGCGGTCGAACTGCCAGTGGTCGCCGATCTCGAACGAGCGCGGGATCCGGGTCATCCCCGCGTAGAGGGGCATGAAGCAGGAGGTGTCCTGGGCGCCCCAGGCCAGCCAGACGATGCCGCCGATGGGGTGGGGCAGCCAGCCCCGGCTCTGGGTGACCGTGACGTACTCGGCCCGGTTGACGCCGATGATCCGCGGCGTGTTATAGCGCTTGCCGTCGAGCTCGAAGCCGTAGGGCAGGTAGTTCGGGTTCTGGAACGGCCCGCCCTGGATGCCCCGGGCAGGCCAGTAGGGCGTGCCCTCGGTCTTGTCCCGGGTCATCATCATGACGTCGCGCGCGGAGAGCTTCTTCTCCGGCTTGACCGAGAAAGGGAAGTCCTCGTTCAGGGTCTCGGGACGGAACTTCTGCGACGGGGCGACGAGGTCCATGAACCGCCACAACCGGACGCGGGAGCCGTTCGTGTTCGCCGCGCTGACGTCCGTGGGGTTGTAGGCCTTCTTCCAATTGAAGGCCTTGCCGCCCTTGGGATCGTAGAACTTCATGTCGACGGCGAGCTGGACGACGTTGGGCGAGGCCATGAAATAGTCGGGCTTCTTGAGGTCGATCTCGCCGATGCGCGACTCGTTGGGGCAGACGCTGACGTGGTCGTCGGGGACGCGCTGGGCCGCCCAGACCGCGCCGGGCTTGCCGCTCTGGGGCGTCCACAGCGGGCCGACGGGCATGATCTCGAACACCCAGACCTCGTTCGGGTCGGCCACGGCCAGCATCTCGCCCGTGTCCGTGTGCCCGTAACCAAACTTCTCGCCGAGCTCGCCCATGATCTTGATGGCCTCCCGGGCCGTCCCGGCCCGTTCCATGGCGATGAGCGTCAGCATGGTGATGTCGAACTTGGCCGCCGGCGTGGGATTCTCCATTTTGGCCTGACAACCGACGGTCGACTCGCCGATGGCCACCTGGGCGTCGTTCATGTAGCCGAAGTCGCCGTGGATGTAGGCGCGCGTGCGCGGAAGCTCGGGGATCTCCATGACCACGGTCCGCTTGATGTCCTCCCACTTCAATCCGGCGTCGGGGGCCCAGTTGCCGAACTGGCTGATGTGGTAGATCTTGCGGGTCTCGCCGGGCTTGTGGTCGGCCGCGGGGATGTACCGCCAGGTCCAATCGCACTCGCCGCAATCGCACGTATGCGTGGTCATGACCGAGCCGTCGGTCGAAGCGTTCTTGCCGACCATGATGACCGTGCAGCCTTCGGGCTCGCCGGCCGGGCCGCAGGTCGGGCAGGCCGGGTCCTGGGTCATGGCCACGGGCCCGGCCGTGAGGAAGGCCAGGAGAACGAATAACAAAGCTCCCGGCAGGACGAGTCGGATCGGTTTCATGGGCACCTCCTGGTCGTTGGCTAGGTGGGGAAGAGGATATTCCGCTATGCCCGCCGCTGTCAATCCGCCTTCGGGCCTCACGGAGCGACCCGATCGAGCGGGCGAAAAAACGTCAGCGCGCCGCGGACATCGCGTATTCCGTCCTGACGAGATAGACGTTCCCGTCCGCGTCGGTCCGGACGAAATACATGGCCTTGTCCGACACGTGGAGCGGGACCTCAGGGAGCTCGGCTTCGCCCAGGAACTCGCCCCGTCGCGTGAAGGCGTCGACAGGGACCGGGGCGTCCCGGCGGGTGATGTCCGGGGGGAACCTGAAGACGAGGACGCGGCTCGGCGAGATCCGGACGGCGCGCACCGCGTTCTTCGTCTCCGGGACCTTCTTCCCGAGCTCCCGGCCGACGCGCGGCGGCCACCCCTTGGCCTTGACGAATTCGAGGACGCCCTGTTCGAGATAGGCCCTCTCGCGGCCGGTGAGCTTCCGCGGCCCGGGGTCCCGCTCGATGCGGCCGACCTCCCGCCCGCTCTCGTCGAGAAGGGCGATGCGATAGCGATGGCTGATCCCGACGGCGCTCAGGGCCCGGTTGTGGTCGAAGAGGAATTCGGGAACATAGTATTCCGAGGCGTAGTTGAACATCACCGCCCGGCCGGACTCGTCGGGCAGGACGACGGAAAAAGCGTCCCTCGCCTGGACATCGAAGGTCGAGAGGGTCGCGTTCCTCCCGTCGACCAGGATCTGCTGCTTGTCCTCGGGCCGCCAGACCCAGCCGTAGAACCGGTCCGGGCCGACATATCCGAGCCCGAGGCGCCCGTTGAGGTCGATCCGCCTGCGGAATACGCCTTCGGTGTCGAAGAAGGAGACAAGGGACAGGTCCTCGAGGACGGCCAGCTCCCCGCCCGAAGTATTTACGATGCTCGCGGAGGCCTGGAGATCGCCCGGGCCCTGGCCTTTCCGGCCGAACGTCCCGATCGGGCGGCCGGCGGCGGAGAAGCGATGGACCTTGAATTCCATCCGGTCGAGGACATAGAAATCGCCTTTCTCATCCTCGCAGACGGAGGAGATCGAGGCGAACAGGAGGTCCCGGCGGCCGATCTCCAGGGACGGCCCCAGGGTGATCTTGATAAGAGGATCTTCCTTGGCGGCCGGGCTCGACGGGATCGGCAGCATCAGGGCCAGGCCGAGCGCGAAAAGGAGAGGACGGGTCATTTTCGGGGATCCCGGAAGCTGCCCCGTCGGCCTAGTTCCCCAGGTCCTTTCGGATCGCCTCAAGCTTATCCTTCAGGACGGGGGCAAAGGCGAAGAACTGCTGCAGGGTCGCGCAACCGTAGTCCGCGCAGTGGGCGCAGGTCACGACCCCGCGCTTCGAGGCGCAGAGACGGATCGCGCAGGTCGCAGCATGGGCCGTGCTCATCCGCTTTCCCGAGGAGCAGCCGTCGCAAACGCAAGCCTCCCAGGAACTCACGCCGCCGCCGAACTGCTGGGCCCACTTCTTGGCCGTCTCCTCGAGGCCGGCCCGGTCGTTCGTTTGGGTAGCGATATAGGCCTCACATTCGCCGCAGTCGAGTCCGCAGTACGCTTGGATCTTGGCCATGTCTAACTCCTTCCGAAATGGATTGAACGGGTGACGATACAGATGATCCGGGAAGAAGGTTCCCTCGGGCGGCCGATCGAGATCAGTCCTGGCGCCAAAGGTCGTTGAGCCAGCCGGCCGCGCCTTCGGAATCCAGGCCGTATCCCCCGAAGAGCCAGCGCACGCCCTGGGAATCGATCCACGAGACGGCGAAATACCTCGAGCCCGCGATGTTCTCTATGGAGCCCGTTCCCAGCGTGCCGTACACGCCCTTCTGGCCGTGCAGGGGATAGCCCCCCACCCACGTCCAGTCCGAGACCTCCGGGTCGTACCTGAAGAGGTCGTTGAGCCAGCCCTCGTCGGTCGTGGCATCGATGCCGTATCCGCCGTACAGCCAGAGGAGCCCGTTAGCGTCGAGCCAGGTGACCGACCCGGACCGTGCGCCGGGGATGTTCGCCGCGTCGGGGGTGTTCAGGGTGCCGAAGACGCCGGCGGTCCCCGGGAACTTGCTGCCATCGACCCACGTCCACTCGAGGGTCGCCGGATCGAATTTCCAAAGATCGTTGAGCTTGTAGATAGTGCCCACGTAGTCCAGGCCGTCCCCGCCGAAGAGCCAGAGCGCGGCGCTCGCGTCGATCCAGGACACGGTCTCGAACCTCGCTCCGGGGACGTTCGCGGGATCGGATTCGCCCAAGGTGCCATAGGTTCCGATCTGATCGATGGCGTCGCTGCCGGAGATCCAGGTCCACAGGAGCGTCGCCGGGTCGAATTTCCAGAGGTCGTTGAGCCGGCCCTTGTCGCCGGCCCCGTCATAACCGAATCCGCCGAAGAGCCAGAGGCTGCCGCTCGCGTCGAGGCTGGCAGCGGCCCCGACCCGCGCCCCCGGGAAGTTCAAGGGATCGGCGACGCCCTGCGTACCGTACACGCCGGTCTGGTATCGGGTCGGACTCCCGCCGACCCAGGTCCACTGGACGGTCGCCGGATCGAAGCTCCAGAGGTCGTTGATCTGGCCGATGGCGCCCGTCGCGTCGTGGGCCAGCCCGCCGAAGAGCCAGAGCCGGCCGCTCGCGTCGATCCAGGATACGGCCCCGTTCCGCGCTCCGGGCGTGCTGATCGGGTCGGGCAAGCCCACCGTGCCGTATATTCCCGCCTGGTTCCGGACGTCGGCGCCGGCGACCCAGGTCCACGTGCCGGCCGCCGGATCGAACGTCCAGAGGTCGTTCGCCCGGCCGGGGAATCCCGTCGAATCATGGGCATAGCCGCCGAAGAGCCAGAGCTTGTCACCGGCGTCGACCCAGCCTATCGCGTCCTCTCTGGCTCCGGGCAGGTTCGCCGCGGACGGCACGCCTTTCGTCCCGTAGGCGCCGGCCTGGTTGATCGTCTTGCTGCCGGCAACCCAGGCCCACTTGACGGTCGTCACGGGCTCGGGGATGGGCTCTTGCTTTTTTTCGCAGGCGGAAAACGCCGACAGAGCTATCAAAACGGAAGCCGCCGGGATGATCTTGCCTAAGTTCTTCATTCGACCTCGTCCAGGAACAGGGATTTGGGCTCGGGATCGTCGCCCCGCCTGAGGGACTATGATAGGCCCTGGGGGGAGATGTGTCAATGATGCGCGGCCGCGATGTCATCTAAAGATTGAAAGTGGACTGTTTTTCGCTGATTTAAAGATGAAAAGTGGACTGGGAGGCCGGGCTGTGATTTAACCCCCTGATCATCAAGGAGGTTACATCATGGCCAGACATCTTCACAAAGCCTTCAGCGACCAGCAGGTCAGGGCGCTTCTGGAGCGCTATGTCGGACAGGAGATCAAGCTCGAGCACATCCTCGGCGTTCTCAAGATCGGGCGCAGCCGGTTCTTCGCGATCCTCAAAGATTACCGGACCAACCCGCGGGGTTTTAGCCTGGCCTATCAGAGGAAGAGCAGTCCTCGCAAGCTCGCCCCGGAGATCGAAAAGAATATCCTCCGGGAGCTGCACTTCGAAAAGCGGCTGATCGACAACCCCGACGTTCCGCTGCGAAGTTATAACTACAGTTACGTCCGGGACCGGCTCCGGGAGGTCTATCGCCAGAAGGTGTCTGTGCCGACGATCATCAAGAGGGCCAAGGAACACGATTTTTATCTCTCCAAGCCCAAAAGAAAGGCCCATGATCGGGAGGTCCTGACCAACTACGTGGGCGAGCTCGTCCAGCACGATTCCTCCGAACATAAATGGGCCCCCGATGCCGGGAGAAAGTGGCATCTGATCACCAGCCTCGATGACCACAGCCGGCTGCTCCTGTACGCCGACTTCGTGGAGCGGGAGACCAGCTGGGACCATATCTCTGCCCTGGAAGACGTGGTCCTGAACTACGGCGTCCCCTATGCCTATTACACCGACTGCCACTCCATCTTCCGCTTCGTCCAGGGCCGCGACTCGATCTGGAGGAAGCATTATCTGGTCACCGACGACATCGACCCGCAATGGAAGATCGTCCTCCGGGAATGCGGGATCGATCCTCGTTACGCCCTCTCGCCTCAGGCCAAGGGGAAGATCGAGCGCCCCTATGGCTGGCTCCAGGACAGGATCGTCAGGACCTGTGCCCGGGAAAGCGTCACGACCATCAGCCAGGCCCGGGAGGTCCTTCAAGCAGAAAAACACCGCTACAACTACCGTCAGGTCCATACCACGACCGGCGAGATCCCGATCATGAGGTTCCGCCGGGCGCTGCGAGAGAAACGGACCCTGTTCCGGGACTTCGAGGTGCCGCCGCCGTTCCGCTCGACCAAAGATGTCTTCTCGCTCAAGGCCGAGCGGGTCGTTGATCAATACCGGAAGATCTCGTTCAACAATCTCGAGTTCAAGCTGGACGGTGTCGCTGTCCGTGATAGGGTTCAACTCCGGATCGTCCCGGACGTCGGCCACGGCCTGGCCGAGATCCGCTTCTGGTGCGAAGACCGCTTCCTCGGAATCCGTAAGATCAAATCTGACAGCCTGAATCTAGTCCACTTTTAAACTTTAAGACAGTCCACTTTTAAAGTTTACGT
>MEYC01000098.1:1975-4098 GCA_001775715.1 Candidatus Aminicenantes bacterium RBG_16_66_30 | reverse complement strand
CCGCGAGCCGCCCGGCTATCGCTTCGACTCGAGAAGCTTCTGGAACGCCTCGTCGTCCGTCCGAAAATCGCGGGCGGCCGGACCGACCCGAACGATCCGGATGCTCCGGATGGCGTCCCCCTTCTTCACGGTCTTGAGGAGATCGAGGCCGGCGATCGTCCGGCCGATCGCCGTGGCCGTCTTGTCGAGCCCGGCGCGCTTCCCGAGCGTCAGGTGGAAGGCGTTCGGGCTCGAGACGCCGAGGACGCCGGCGCCGTCGTGCTTGAGGACGGCGTTCGGCGAAAGCGGCAGGCTGGGGACCGCGACGGACTTCTGGACGTCGGAGACGACGAGCCCGGCGATGAGGCCGTCGCGAAGGGCGACCTTGCCGATCGGCGGGATCTCCGGCCTCGGCCCGGCTCCCGGAGGCCCGCCGGGGCGCATGCCGGCCGGCGGCCCGCCGGCCCCTGGGCCCCTCTGGCCGCCCTTGCCCTCGACGATGCGTACGAAATTGGCCGTCTGGAGGGGCGCGTTGACAAAATCGAGATTGGTCATGATATGGACCGGCGCGTCGGCGGCGCCGATAGCGATATCGGCATAGAGGCCGTCGGCGAGATAGACCCCTTCCGCCGGGAGAGGCTTGGGCAGGTTGGCGGCGCCGTAAGCCACGACCGCGGTGACGAGCGCGGAGTGCCGCTGGTGCTCCGTGTAGGGCACGAGCTCGCTGTAGAGGTCGTAGAGCGTATGCCAGGCGTGCCGGTAATTGTAGTCCGACTGGGTCGTGAAACGGAGCGTCGGCACGCTCAGCATCTCGAACGACGAGGAATCGGTGCCGCCCGGGCTCGTCGCGTGGGCCCGCGGCACGCCCCGCTCGAGCTTGAACGGCCACTTCGGGTTGAGCTCGGCCAGGGGCGCCGTGATCTTGGCGAAATCGGCCAGCCAGGTCTCGGGCACGACGGCCCCGGTGATGGCGCTCGGGCTGCCGTCCCGGTTGATCATCATCGAGATCTTCGCCTCGATCCCGGGGTGGTTCTTCAGCCAGGCCTGCGAGCCGACCAGGCCGATCTCCTCGGCCGCGAAAAGGATGACGACGACCGACCGTTTGGGCCGGCCGCCCGCCGCTTGGATCAGGCGGATAGCCTCCATAGCCGGGGCAAAGCCTGAACCGTCGTCGACGCCGCCCGTCGCGGCGCTGAAACAGTCGTAGTGCCCCCCGAGGACGACGTATTCGTCGGGGAGCTCGGTCCCGCGGAGCGTCGCGACGACGCTGTGGTATTTGACCGGCCCCATCTTGAACCAGTTCCGGATGTCGAACTCGAGCTCGACCGTCTCGCCCTTCTCGGCCAGAGCCTTGATCTCCTTGTACTGGGGCTCGGCCAGCTTGATGTCGGGCAGGATCGGGAGCTTATCCCAGGACTCGACGTAGCCGTCGAGCATGGGGAAGGGATCGACCGTCGACATCTGGATTGTGCCCCGGGCGCCCGCCTCGACGAGCGCCGCCGTGAGCGGCGGGATGAGCTTGGCGTCGGCGTACTCCGGCGTGCCGCGCCGGCCGTCGCGGGCGAAGCCGGTGCTCTGGCCGGGGATGAGGACCCAGGCGCCCTTGTAGGCGGCCGCGTTAGCGCGGACCTCGGCGATGGCCGCCTCGACGGCGGCCCGCTTCTTCTCGACCTGCTCCGGCGTCGCGTTCCGGCCCGGGATCGAGAAGGGGTCGGCTTTCAGGATCACGACCCGTCCCCGTTCGACGCCCTTCGTCCCCGCGGTGAAGCTCGGAGTCCCGAAAAAGAGCGATTTCTCAACCGGCTTGATCATCTTGCCGAACCAGGGGCCGCGGTTGAAGCCGACCGGCACTTCTCCGGCCGGGTCGAGCTCGGCCTCGAGCCCCCACTGCCGGAACTGCCAGACGGCCCATTCGGTCGCGTCGATGTAAGCGTTCGTGCCCGACTCCCGGCCGCCGAACCGGTTGCTCGCGTAATCGTTCCAGACCATGACCCGGTTGTCGGCCGTGCCGAGCTCGATGATCTTCTGGACGACGGGATCAACGGCCGGACGGGCCAGCGTCTTTTGGGGGCTGGCCGCCACGGACAGCAGGACGGCCGCGCCGAGGACAACAAGGAGAGCGCGTTTTTTCATGGACAATCCTC
>MEYC01000098.1:0-1932 GCA_001775715.1 Candidatus Aminicenantes bacterium RBG_16_66_30 | reverse complement strand
GCGCCGAGGACAACAAGGAGAGCGCGTTTTTTCATGGACAATCCTCCCGGGAGAGCGTTCAAGGGCGGAATGATAGTCTCGCCGGCGAGACGCTGTCAAGGAAGCGCGGCGGCTCAGACGCGCGGCCGCCGCGGATCCCGAGGTCATTCGCCGAACATCTCGGTGATAAGCTTCCGGAGCAAGGAGGCTTCGTCAGCGGACAAGGCGCCGACGCTCGGGCCCAGACGAACTTTGCTGACTGTCCGGATCTGGTCGACCGCGATCTCGGCCGGCCGGCCGACACAGCGGACCGGCTGTCTGCACCGCCAGGCCGGATGAAGCTGGCTCGTGATCGGGCAGATCGTCACGGTTTGGAGCCGGGCGTTCAATTCATCCAGGCTGACGATGACCACCGGCCTCGTCTTGGCCATCTCCGCCCCACGCGCCGGATCCAAGTCCGCCCAACGCACTTCGTACCGTTTGACGGCTTCCTTACGCGAGCGGGATCTTGATACGTATGGGAATCTCTTCTCCCCTACCTTTCCCCCCTTCGACACTTCCCAGGGGACCGAATCCAATCCGTCGGCATCCAGGACATCCCATTCGCTCCAATCTTCGTTCGCGACCGCCATCTCCCGGGCCGTTTCATCCCAGGAAAGCTTCTCGACGGCGGGCCCCTTGGCCCTGAGCAGGATCCCCTCGGTCCGTTCTTCCATGATCATCACGGAGCCGACGGAATAGCGCCTCAGTGACGAGGCCGGAAGGCGGACTCCGCGGGAATTACCGATCCGGGCGACCTTCAATTCCTGGATCTTCATGTCCGGCTCCCTTCGACAGGACCGCTGGCCCTGATTTCGATGTTATTACTGTAATTACTATCTATGCGCTTGTCAAGTCAAGAGGCCGAGGATCAGCCCGCCAGAGCTCACCGGCACAAGGTCCGCCAAGCGGCCAGGTGCTTCCAGCCGCGCTTGCCGAGGAGGTCCTTGTTCTCTTCCGCCTGGCGAGACCAGATTTCGGCAAGCTTCTCCGGGCTGACATCCGTATCGTCGGTGAACGGATTCGACTTCGCGACTTGGGCCATCGCCGCGGCGTCCGGCGCGAATTCGGCGAGGGGGATGATCGTCGCCGGCCGGAACGATTCGAGCGGGCCCGGCCAGACATACCCGTCCGTGTAATCGACGAAGCGCAGGCCGGGATGGCCGAATCCGTAGTAATCTTCGGCGTCGAATTCGAGGCCGGCCAGGGGAGATCCGACGACGTCGAAGCCGACGGGCCGGCCGGCCTTGGCCGCGGCGCAATCCAGGCGGCCGCCAAAGGGCAGGCCGTAGGTCGGCTTCTCCGGGTTGCCCCGCCACATCGGCTTGTGGAGCGCGATCAGGAAGACCTTTTCTCCGAAAAGACGGGACAGGATGTTCCCCATCCGGTCCATATAGGCGGTGGCGAGGCCCGCGTTGCTCAGCTCCGCTTGATAGTAGCGCGTGAACGCGTGGTGCATGCCGCAATAGACGACGATCGGCCGGCGGCTCGCCTCGATATGCTTGGCGACGAGTCCGGCCATGAACGAATCATAGGTGAGCCCCTTCGGCAGCAGGGCCTCGCGCCAATTGCGCGGCGGTCCCAGAGCCACGATGCCGATCCGCCGCTCGGCCGTCCGGTTGGCCGACCAGGCGGCGCGAAGGATGTCCCGGTACTCCCTGTAAGGCCAATCGGCGGCCCGCAGGACGGCGTTCGCTTCCCGCTCGTTCCATTCCGGCGCGGCGATGATCGTATCGATCCGGGTCTGTTCGGCGGCCGGGAGCGTCTCGAGGGCCAGATCGATGGAGGCCCCTTGGAGGCGCGGCACCAGCGCGGCCACGAGGTCCGCGTCCTGCTTGAGCCAGTGCGCCTCGCCGAGGATCGTCACCCGGTGGGAGGCGGCCCTCGAGAGAACATAGTCGACCGGGGCCTGTC
>MEYC01000097.1:9363-10308 GCA_001775715.1 Candidatus Aminicenantes bacterium RBG_16_66_30 | reverse complement strand
CCGTGGGGACAGGCCTGCGTGTAGCTGCCGATATCTTTCGATTCCGTGCAAAGGCAATCGGGGCGCTGGGAGCGGTCCCTGCGCCGCGAGGCCGGTTCGTGACCGGGGTGTAGAGATTCGAGAAGCGCCCCGTCAATGCAGGCGGACGGAACGATCCCGGGCACCCCGGCGAGGGCCGGCTGCGAGCAGGCACGGAGGACGAGCCCGCGGGCCGCGGCGATCTTAGAGAGGGCGGCCGCATGCTCCCTCTTTGCCTCGTCGGGCGGATCGACGAAGGGAAAACGGCGAGCGGCGGCCCTCCTTTTCGCTTTCCCGTACCACTGGGCGAAGCTCATCCGGATGTCCCTGACGCCGATCCCGGCGGCCGCCGCTGCGATGCCGGGGAATTCCCTCAGGTTGGAACGGATCTTCGCCCCGTCGCTCCAGAAGACGACCGGGTCGAACCTGACCGAGACTCGCCGCGGATCGCCGGCGAACGCGGCCAGGCCCGGAAGCTGGGCCAAGGCTTGATCCGTCGGAAGCGCCCCGGGCTCGACGGCCGTCCCCCCGAGGCCGGTGATCGTGAAATGGAGATAGACCTGATCGTACGCGGCGAGCAGGTCCTTGAGCCCGTATTGGTTCCGGAGGAGGTTCGAGAAGTCCTTCGACCAGAGGACGACCGTGTGCGCCACCCCGGGAGAGAGGTCGACCTCGACGGTCCGGCCCCGCGGACCGATGAGGACCGCCCGCCGGGCCCGCAGCGTGACGGAGAGCCATTCCGGGAAGGAGGCGACGAGGTCGGTGCGCCGCGAGGCGCTGATCACGGTCTTCAGAGGCCTATTCCCGCGGCCGGAAGAGCCTGTCGCCCAGCGTCTCGCCGAGGAAGAACTTGAACAGGAAGAAGTAGAGGAATACGAAGACGCCATAGAGCAGGAGCATGGGCCCGGACACCGAGCCCAGGATCTC
>MEYC01000097.1:9238-9333 GCA_001775715.1 Candidatus Aminicenantes bacterium RBG_16_66_30 | reverse complement strand
CAGCCAGAGGGCGGCGAGCCAAAAGATGCCGACGAAGAGGACATCGAAGACCTTGGACTTGAAGAAGACCGAGAAGCTGAAGGGAGGATGCGGCT
>MEYC01000097.1:8792-9124 GCA_001775715.1 Candidatus Aminicenantes bacterium RBG_16_66_30 | reverse complement strand
CCCGGGTCTCGTCCTCGGCCTCCTCTTCCGCGGCGGGCTCCTCCGCCGTCTCTCCCCGCCCGAACGGGAGAGGGGCCTGGCTGACGCGCTCTGGCAGGCCTATGCTCGAATCCGAGGCTTTCCGCCGCGGGAAGATCTCGACCTCTTCTTCCTGGGCTCGCGCCGACGGCTCCGCGGCGAGGCCCTCCTTCGACTCGACGACCTTCGTATCGGGAGGGAAAACCGGGGCGCCTTTCATCGTGCTGGCCCACGGCGGCAACGACCCTGTCGGCTCGCGGAAGCCTTCCGGCGCGGCAGCGGCGGGCGTCTCGGCCGGCCCGGGCGTTTCCTCG
>MEYC01000097.1:0-8760 GCA_001775715.1 Candidatus Aminicenantes bacterium RBG_16_66_30 | reverse complement strand
TCGATCCGGTCCTTGCTGAGCTCGACCGTCCGGCCGATCTCTTCAAAATCCTTCGTATCGAACGTGATCGGCCGGAAGGCTGATTCTCCGGCGGTCGCGGCCGCGAGATCGTCGGCTTCGACCGCGGGTTCCGTGATGTATTCGATCGAGGGCTCTTCGTCCCCGGCCGCGGCCTTTTTCGCTTCCTCTTCACCGGCGATCGCGCCCGTGTCCTCTTTCTTGGCTACGTCTTCCTCGCCGATCCTCTCATCTTCGTCCTCTCCGTCTTCGGTCTCTTCGGGCGCGGCGGCCGCCTCGCTCTTCCGGCCGGGCTCGGCCTTCACTTCGACTTCCCCCGTCGGGGCCTTTTCCGCGTCGTCAGCGGCCGCGATCTCGTCGACGAGGATGACCTCCTCGGTGACGTCTTCGGCGTCCTCCCCGAGGTTCTCTTCCACGACGAGCTCGTCGAGGGCCGTTTCCGCGGCCTCCTCCTTCAGCTCCTCTTCGAGCTCTTCGTCGAGGTCCTCGTCGAGGTCCTTGGCCGCGGCCGGACGCTTCTCGCCCTCGGGCTCTTCGACGGTATAATCCTTCTCCTCGACCTCGGCGTCGACGATCTTCTCGCCCGGGATCTCCTCGTCGACCTCGTCGTCCTCGGGGAACAGGAGCTGGGTGCCGCAGTTGTTGCAGTACTTGTCGTTCTCGTCGATGATGGCGTGACAGTAGGGGCAGCGGGTGATGGCCATTGCTTTTATTATCACGGGGAAAGGGACCGATGTCAATTGAAATGCAGGCCTTCTTCCCGTAGACTAGCGGCCGGAGGAGGCCGATGCCGCAGATGACGTTCAAGACCGCGTTGATCACCGGGGCCTCGGCCGGACTCGGGGCGGAATTCGCCCGGCAATTGGCGGCCAAGGGGACGGATCTCGTTCTCGTCGCCCGAAGACGAGAGCGGCTGGACGCTCTGGCCGCGGAGCTCCGCGCCGCCCACGGGACGGCTGTGGACGTTTGGCCGGCCGACCTCGCGGTTCCGGGCGATATCGAGCGGATCGAGGCCGGGATCGCCGGTCACTCCACCCTCGACCTCCTCATCAACAACGCCGGTTTCGGCGGCCGGACGGGATTCGTCCGCGGCGAGACCGGGGATCACGTGAACATGCTCCGGGTCCACGTCGACGCGACCGTCCGGCTGGCCAAGGCGGCCCTTTCCGGCATGATCGCCCGGGGACGCGGGGGGATCATCAACGTCGCCTCGGTGGCCGCGTTCTCCCCGTTCTCGGGAGCGATGTACAGCGGCACCAAGGCTTTCCTGGTGATGTTCTCGGAGAACCTCCAGGCGGAATTGAAGGACAAGGGCATCTTCGTCCAGGCCCTCTGCCCGGGGATGACCCATACGGAATTCCACGAAGTCGCGGCCATCGACAAGGCGATCGTCCCCAAGCCGTTCTGGATGACGGGCGGAGAGGTCGTCCACATCTCGCTCAAGCGTCTCGGCCGCGGAACCGTCTGTATCCCCGGCTGGAAGAATAAAGCGGTCGCCTTTCTGATGCGCTGCCCGGTCACGGCCGCGGGCGTCCGCGTCGTCGGCCGGGCGAGCTTCGTCCGCAAAAAGGACGGCGGAAATTGACTCCGCTTTAGTCCGCTCCGACAGGGGGAAACCGCAAGCGTTACGCGGTGACCTGGAAGACCGAGTCGTGAGCCTGTCGCGGATCGCCTTCAGGATCTCGTGGAGCTCAAGTAAGATCTCAAACGAGGCCTCCCATTTTGGGCTCAAAGCGGGTATAATGAGGAGGCAAAGGAGGAGGACCATGTTCTCCACTTATACGGCCAAATACACCAAGATCAAATCAGGCTATATGGGCCAGCTCGTCGAATGGCCCGAGGTCGTGACCGAAGGGAAGACCCTCGAAGATTGCCGGGCCATGCTCCAGGACGCTCTCCGCGAAATGATCTTGGCCTATCGCCAGCAGAAGAAAGAGATCCCCGTGGGTGGCGCGCTTCTGGAACAGATCCCCGCTCAGATCTAGATGTCCGTCAAGCGGAGGGACCTCGTCCGTTACCTGGAAGAAAACGGCTTCGCCCTGCTTCGCGAGGGCAAGAGTCACTCGATCTATACCGACAAGAAGAAAACAATCCCCGTAAAGAGGCACAATACCTTCGATCGGATAACGGCCAACGAACTTTGCAAGCAGGCCGGCCTAAGACCGAAATACTAAAGGCCTTTGCCTGAATGGCACCGGGAAGTTCACCCAGAGGCAGAGATCGCGTCTCCAATGCCATCGATGCTGAGATTGACAACCCATTCGAATTCTATAAAATACTGACTGGCGGGCGATTAACTCAGCGGTAGAGTGCTACCTTCACACGGTAGAAGTCAGAGGTTCAAGTCCTCTATCGCCCACCATTCCCTTTTCCGGAAATGCTCGCGCTATTCTGATCCCCCTGATCGCTCAGGGGGGATGCTAATCGCCCTTATTTCTTATCGCCCACCGGAAGGTTCATCCGGCGCAGCAGGTCCTGGAAACGTTGGTTGTCAAACATGGAATCCCACCCATAGCCGCGGGCCCGGACCCAGGGCACCGTCGACTCATGGGCCTTATAGGCGTCCTCCAGTTCTTGCAGAGCCTTGTCCTTGTCCCCGAGCGCCAGATAAACCTGACCCACCAGATTGAAGCCCCGGGATGTCCCCCCCATCTTGGGCACGATCGTCAACGCCTGCTCCCGCTCCCCGGCCGCGAGGTAAGCCAAGGCTAAAAGTGGGTAGCCTCTCAGGGGTTCAAGCTCGATGAGACGCATGGCCGCGGCGATGGCCTCCTGGTGCATTCCCTTTCTTGAATAGGCGCGGCTCAAGATCTTGTAACTGGGCCAGAAATTCGGGTTCAACTCAATCGCTTTCTTGGCTTCGACGATTGCTTCGTCGGACCGGCCCGCGTAATTGTACAGATCCCCCAGCCAACCGGTATTAAGCGCCCGAAGCGGGTCGAGATCGCGGGCTAGCTTGTGCTCGGCGATGGCTTCGTCGAGCCGGTCGAAGATGACCAGGTACCAGGCGTAGTGGTAGTGGGTCATGGCCAAACTGGGGTTCAGCGCCAGGGCGCGCCTGAAAAGCTCCTCAGCCTTGGCCCAGTCCCACTCGTAATAGAGAGCGACATCCGCCAGCGTGCCCACGGCCTCGGCCATTTCGGGGTCGAGCTTAAGGGCCTGCTCGGCGGCTGCTTTGGCGCGCGGGTAGGCATCGGCTTGCTCGGCGCCGCCATGGCCGAGGGTGACGTACCCCTGAGCAAGACCGGCATAGGCGAGGGGTTCCGCGGGATCTATCTCCACGGCCTGGTGGAGATACCGCATGCCCTTCTCAAAGCTCTCGGGATTATTCTGCGACACGTAGAACATCCCTTTGAGATAGGCTTCGTAGACTTCGGGATTGACGGACCTGACAGAGGCCAGGCGGGTCTGCTCGGCGGGTAGCAACTTGAGCGCCAACGCCTTGGCCACGCTCTGCGCCACCTCGCTTTGCACAGCCCGGAAGCCCGAGAGGTCGAGCTCGTAGGTCTCGGCCCAAAGCTGTGTCTGGTCCCGCACCTGGATCAGTTCGGTGGTGATGCGGACGCGGTTCGCCTCGCGCTGCGCGCTGCCCTCCAGGACATATTCGACTCCCAGCTCACGGCCGATCTGGTCGATCGGCGTGTCGCCCTTTTTGTAGCGCACGACCGACGTGCGGGCGATAACGCTCAGGCTCTGCGGATGGAGGCGTCCGAGCTGGGTGATCATCTCCTGGGTGATGCCATCGTTGAGGTACTCCTGCTCCGGGTCTCCGGTGAGGTTGGCGAATGGAAGCACAGCCATCTTGATGGCCCGGGCAGAGGCGGCATGCGGTCCAAGAATTCGGTCCCGGACTCCTCCGACGTTGAAACCGAAGAGGACGAGGATGGCGACCAGAGCGGCGGGGAGAAGATAAGTCACTTTCAAACCGAATATCCTTCTCCTAACCCCTCGCCTGGCCTTGAGCGGCCTGAACCCTTCAGCGACGGCGGCGAGATCTTCTCGGAACTCCTCCATAGTCTGGTAGCGGTCGGCCGGTTTCTTGGCCAGCGCCTGGCCGACGATCTGTTCCAGATCGGGTGCGGTGTCGGTCCGGACTTTCTTCAGGGATTCCGGCTCCTCATGGAGGATGGAGTAGATCACGGACTGGTCGTGTTCTCCCCGGAATGGAAGTTTGCCGGCAAGCATCTCGTAGAGGACGACCCCCAGCGACCAGATGTCCGTCCGCTGGTCCAAGTCGCCGCCCCGGGCCTGCTCCGGAGACATATAGGCTACCGTGCCCAGTGTCGTCTGGCTCTTCGTGAGCGAGGAACCGCCTCGGAGTTTAGCCAGCCCGAAATCCATGACTTTGGCCTGGCCCTTTTCCGTGACCATGATATTGGCACTCTTGATGTCGCGGTGGATGATGCTCTTGCCATGGGCATCCCCAAGGCCAGCGGCGATCTGGATGGCCGCGGCCAAGGCTTCTTCAGGCTTTAACGGCCCTTTCTTGAGCTTGTCCCGGAGTGTCTCCCCTTCCACGTACTCCATGGCGATGTAGGGACGCTCTTCGCTCTCGCCGACCTCGTGGATGACGCAGATGTTAGGGTGGGACAAGGCCGCGGCCGCCCGGGCTTCGATAAGGAACCTCTCCCTAAGTTCGGGAGAGTCCATCAGGTGGGGAGGAAGAAACTTAAGGGCCACGCAGCGTTGGAGCTGTAGGTCCTCGGCCTTGTAGACAATGCCCATTCCACCGTGGCCGATCTCCTCGATGATACGATATTTCCCGGCAATGAGCTTGTTCTTCGCTATGACCGCGAGAGGTGTCGCCAGGGTTTTCGTCAGGGAATCGGCCATCCGGGCGCCTGGCGTGAGCGGCACCCCACACTTCCCGCAGAAGTTCGTCGCGTCGGGGTTGTCAAACTGGCATCTCGAGCATTTCATGACCAGCTCACCCTTGCCGATGACCGGATATTAACACCGCTGGAACGGCCGGTCAACCGCAATAGCCTTACCTATCGTTTGTGCCCAATTTGTGCCCAAAAGATGTCAGGAATATCAAAACGTATCTAAAGATATCGAACTCCATCGAAATCCTGGAGCATTTAAAAATGAGCTTTTTGCAGTGGAAGTCAATTATTATCTTCATGTTAGCTTTTTTCGCCGCTTCCTACACACGGTAGAAGTCAGAGGTTCAAGTCCTCTATCGCCCACCGTTTTCTTATCAACAAGTTGCACAATCCCACGACCCGGCAGATCGCCTATTCCATCCCCTATTCTGGAAGCGGCAGCTTCATTTTCTCACAAATGGCAATGAACCTGGGGTTCCCGAACAATGGTTCAAAATATCGCGCCGGTGTGGTGATATAGGTCATGAGCGGGTCGTGCATCTCGAACCCCTTCTCGACCCAATCTATGGCCTTATCGAGTTGATCCGCCACAAGGTACCTGAAGGCCATATCATGAAAACCGACGGGCTGGCTTTCAGCGTATTTCTCCAGACGCTCCACGATCTTTTCATACGCCGTGACAATCCCCGATTCGCTGTAGATCCTCTCGATGTCCTTATAAGCATCTTCCTCGAGGGGAAAGGGAAGAACATGCCGGACCGCTCGGAGGACTTTGTCGTACTGCTTCAATCTGTAGGCAGCGATCTCGATCATCTGATTGAGGTTGAAATTGTCCGGATCTTCGGCCAAGGCTTCTTCCGCGAGAGACAAGCTTGCCTGATATTTACCAGCCTGCAACAGCGTTCCGATATTGAGTTGCTTCATCATGGGATTCAGCGGATCAAGGCTCAGCGCCAGCTCATTCTGGGCCAGCGCCTCCTCTTTCCTGTGCAGGATCAATAAGAGCTGCGCATAGAGTCCCCTCGAGAGGGCGTCGTTGGGGTTGATAGCCAGGGCCCTCAAGAACTCCTTTTCGCTCTTCTCCCAGTCCCAATCCACGAGATGCGCGATCATGGCGCTGAGATAATGAGCTTCGGCAAGATCCGGGTCCAAGGCCAGCGCCTTGTTCAGGTTCTCGATGATCTGGGGAGCGGCGACGGACGGCTGTTCGTACGCGTTTTGTTGCATCCACAGCCAGGCTTCCGCCAGACCGGCATAGAGAGGCGCCCAGTCCGGGTTTTTCGCGACGGCGCCGGTCAGGGATTCCAGGGCTTTGGTCATCACTTCCCTTCGCCCATCAATAATGTAAGAGCGGGCCTTCAGGTATTCGTCATAGACGGCGAGGTCCGCGACCGGTATCTTCTCGATGAGCTTTTTCTCTTCAGGGGATATGACCGCCCGGAGCTCCTCGGCGATGGACTTGGCGATCCTGATCTGGATGTCGAAGATGTCTTCCACGTTGGCGATCCTCTGTTGGAAGGAATCGCCCCAGATGTGGGTTTCCCGCTCGGCCCTGATCAGCTGGGCCCGCAGGCGGAAGGCGTTGCCGAATTTCTGCGCGCTGCCCTCCACGATGTAGTTCACGCCCAGCTCTTCGGCGATCTCGCGGACGGATTTCTTTCTGTCCCGGTATCGTTCGACCGAGGTGCGGGAGATGACCCGCAGCACCTTGATCTTCTGGAGGTTGCCCAGGATCTCCTCCATCACCCCGTTGATGAAATAGGTGTTCTCCTGGTCGGGGCTATCGTTGATGAAGGGGAGCACAGCGATGGACTTTTCGGGCTGGTCCGGTCGGGCCTTGGCTTTAATAGGTTTGAGGCCTTCAGCGACCGCTGATAGGTCCTCCCGGAACTCCTCCATCGTCCGGTAGCGGTCGACGGCCTTCTTGGTCAGGGCCTGGCCGACGACATGGCCCAGCTCGGGCGCCAGGCCCGGGCGGAGCTTGGTCAGCGGCTCAGGCTCCCGGTGGAGGATCGAGTAGATGACCGTCTGGTCGTGGTCTCCCCGGAAGGGCAGCTTCCCCGCCAGCAATTCGTAGAGCACGACCCCCAGCGACCAGATGTCCGTCCGCTGGTCGAGGCTGTCGCCCCGGGCCTGCTCCGGCGACATGTAGGCCACCGTACCCAGCGTCGTCTGGCTTTTCGTCAGCGACGAGCCGCCCCGGAGCTTGGCCAGACCGAAGTCCATGACCTTGGCCCGGCCCTTGGCCGTGACCATGATGTTGGCGCTCTTGACGTCCCGGTGGACGATGCCTTTGGCGTGGGCCTCCCCGAGCCCCGCTGCGACCTGGTCGACCAGGCCCACCGCCTCCCCCGGCTCGAGCGGCCCCTTCCCGACCCTGTCCCGCAGCGTCTCCCCCTGCACGTACTCCATGGCGATGTAGGGGTGCTCTTCGCTCTCGCCGACCTCATAGATTGTGCAGATGTTCGGGTGCGACAGCGCCGCGGCCGCCTGGGCCTCGACAACAAAGCGTCCCTTGAGCTCGGGCGAGTCCACAAGGTGAGGCGGCAGGAACTTCAGGGCTACGGCCCTCTTGAGCTTGAGGTCCTCGGCTTTATAAACAACGCCCATCCCCCCGGCCCCGACCTCCTCCACGATGCGGTACTTGCCCGCGACGAGGGTCCCCGGCTTCAGGACGCGAAGGGGGGTTTCAAGGGTCTTGGTAAGGGCCGCGCCTTCCGGGCCAGCCCCGGCGCCCAGCGGCGCCGCGCAGCTGCCGCAGAATCTCGAGGCATCATTGTTCTCGGCGTGGCACTTCGGGCATTCCATGATGGTCTCCCCCGTTCCGATGACCGGATATTAACACCCCGGGAACGGCTGGTCAACCCCAATAGGCTACGTGTCGTTTGTGCCCAAATTGTGCCTAAAATATGTCGGGAATATCAAAACATATCTAACAATATCGAACTCCATCGAAATCCGAAGGCCCTTAAAAACGGGCGGATCACAGGGGAAATCATTTATTTTCTGCACGTTAGTCTTTTCGGCCGCTTCCTACACCCAGGTGAAGTCAGAGGTTCAAGTCCTCTATCGCCCGCCATTTCTATTTCCGAAACGCCTGCCGGATCGAGGTCCCGGATGATTGACTAGGGACGGCACGTTTCCCCATCTCCTCTAGCCGCCTATCGCCCTCTATTCGAGCGGGATGCCTCCGGGGATATCGGTTATCCAACCAAACCACGCACGCAAGAAGAACCTGGGACGCTTCCGCGCCCTTTCTTCAAGCTCCGCAAAAGGCTCCTCGCTCGCCCGGATTCTGGCGACAAGATCCTCATGCCATGCCTGAAGAGTGCGGTTGTCCCTGGCGTCGGCGATCCGCTTCAGATTCTGGGCCTCGGCAAGAGCCCTGTCCGGTTGGCCCATTCTGAGGGCGACAATTCCCATGAAATAATGACTCGTAACTGGCCCATAGATTCCCGCTGACGGATCGGGGCGTTCCAGGATGACCTCGAACTCGCGCATGGCATCGGTCAATTTGCCCGCCGTCAGATAAGCCCACCCCATCGTGTAGTGCCCGAAGGGAATCATAATGTCCAAATGGCCGGCCAGGATGATCTTATTCATCTCCTTGAGATAGTCCTCCGCCTCTCCGGGCTTCTTCTGAGCAAGGGCATTCCACCCCATCTGGAAAGAGGCGCCGATCCGATGCTCCGGCTTCATCTTCACGCCGAGTAGAGGAGCGAGTTTTTCTCTTGATTCGGCGAACCGGCCTCCCTTGGCCAGGACTTGAGCTTGGCCTATGACGGCATCGTAATATTGCCGATCAAGATTCAGGGCCTCCTCGAACTCCTCCATCGCCGAATCCTGCTCTCCCTGGAAATAATGCACATAGCCCATCATATGGTGCGCGGCCGCATCATCCGGGGCGATTTCGATA
>MEYC01000096.1:8364-12438 GCA_001775715.1 Candidatus Aminicenantes bacterium RBG_16_66_30 | reverse complement strand
AGCTCGAGCAGGAAGCCGAACCCAAGAAGGCCGCTTAGGCCCTCCCCGGCCCGCCGCCCGGCGTCATCCCTTGCCTGTCCGGAAAGGGCTGTGCTAAGATGATGGCGCCAACGTGGTCACTTTCCATCTGTTCTCGCTGACCCTTCTTCTCTCGCTCCCCTTGCCCGTCGCCTCCCGGATCGAGGCGGCCTTCCTTCAGAACTCGCCCGCGGCCCTCCGCGAGCTCTTCGTCACCGACGGGACGATCCCCGTCTCGCTCCCCGAGCCCCTGTCGCTCGCCGACCAGCTCTCGCCCGACCAGGCCTTTCTCGTCTTCAGCCATATCTTCTCGGTCGTCCGGACGACCGAGTTCACGACCGATCCCCGCCTCTCCGCGCTGCCGGGGGTGCCGGGCGGGGTACTCAAGGCCCGCTGGTCCTTCCGGAACGAGCGCACGGGGAACCAGTACCCGTTCCGCGTGTACTTCTTCATCGTCCCCACGGCCCCGTCCCCGGAGACGGCCGTCCGCGGGCCGTCCGCGTCCTTCCGGATCGTCGAGATCCGGGCGGAGAGGCTCTGATGGCCGGCGGCGCTTCTGGAGCCGGACGACGCTCCTCGCCGTAAGCGGGGCAGCGGTCGCCGTCGTCATCGTCATCGGCGCTCTCTCCCTCACCTTGCCGGGATTCCTCTCCAGGGATTACGACGCGAGGAGCCGCGCCTCGCTCCGGAAGCAGGCCGAGCGGACGCGTCAGGGGTTCTCGACGATCCTGGCCTCCCTGGAATCTCGGAAGTCCCGTTTCGCCGGGAGGGCCCTGCCCGACGACGCCGCGGCCTTCTTCCCGCTGTTCCGCGAGGCCGGTCTCGACACCGCCAACGAGGGCATCGCCCTCAGCAACGGCGACGGCCTTATCGAGGCGTGGTACGGCAACGTCCTCAGCCTCGCCGACCAGATCGGGCGCGAGGACTTCCCGGCCCTGAAGGCGTCCGGCGGATCGGTCCTGGTCAGAAGCAAGGCCTCGGTCTATATCGTCGCCCTCCAGCCGCTCGAGGCCGGAGGCCGGATGCTGGCCCACTTCGCCCGCCTGGCCTTCATCCCCCAGGTCCGCTCCTCCTACATCCGCGAGTTCCATGCTCTGCGTCCGGTCCTGCGGGCGGACTTCGACATCGACTACTGGGACTTCCGCGAGGATGTCGAGGGCTTCGCGAAGTTCTTCGCCCGGCACCAGGATGAGTTCACCGGCCAGCCGCGGCAGAAGAACGAGATCCAGACCCTCTTCTTCCCGCTGCGGAACGAGACCGGACGCATCGTCGCCACCGTGACCCTGGCCTCGCCGTCCCTGACCTCGCGGCTCACGGTCGCCCGGGAAGATCTCCGGCTCATCCTCCTGCTCGCGCTGCTCGTCGCCGGGATCTCGACCCTCGCCTTCCTCTGGTCCTCGCCCGGCTTCCGCCGGGGCGGGGAGCCGCTTTCCGGAGCGGCCGGAGCGCTCCTCCTCGTCGGTTTGAGGATCGCGGCCCTTCCCCTCGGCCAGCTCGAGCGCGTCCAGTCTCTCCGCCTGTTCAAGCCGGCGGTGGCCGGCTTCGCCTCGTGGCGGGGCCTGACCCAGTCGCCGGGCGACATCCTCTTGACCGCCCTCACCGTTTTCGGGCTGGCCGTGTGTCTGGCCGTCTGCGTTCCCCGGCCTCGCCGGGGGGAAGAGGTCCGGTTGTCCGTCCTCGGCCGCATCCTGATCGCCGTCGCCGCGGCGGGCCTCGCCGCGGCCGCCGTCCGCGCCCTCCACGAGCTCGTCCGCCGGGTCGTCTTCAATTCCAACCTCTCGCTTCTCCGCTGGGATCTCGATCCGCCGCGCCTGGCCCTGCAGCTCGGGCTGCTCATGTTCCTCGCCGCCCTTCTCCTGGCCCTGGCCGCCGTCTTCCGGCTGGCCTTCCAGGGCTCCCGGAAGGACATCCTCTCCGGCCTGGGCGTGGTCCTCGGCGCGGCCGCGGCCATCCTCGTCGGGAAAAGCCCCTCGGTCCTCCTCCTCAGCCTCAGCGCGGCCCTGATCGCCTGGCTCTTCGCCGTCGCCGTCGTTCCGGGTCTTTCCAGGCGGCGCGAGGTCTGGTTCGCGGGTCTCATCCTGGCCGCCCTGTGGCTCTCGCGATCGGTCGACGGCCTGAGCGCCGCCCGCACCCACCGGCTTCTCGAGACGACCATCGCGCACACCATCCTGACCCAGGAGACCTGGGGCAATTTCCTCATCGAGGAGTCCCTGCCCGGCCTCGACCGCAGCGAGCGTCAGATCGTCGCCTTCTTCAAGAACCCCCCCCCTCGGGACACCGAATTCGCCCACGCGCTCTGGGAGAGGAGCCCGGTCGCGAAGTCGAACTGGTACTCGAGCCTCGAGCTCCGCGACGCCGAGGGCAACACCCTCAGCCGCTTCTCCCTCAACGTCCCCAAGGTCCTGGGCGGCCCGCCCGAGCTCGAGCCCGCCGAGGAATGGACGATCGTCCCCTACGCGCTGGCCTTTATCGGCAAGCAGAAGGATTACCTCGTCGGCTACAAGGACTACACCGAGGACGGCGTGCGGCTCGGCCGGGTCGTTCTCTACGTCTCGCTGGACCCCGAGATGCTGCCGTTCCTCTACTCCGCCAACCCCTATTTCGAGGTCCTCCGGACCGACTCCCTCCCGTCGCTCGCGCAGATCGATTTCGGCTGCGCCATCTACGACCTCGAAGGCCGTTCGCTCTTCAATCCCCGCAAGCTGACCTCGGGCCTTCCGGCCGCCGATCTCGACCGCCTCCGCGCCTCCCCGGCGCCCTTCTGGTCGGAGTTCCGGGAGGGCGGAACGGCCTACGACGCCTATCTCTTCCGCTCGGGAGGGCGCGGTTACAGCCTCTTCGCGGCCCGCAAGAGCTTCCAGACCAAGGCCGTCGATTTCCTGAGGATCTTCTTTCTCGGGCTGGCCGCCGCCCTGGCCGGGCTCGCGGCCGTCGCCCTGGCGACCGGGAAGGCTTCGGTCCGCAAGCCCCTTTGGTCGTTCTCCAACCGCGTCTACGCCGCGTTCCTGGCCCTGGCCCTCGTCCCCCTGCTGCTCTATACGGTCTTCACCCGGAACCTCTTCGACAGCCTCTTCAACGAGCGGTTCGTCGAGGACTCCGCCGTCCACGCCAGCTACGCTCAGGGCCTGATGGAAGCCTTCCTCATCATCCAGGGCGTCGAGTATTCGCCCTACCTCGCCCCCTCCGAGGACCTGGCCCTTTGGATCAGCTCGACCCTGTCGAACGACGTCATCCTCTACGGCGACGCCGTCCTGCTCGCCTCGAGCCGACTGGAGTTCTTCTCGAGCGGGCTCCTGCCCGAGATCCTCGACGGGGAGGCCTACCAGGCCCTGACCCACGACCGGAAGCCCTTCTTCATCGAGAGGACGCGGCTCGGCGGCTACTCGTTCCAGACCCTGACCGTCCCCTACGAGTTCAAGAACACGACGCTCTTCATCTCCCTGCCTTTCCCGCTCGAGCGCGAGCAGCTGACCAAGGCCACGCAGGAGATCGTCGAGTTCCTGGCGCTCCTCTCCGCGTTCTTCCTCGTCCTCGTCGTCCTCTTCTCCCGCGGCATCCGGAGCATGATCATCGTCCCCGTGCGCAAGCTCCTGGCCGGAACCCGCGAGGTCGGCCAGGGCAATCTCGAGGTGACCATCGAGCACCGCTCGAGCGACGAGATGATGACCCTCATCGACGGCTTCAATACGATGATCCGGAACCTCAAGGCCCATGAGCAGGAGCTGGCCGAGATGAGCAAGAAGGTGGCCTGGACCGAGATGGCCCGCAAGGTCGCCCACGAGATCAAGAACCCCCTGACGCCCATCCAGCTCTCGGCCGAGCACGTCCTCAAGGTCTACGAGGACAAGCGGGGCGACCTCGACAAGACCCTCAAGGAGTCCATGTCGTATATCATCAGCGAGGTCGAGAACCTGCGCCGGATCGCCCAGGAGTTCATGGAGATCGCCCGCGACACGACGGTCCGCAAGGAGCCGGTCGACCTCCGGGGCCTGATCGAAGAGACCCTCCAGCCCTACCGCCGGCTCCTCGATGAGCGCATCCGGTTCCGTTTCATCG
>MEYC01000096.1:0-8336 GCA_001775715.1 Candidatus Aminicenantes bacterium RBG_16_66_30 | reverse complement strand
CGACGCGGCCAAGCTGAAGACCGCCCTGCGCAACGTCGTGGCCAACGCTATCGAGGCCGTCGGTCAGAGAGGCGAGCTCGACGTGACGATCGGCCGGCGGGGCGACGTCCTCGCGATCGCCGTCCGCGACAGCGGTCCGGGCATGAGCCGGGAGACGGCCGAGCGGATCTTCGATATGTACTTCTCGACCAAGGACGGCGGCACCGGGCTCGGCCTGCCCATCGCCAAGAAGATCGTCGAGGAGCACGGCGGGACGATCCGCGTCGCCAGCGAGCCGGGCCGGGGCACGACGGTCACGATCGATCTCCCGGCCGGCCCATGACCGTTGGCAATTCGGGCCCGTTTCTGGCAGAATAGTCGCGGACCGCGCCTCGAAAGGACACCGCCGCATGGCCAAGACGCTCGTTGCCTATTACAGCCTGACGGGGAACACGAAGCTCGTCGCCGAGTCCATCTTCGGCGCCCTGCCCGACGACAAGACGATCAAGCCCATGGCCGAAGCCGGCGACCTCGCGCCCTACGCGCTCATCTTCGCCGGCTTTCCCGTTCAGACGCACAGCGTCCCTTATCCGGCCGAGGTCTTCCTCAGGTCGGTCCCCGAAGGGAAGAAGATCGCCCTCTTCTCGACGCACGGGTCGGTGACGGGAAGCCGGCTGTCGCGGGAGGCCCTGGAGCACGCCTCCGTCCTCATCGCCGGGGCCAAGCTCCTGGGGACCTTCTCCTGCCGGGGGAAAGTGTCGATGAAGGCCCTCGAGGTCCTGATGCAATCGCCCGAGCACGAGGCCTGGGCCGACATGGCCGCCTCGGCGGCGACCCATCCCGACGCGAGCGACCTCGAGGACGCCCGGTCCTTCGCCCGATGGATCGCGACCCTCGGCGCCCAGGGCCACTACCGGGGGCTGTGAAGCCCGGACTCAGCGCTCCGCCGCCCGCGTCCGGACGAACCCCGAGATCCCGACGATCTCGAGCGGCGAGTCCTTCTCGATCTCATCGAAGAGCAGGTTCAGTCCCAGCGTGTCGCTCGAGATGTGCCCGGCCAGGACGATGTTGAGGTGGGCCTTCTTGGCGTTCTCGAGGGCCTCCTCGCTGATGTGCATGCCGACGATCGTGCTCACGCCCGAAACGGCGTACTGCTCGTAGATCGTCTTGGCGCCCTCGGTCCCGCCCGTCATCTCCAGGGAGATCTTTCCGCAGCGGGCGTTCTCCGAGCCGCTGACGATCTTCGGGCCAGCCATCCTCCGGACGGCCGCCCGGTACTCCGGGATGCCCTTGAGAAGCTCGACGAGGTCCTTGAGCCGGGCTGGCTCCTCCTTCTCGAAGAGGGCCGTGAGGTAGGTGTTGACGCAGTTGTCGGCCGGCGTGTGGACGCACATCATCGGCAGGCCGAGCAGGCGCGCGGCGTCGACGGCCCGGTCGTGGTTGACGGGGAGGACGCGCCGCCCGACCTCGTCGATCCGCTTGTCCAGGAGCTGCTCGGCGACGGAGATATTGACGCCGAAGGCGGCCAACATGTCGGACTGCAGGCGCATGACCTCGGGGAGCTGGGCCAGGGCGACGCCCTGAGGATGGTGGGCGATGACGAGGTCGATCGCCGCGGCCCGGTCCCGGTTGAGAATGTGGGCGAGGAGGACCTCGGCCGCGTCCACGTCGATCCCGACGGCGGCTTTCCGGACCTCGGTCGCCGGATCCCCGGCCAGGATCCGCGTGTCGGAATAAGGATTGAAGAGCCGGTCCTCTTCCCAACCGTCCCGTTCGTCGTCCTTGAGCTTCGCCGACCGGGTCCGCTCGTCCTCCAGGATCCGGAGGACGGCTTCGGGTCCCCGCGGGTCCTTGGCGACGCCGGCGGCGACGGCCTTTCTGTAGAGCGCATCGAGCTTCATGGTCTTGTCCTTTCGTTGGCCGACAGGACATCGTCGTCGGCAAGATTCTCCGCGACCCACGGCGCCCCGAGGAGCGAGAGGGCGACGGCACGGACGTCTCCGGCGAAGTCCCTGGCCTTGGCGCGGAGCCGGGTGGCTTCCGCTTCGGCCCTCGTACGGTCGCCCCGTTCGAGCAGGCGGCAGAGCCGGCAGGCGCCGAAGCGCAGCCATTCGGCCCCGGAGGCGAGGCCGGCCAGGCTCTCCTGGATCTCGCGGCAGCCCATGAGACAACTGGCGAAGGCGCCCTGGTCTCGGGCGGCCCTCGCTCCGGCTCCGAGGACGTAGGCCGCGGTGCCGGCCAGGCGGCCGAGCGCGCAGGCCGTCTCCTCGAGCGGACCGAGCGGGGCGGCGCTGGCACGCCAAGCGAGAAGGTCGCGCCCGAGCCTCGGGTTCCGGCACGCGGCCTCGTCGCATATCGACACGCTCCCGCCGAGCCGGGCGTTGGCGGGGGACGCGGCCCCTCCGCCGCCCGGCGCGCCGTCGAGATCGCGCCAAATCTTGTCGGGACGCGCGGCCGAGTCCGCCGGGCCCGGGCCGGGCCAACGGCGGAAATAGGCCGCGGCGTTCCGGCGGACCGTCATCTCGTCCTCGGTCCAGAACGCCTCCACGGCGCCCTCCTCACCAGCCGCGGCGGATGACGCCGGCCGCTTCGAGCTCGTCCATCTCGGGAGATTTCAGGCCCAGGCCGCTCAGGACCTCGGCCGTGTGTTCCCCGTGCCCGGGGCAAACCCCGCCCTCGCGTTCCTTCCTGTCCCGGAGCGGGTGACCGACCCGGGGGGCGGCCGGCGCGCCGGGGGAAGGCGCGATGACGAGGCCGCGGTGCCGGACCTGGGCATCATCCAGGGCCTCGCCGAGCGTGGATACGACTTCGCAGCAGAAGTCCGTCTCTTTGAGGAGCGCCGTCCATTCCTCGGCCGTGCGGCCGGCGAACAGGGCCTCGAGCCGGGCGAAATCCTCGGGTCTCTCCGAGAATTGCAGCGGCAGAAGGTCGTCCCGGCCGACCGCCCGGCAGAACTCGCGCCAGAATTTCGGTTCGAGCGCGGACAACGCGATGTCCCGGCCGTCCCGGGTCCGGTAAACGTTGTAGCACGGATGCTTGCCGGTGAGCGGAAGCCGGCCCCGGCCCCCCCGCTCCCCGGCCGCGTATTCGGCAACGGGCATGACCGTCCAGGCCACGGCGCTGTCGAGCATGCCGATGTCGATGTAACGGCCCTGGCCGGTCCTTTCGCTGTCCCGCAGATGGGCCAGGATGCCGAGGGCGGCGAACATGGCCGAGCTCAGGTCGGCGATCTGCACGGGCGGGATGGCCGGCAGGGAGCCCGGACGCCCGCAGAGGCCGAGAATGCCCGAACGGGCCAGGTAGGTGAGGTCGTGACCGGCCCGGTCCCGGTCCGGCCCATCCTGGCCGAAGCCGGAGATCGAGCAATAGACGATGCGGGGATTGACGGACTTGACGGCCTCGTAGCCGACGCCGAGCCGGTCGACGGTCCCCGGCCGGAAGCTCTCGACGATCGCGCCGGCCGTGGCCGCGAGCTTCAGGAAGAGCTCCCGGCCGGCCGGCGCCTTGAGGTTGAGGGCCACGCTCTTTTTGCCCGCGTTCAAGGCCAGGAAGTAAGCGCTCTGTCCGTCGACCAGCGGCGGCCAAGCCCGGAGGTAGTCGCCGCCTTCGAGGTCTTCGACCTTGATGACCTCGGCCCCGAGGTCGCCCAGAAGCAGTGTGCAGAAGGGGCCGGGGAGGAGGCGCGACAGGTCGAGGATGCGGACGCCCTCGAGAGGCTTGTGACTCATGGCCGCCCTCTTTTTAACAGAAAGCCGGGGGCCAGGTCAATCGCTGGAGCGGATCCCAGCCTGCCGCATTTGACAAGCTCCGGAGGTCCGATAATAATGTTAGGGTTGCGGACGGTTCCCCGCCTTGCGTGGATCTCGGTCAAATCACGGCATGGAGAATATTCGCGAATGCGAGTGAAGATCGCCGGCACCGGAAAATGCCTCCCGGGGACGGATCTCCCGGGGAGGATCGTCACCAATGAAGAGATGGTCGGACTCCTGCTGGCCCACAAGGCCGTCAAGCCGGGGGCCAACCGGCCCTGGAGTCCCGACGAGCTGACGCCGCAGAAGATCGTCGATCTCGTCGGCATCCGGGAGCGGCGCTGGGTCGCCGACTCGGTCAACACCTCGGACCTGGCCATCTTCGCGGCCGAACGTGCCCTGGCCGATGCCGGCATCGGCTGGCAGGACGTCGGCATCCTGGCCATCGGCAGCTCGACGCCGGAGGCCCTGTTCCCGTCCACGGCCTGCATGGTCCTGAACAAGGCCATCAAGGGCGAGATCGCCGCGGGCCGGCTCTTCGAACAGGACGCCCGGGGCTTCCTGCGCATCCCGGCCTTCGATCTCCTGGCGGCTTGCACGAGCGGCCTCTACGCCATCGACCTCGTCCGCAAGCATCTCCTCACCGAGACGGGGTCCCGCTACGGCCTCGCCCTGGGCGCCGAGGTCCTCAGCCGGCTGCTCGATTTTTCCGACACGAACGCCGACCTCTGGGGCGACGGCGCCGCGGCCGTCGTCCTCGAACGGGCCGACGGTCCGTCCGGCATCGTCTGCACCGTGATGGGCACCGACTCCCTCAGCATCGACGCCGCCTACAGCGTCGGCCACGACACCCGCCGCCATGAGAGTCCGGACCCACCGAACATTCTCATCAAAGGCCACGATATCCAGAAGTTCGTCCTGCGCATCATCCCCGAGCTGATCGCGAGGACCATCGAGAAGGCCAACGCCGCCCCGGACCGGACCCGAAGCTACCGGATCGAGGACATCGACCTCTTTATCTGCCACCAGGCCAACGCCCGCATCTTCGAGTTCCCGTCCAAGAAGCTGGGCATTCCGCTCGAGAAGTTCTACGTCAACGTCGACCGGCGCGGCAACTGCTCGTCGACGTCCGTCCTCCTGGCCCTGCGCGAGGCGGTCGAGGAAGGCCGGCTCCGGAAGGGCAGCTTGGCCATCCTCCTGAGCTTCGGCGGCGGACTGACCTGGGGGTCGATGCTGGTCGAATGGTAGCCGCATTCTTCCGCCTCATCCTGTTCGCCTTCATCGCCTATATCGTCTTCCTGGTCCTCCGCATCACCCGCGGACTGAAGAAGGACCGGCGGCAGGCCGGCCCGAGAACGCCCGGACCGGTCGAGGGCGTGATGGTCAAGGACGAGATCTGCGGGACCTATATTCCGCGCGACGAGGCCCTAACCGAGGTCCGGGACGGGGCCGTCTATTATTTCTGTTCCGAGGAGTGCCGTCGCCGGCTCAAGAACCGCTGACAGCCGGATGGCCCGGCTAATCGGAAAAGAAAACGATCCGGAAGTCCCGGAATTCTCCCGTGGACCGCTCGCGCCGGACCTCGAAGCCGTCGATCTCGGCCAGGCTCGGACCCTCTCTCAGGCGGGCGAGGAAGGTCTCGATGTGGACTTCCGAGCCTTCGGCCAGGATCTCGACGCGGCCGTCGGGGAGGTTCCGGACCCAGCCGGAGACGTCGAGGCGGGCGGCGTACTTCTCGGCGAAGAACCGGTAGGCCACGCCCTGGACCCGGCCGCCGACGAAGACGCGGACCCGGACGAGATCTTCGCGCATCCCCTCTGCTATTACCCCAACCCCGGAAACGAAGTCAACCTCCGCTCCCGCGGCGTTCCGTGGTAGAATCCTCTCGCGCCCGTCAGGGCGGAGAGGACCATGGCCAGGAACCTGATCAGCATCGCGGGCTACGATCCCTCGGCAAGCGCGGGCGTGCTTCTGGACCTCAAGGTCTTCGAGCGGCTGGGCCGGCGGGGCTTCGGCGTCCTGACGGCCGTGACGGCCCAAGGTCCCGGGGGGGTCAGCGCCGTCTTCCCCGTGCCGGCCCGGGCCGTGACCAGTCAGTTCGAGCGGATGGCGGAGGGGCTCGACGTCGCCGGCATCAAGGTCGGCATGCTGGCCACGGCGGCGAACCTCCGCGCCGCGGCCCGCATCCTCGAGAGCCGGAAGCGTTTGCCGCGGGTCATCGACCCGGTCCTCTGCTCGAGCTCGGGGATGCCGCTTCTCGAAAAGAAGGCCTGGCCCCTCTTCCTCGACGCCGTCGAAGGACGGGCCGACCTTATCACCCCGAATCTCGACGAGGCCGCGGCCCTGACCCGGCGTCCCGTCCGGAACGTCGCCGAGATGAAGCTGGCCGCGGAAAAGATCCACAAGCGGAGCGGCCTCCCCTGCCTTCTCAAGGGAGGCCACCTCGAAGGCCAGGCCGTGGACATCCTCTTCGACGGGAGGGAGTTCGCGGCCTTCGCCCATCCGAAGGAGGCCCGGAGCGTCCGCGGGACGGGGTGTTTCCTGTCCTCGGCCATCCTCTGCTATCTGGCCGAAGGACGGCCGCTCAAGGAAGCGTGCGGTCTCGGCATCGTCCGGGTGGTCCGGGCCATCCGCGCGGCCGTGCCCGCGGGCCCGGGGACCTGGATCTTCGAGCTCAATCGAGAACGGGGCCGCGTGCCGCTTCCGCCGTCGGCGTGATCGCGACGGACCTCGCCGCCCGGTCAAGGACGCTCTTCGGGAAAACGACCCCCTGCTTGGCCGCGGCCGCCGGATTGACGTAGAGCCTGATCTCGTCCATGGACTGGATCGGGATCCGGGCGGGGCTCTCCCCGCCCTTGACGCGGACGGCCAAGCGGCCCGTCTTGAGCCCCATCTCGTAGAAATCATAGCCGAGGGCCGCGCAGGCCCCGAACTCGACCGCCCGCAGGAAGCCGCCGAAGAGAGGATGACCCGTCTCCTCGGCCGCCCGGCCGATGTCGCCGAACGAGCTGTTGAGCGTGTTGTCGGACATCGGAAAGAGCGCGTCGACCTTCTCGTTGAGCAGGCGCTGGAGAGACGCGTGGATCTCGTGCGGCCCGGTCACGGGGACGGCGACGAGCTCGAAGCCGAGCTCGGCCGCGGCCTCGCGGGCCAGGTCGAGGTAGTATTCCGAGTTGACCTCGGAGGACGTCCAGAGAGAGCCGATCCGCCGCGCCGCCGGGAGGACCTCCCGGATGAGGGCCATCGTCGCGCGGACGGGCCCGGTGGAGACGACCCCGGTGACGTGGCCGAGATGGTTCTCCGCGGACTTCCCCGCGCCGACGAGATAGGGCACGGCGACGGCGCCGAAAACGATGGGAGTGCGCCGGACCGCCAGGATCGCCGCCTGGAGCGCCTGCGTCGACAGGGGGATGATCAGGTCCACTCGCCCGTCGGCGAGCTCGCGGGCGATCCTCTGGACCTCGGCGATGTCGTTGTTGGCGATGCGGATGGTGACGACGACTTCGCGCCCGTCGCGGAGCCCGGCCTCGGAAAAAGCCTGGAGGATGCCCCGGCGGACCTCGTTCCCGGTGGGCGAGTCGACCGACTGGAAGATGCCGACGACATAGGGCCTGGCGGCGCCGGCGGGAGCGGGCGGCTCGGCCTTGTCCCGGCAGGCCGGTAGGATGAGGGCCGCAGCCAGGATAAGGCGGAGCGCCGATCTGCTCATGGCCGGTCACCTCTCATCTTAGAACAAAGACCGAGTGCCGGGCAAGCCTCTTTGTGATATCCGGCCTTACCGAGGAGCGCCGACGACGGCCCGGAACCGCTCGGGCGCGATGTTGCCGCCGCTCACGACGGCGACGACCGTCCGGCCCGCCCACTTGGCGGGCGCGCGGAGCATGGCGGCGAAGGGCAGCGCCCCGGCCCCCTCGACGATCCGGCCGTGCCGCGCCTCGACGAGGGCCAGGCCGCGGGCGATCAGGGCTTCGGGGACGACCTCGATGGCGTCGACGAGGTCCCGGCAGAGGGGGAAGGTGATGGCGCCGGGCTCGATCCCGCCGGCCACGGCGTCGGCGATCGTCTCCCGCTCGTCGATCTCGACGAGGCGGCCCGCGGCGAGGGACGCGGCCATGAAGGCGGAGGTCTCCGGTTCGACGCCGACGACCCGCGCGTCCGGACGGACGGCCTTGAGGAAGCCGGCGATCCCGCCGATGAGCCCGCCGCCCCCGACGGGCACGAGGACATCGTCGAAACGGGCCAGGTCCTCGGCGAGCTCGAGCCCGACCGTGCCGGCGCCGAAGACGATATCCCAGTCGTTGTAAGGCGAAACGAAGACGCGTCCGGTCCGGGCGGCGAACTCGCGGGCTATGATCTCGGCCTTGTCGCAGCTCGCCCCCCGGACCTCGACGTCGACGCCCATGGCCTCGATCCGCTTCTTTTTGACCTCCGCGACCGTCTCGGGAAGGAACAGCTTGAGCCCCACGCCTAGGAGCTTCGCGGCGTGGCTGATGGCCAGCCCGTGGTTCCCCGTCGAGGCCGAGACGACGCCCCGGCGCCTTTCATCATCGGAGAGCGACCGGAGCTTGTTGAGCGCGCCCCGGAGCTTGAACGAGCCGGTCGTCTGGT
>MEYC01000095.1:20496-29056 GCA_001775715.1 Candidatus Aminicenantes bacterium RBG_16_66_30 | reverse complement strand
CGGCTCGCTTCGTCTCCGGGCTTCGCTCTGTCAAAGAGGGACTGTCCCCGGAGCGGGACTGTCCCTCTTTGCCATCCGTGCCCGCTCCGGCGGGGAGCGGACTCTTGGAAGCGACCATCAGAAGTGCTGCGGAGCAGCTCGGAGCGGCACTTCTGGGAAGTATCTTCGCAGGGATTTTGGGGGACACGTACCCAAGGTACATGTCCCCTCTTCACCCCTGCGCGGGGCGAATCCCCTGATGATGCCCCTCGGCCCTTCTTCCGCCGCCTCTTCTGGGCATCCCCGTTTATAAGATAAGGGCTCGACGAATCTCTCAAGGAGCTCGCGAGATGTCGTGGCTGGGAAGAAAGATCAAAGAGGAAGGCGGAGCATGGCTTCGGGGTCGACGCGGGCGTCGAGGATCTTGAAGGACCAGTGGAGGTGGGGGCCGGTCGAGCGGCCGGTCGAGCCGCAGAGGCCGATCGTCTGGCCCTTCTTCACCCGCTCGCCCCTTTTGACCCGAAGCTCGGACATGTGGCCGTAGCTGCTGAAGACGCCCAGGCCGTGGTCGATGATGACGGTCTTGCCGCCCATGTAAAGGTCGCTGGCAACGGCTATGGCGCCGGCGTTCGAGGCCCGGATGGGCTGGCCGAAGGGCACGCGCAGGTCGAGGCCGGCGTGGAGCGACTGCAGGACGTTGTTGTTGAGCCGCCTCTGGCCGAAGTTCCCCCAGGACGCCGCGTCGTGGGGAAGCGCGAACGGGCCTTCGCCGAGCCACTCCGGCGTGACCACGCTCATGGCCAAGGCCACGAGCTCCGTTTCCCGCTTGATCCGCGCCAGGGCTGACGCGGGCGGGGTCACATACTCCGGTTTGAGCTGCAGCTTCGTCGAAGGGAAGGCCCTCTCGGCGACGACGAGGTCCTGACGAACGTTCTCGACGAGGCCTCCGGCCTTGATGAGCTTGACGGTCAGGCGAGCCGGACCGGGCTTGGCCTGGACATCGATCCCGATGAGGGCGAAGGAGCGCGCGCCGCCGGGGGCCGGACGGAGCTCGGCCGTCGCTCCGAGGAACGTCGCCGTGGCCGTCCGGACGGTGCCGTCGGACTCGAGGACGACGAGGATCGGCTCCCCCGGCTGGAGGGCCCGATAGGAAAGCCGGATGACCGGGCCGGCGGGCTGCGGCGCCGCCTGGCTCGCGAGACGGGCCGGGGCCAGTCCCGCGAGACCGGCCGCAAGGGCCGCGAGGACGGGCGGCAGAGCCCGGGCTCGCCGCGATAGTCCCCGCTTCAAGCCACCGCCCCCCGCCCGTTCTTCCGCAGGACCTTGCCAGGGAGCCGTCCCGTATGTTCGCCTCCGTCGACGACGAGCTGGCCGTTGACGATGACCTTCTCGATCCCTTCCGGATAAGCGGCGGGCTCCTTGAAGGTCGCCTTGTCGATGACCCGGGCCGGATCGAAGACGCAGACGTCGGCCGCCCAGCCGACCTTGAGCCGGCCTCGGCGGACGAATCCGAAGTGGTCCGCGGGCATGCCCGTCAGCTTGCGGATCATCTCTTCGAGGGGAAGGAGCTTCTCCTCGCGGACGTATTTGCCGAGGGCCCGGGGGAAGGCGCCGTAGTTCCGCGGATGCGGCTTCCCTTTCGCCAAGGGGCCGTAGGGAGCGAGCGCGCTTCCGTCCGCCCCGATCCCGACGAGCGGATGGGACAGGATCCGCTTGAGGACGTCCTCGCTGCCGTAGAAGCTGACCATGCCGACGCGGTCCGACTCCTCGACGAGGAGATCGCGCATGAATTCATACGGGGCCTTGCCGGCCTGGGCCGCGGCTTCGAGGACGCTCATCCCTTCGAAGCTGCGGTTCTTGTCCGAACCAACGTCGGAGATAAGGATCCTGTCCCACGAGCCGTAGCCCTTTTCCTGCTCGGCGAGGTGAGCCCGGACCCGGGCGTCGAAGGCCGGGTCCTGGAGCCGGGCGATGAAGCGCTCCGTGCCGCCCTCGCGCGCCCAGATGGGGAACAGCGTGCTCAGGCCCGTCGCGCCGGCGATGTACGGGTACCGGTCGCAACGGAATTCGATGCCCTCCGCCCGGGCCTTCTCGAGCATGTCCAGGAGCGCCCCGAGCTTCGGCCAGTTCACGGCGAACCCGATCTTGAGATGCGAGATCTGGAGCCGGATGGGCGTCTCCCGGGCGATGCGCAGGGCTTCGGCCACGGCCTCGAGGAGGCCGGCCTCCTCGTCCCGCATATGCGTGGCATAGAGGCCGCCCGTCCGGGCGGCGACCCGGCTGAGCGCGATGAGCTCCTCGGTCGAGCCGAAGCTGCCCGGCGTGTATTCGAGGCCTGAGGAAAGGCCCAGCGCGCCCCCGGCCATGGCCTCCGCGACGAGGGCTTTCATCTTCTCGAGCTCCTCCGCGGAGGGCGCCCGGTCCTCCTGGCCCATGGCCGCGCCGCGGACCGTCCCGTGCCCGACGAAGGTCGTATAGTTGAGGGCGACGCCGGCCCGCTCCAGCCGGCCGAGGAAGCCGCGGATGTCCCGCCAGTCCAGCTCGAGGCCGTACTCGTCGGCGAGCGCCTGGCGCGTCTCGTCGAACTCCCGGTCGGCGATCGGGAACGGAGAGCCGCCGCATTGCCCGCTGACGAGGGTGGTGACGCCCTGGCGGATGGCGCTTTCCGCCTTGGGATTGACGAGGAGCCCGACGTCCGTGTGGTCGTGGACGTCGATGAAGCCCGGCGAGACGGCCAGGCCGCGGGCCTCCACGACCGCCGCGGCCCGCGAGCTCCGGATCCGGCCGATCTCGCGGATGGCGCCGCCCGAGATCCCGACGTCGGCGCGGACGGGCGCGGCGCCCGTCCCGTCGTAGACGGTCCCGCCGGCGACGACGAGGTCGAGGTCCTTTCCCTTGGCGCAGCCCTGGAGGAGAAGCCCCGAGCCGGCCGCGGAGACCGCCGCCGCCGTCTTCAGGGAGCCCGTGATGAAAGCCCGTCGGTTCATGGTGCCACCTCCCCCGCATCATAGCCAAAACGTCCCCCGGAGTAAACCGACGGCGCCCGGCGGCGCCCGGCGTCCCCCGCCCGGTTGCGTTCTCCGCGCCTTTCTGGTAGAGTACTTCTTCCCTGGCTCCGGCCGCCCGGACGGGGACGACAGAAAGGACCGACAGATGGCCGACGAAAAGCAGGACACGACCCCCAAGCGGAAGAAGATGAACCCCCTCACCGCGGCCGAGATCGAGGCCGAGCTGGCCAAGTGCCGGGAGAAACAGGGGGGCCTCATCTCCAAATACGCCCGCCAGCTCCAGGCCCGCAAGAAGGCGCTCGGCGGCTGAGTCCGGACCTCCGACCCCTCCCCCCGACCCGCAAATAAAAGTTTATATTGCCTTTCCGCCCGTTTTCTGTTAGAATGACGCGGAAAAAACATCAGGAGAATAAACAAGCGTGATCAGCAAGGAACACAAGACGAAGATCGTCAAGGACAACCAGGCCCATCCCACCGACTCGGGTTCGCCTGAGGTCCAGGTCGCCTTGCTGACGGAGCGGA
The DNA here is from genome assembly GCA_001775715.1 of Candidatus Aminicenantes bacterium RBG_16_66_30. Taxonomy (GTDB): domain Bacteria; phylum Acidobacteriota; class Aminicenantia; order Aminicenantales; family Saccharicenantaceae; genus RBG-16-66-30. The sequence continues at coordinate 25,547 of MEYC01000095.1, read as the reverse complement.
TCAACCTGCTCGTCAAACACTTCGGCGACCACAAACAAGACCACCACTCCCGGGCCGGCCTCATGAAGCTGGTCGGGCAGAGAAAGCGGCTCCTCGAGTACGTCAAGAGGCAAGATGTCAGCCGCTACGAAAAGCTCATCCGGAAGCTCGGCCTGCGCAAGTAGGCCCGGCCTCAAAAGGAACCCCGCATGCCCCACACTATCAGTCTAGAGATCAACAACCGCACGCTGTCCATCGAGATCGGGAAGATCGCCAAGCAGGCCGACGGCTCGGCCCTGCTCCGCTACGGCGACACGATGATGCTCTTGACGGCGACGTCCCGCAAGGAGCTGAAGGAAGGCAAAGACTTCCTCCCGCTCATCGTCGATTACCGCGAGAACACCTACGCCGCGGGCAAGATCCCCGGCGGGTTCTTCAAGCGCGAGGGCCGGCCCTCCGAGCGGGAGATCCTCATGGCCCGCCTGATCGACCGGCCCATCCGGCCGCTCTTCCCCGAAGGTTACTTTTTCGACACCCAGATCGTCGGCCTGCTCCTTTCGGCCGACCTCGAGAGCGAGCCCGATACCCTCGGCGTCATCGGGGCCTCGGCCGCCCTCTACTTCTCCGACATCCCCTTCACGACGCCCCTCGGCGCGGTCAAGGTCGGCCTCGTCGACGGCCGCTATATCGTCAATCCGACCTCCGACGAGCTCGACCGCAGTCCCATCAACGTGACCGTCGTCAGCAACGAGAGCGGCATCATCATGATCGAGGCGGGAGCGAAGGAGGTCGAGGAAGAGGCGCTCCTCGAGGCCCTGGACCTGGCCCACGCCACGAACCAGCAGATCATCCGGGCCCAGAAGGACCTCTTCGCGGGCCTCGGCATCAAGAAGCGCGAGTTCACGCCCAAGACCGTGGACGCCGAGAAGCTGGCCCGCTTCGAACAGGAGCACGGACCCGCCCTCAGCGAGGCCATGCAGGTCAAGGGCAAGAAGGCCAACGAGGCCGCCCTGGCCGCCGTCCGCGAGGCCGTCCTGGCCCAGGTCCCCGAGGACAAGCCTGAGGACAAGCTCGAGCTCAAGGGGCTGTTCTACAAGCTCGAGGAGAAGCTCTTCCGCGACATGGTCCTCAAGAAGAGGCTCCGCACCGACGGGCGCGGCTTCGACGACATCCGGCCGATCACGGCCGAGGTCGGCCTCCTGACCCGGACCCACGGCTCGGCCCTGTTCACCCGCGGTGAGACCCAGGCCCTGGCCACCGTCACCCTGGGGACCTTCGAGGACGCCCAGAGGCTCGACAGCCTCGGCGAGGAATCCAAGAAGAGGTTCATGCTCCACTACAACTTCCCGCCGTTCTCGGTCGGCGAGGTCGGCTTCCTCCGGGGGCCCGGCCGCCGCGAGATCGGGCACGGCGCTCTGGCCGAGAAGTCCATCGTCCCGGCCATCCCCGATATGGAGACGTTCCCGTACACGATCCGCATCGTCTCGGACATCCTCGAGAGCAACGGCTCCTCGTCGATGGCCACCGTTTGCGGCGGCGTCCTGGCCCTCATGGACGCCGGGGTCCCCCTGAAGATGGTCGTCGCCGGCATCGCCATGGGGCTCGTCTCGGAATGCGATGGCTACGCCATCCTGACCGACATCGCCGGCCTCGAGGACCACTTCGGCGATATGGACTTCAAGATGGCCGGCACCGAAAAGGGCGTCACGGCCATCCAGCTCGACCTCAAGATCCCCTGCGTCACGCTGCCCATGCTTCGCGAGATCGTGGCCAAGTCCAAGGCCGCCCGGCTCAAGGTCCTGGCCCGGATGAAGGAGGCCATCGCCGAGCCCCGCAAGGACATCTCGGTCTACGCGCCGAGGATCATCATCCTCAACATCAATCCCGAAAAGGTCGGCGACGTCATCGGGCCCGCCGGCAAGATCATCAAGAAGATCATCAGCCAGACCGGGGCCAAGATCGACATCGAGGAGGACGGCAAGATCCTCATCGCCTCGACCGACATGTCCGCGGCCGAGGCGGCCAAGCAGATGATCCTCGACCTCACGGCCGAGGCCGAGCTCGGCAAGGTCTACACGGGCAAGGTCGTCCGCCTCGAGGAGTATGGCGCGTTCGTCGAGATCATGCCCAACCTCGTCGGGCTCCTCCACATCTCCGAGATCGCGCCCTACCGGATCAACAGCATCCACGACGTCCTCCATCTCGGGGACACGGTCACGGTCAAGGTCGTCAGCATCGATCCGGCCGACAACAAGATGCGCCTGAGCAAGAAGGCCTGCGAAGAGGGCGGCGGGGAGAACCCCGAATCGACGCCCCGGCCGCCGGCCCCCCCCCGGCGCTATCCCCGGGAGAGTGGGCCGGACCGCCGGGGCGGGCGCGACCGCGGCGGCCGCGGCCGGTTTTGATTTCGCCGTCCGTTCGACTATAATCTTTACAAGGAGTGCCGCGGCGGCGCGGCCCCGGACCGGCGCAGACATGTTTCGCAGACACCACGCTTCGGGCTTCACCCTGGCCGAGCTCATCATCACTCTGTCCCTCCTCGCCATCCTGGCCCTGTCCGCCCTGCCCCTCGGCAAGATGGCCGTCAAGCGGGAGAATGAGGTCGAGCTCTCCCGGGCCCTCCGGATGATGCGCGAGGCCGTCGACGCCTGGAAGAAGCTCGCCGACGAGAAAAAGTTCGAGTTCGACGAGGACACCGAGGGCTACCCCCCGACGCTCGAGGACCTCGTCAAGGGCGTCGAGGTCCAGGACAAGGATGCCAAGGGCCAGGCGGGGCGCAAGAAGACGATCAAGTTCCTCCGCCGCATCCCCAAGGATCCCATGACCAACTCCTTCGACTGGGGCCTCAGGTCTTACCAGGACGACCCCGACTCCGACGTCTGGGGAGAGGAGAATGTGTACGATGTCTACACGAAAAGCCAGGCTCTGGCCCTCGACGGGACGCGCTACCGGGACTGGTGAGCGCGGCTTCACTCTGATCGAGCTCATCATCGTCTTGAGCATCATCGGCCTGCTCGTCGGCTTGGCCCTGCCCACGTACAAGTCGGTGACCGTGAAGGCCCGCGAGGCCGTGCTCAAGGAGAACCTGTTCATCCTGCGCAAGCTCATCGACCAGTACGCCCAGGACAAAGGCAAGTACCCGGCCTCCCTGCAGACCCTCGTCCAGGAGAGCTACCTGCGGTCGATCCCCGTCGACCCGATGACCCGGGATTCCGCAACCTGGGTCGAGGTCCGCGAGCTCCCCTCCCCCGAGGACCCGATGCTCAACGAGATCCCCGGCGTCATCGACGTCAAGTCCGGTTCGGAAGACAAGTCGCCCCTCGATGGCTCTCCCTACAACACCTGGTGACGGGTCCCGCCGGGCGGGCTACGTCCTCATCATCCTGACCTTCGCCGTCTTCCTCATCGCCATCGGCCTGCTCGTCGCCGTCCCCGTTCTGCAGACCGAGATCCAGCGGGAAAAGGAGGAAGAGCTCATCTTCCGAGGCAAGCAGTACGCCGAGGCCGTCCGCATCTTCGTCCAGAAGAACCCCGGCCGCTACCCCTCCAGCCTGAAAGAGCTCCTCGAGAAGAAGTGCATCCGCCGCCTCTTCAGGGACCCCTTCGGGCCTGACGGACAGTGGAACGTCATCCTGACGACCGGCCAGGCTCCGACCGGCCAGGGCCCGATGGGCCAGGCTCCGGGCGGCCGGCAATCGGCTCAGGAGGTCCTGGTCGCGCCGGAGCGGGCCCTGCCGGCTATCAAGAATCCCCGGATCCTCGGCGTCGTCAGCTCGTCGACGGCGAGGTCCGTCAAGATCTACAACGATCAGGAATCTCACGACAAGTGGCTGTTCTACTTCGGACAGGACCCGAAGAAGCCGCCGAAGATCGTCTATTACGGCGAGGATCGCTGACGCCGGGCGGCGGCCCGGGCTCAGACCAGGGGAACGAAGCGGACGGCCAGCAGGCTCTCCCGCTTGAACCCCGTTCTTCCCCTCCGGATAAGCAGAAGCTCCTGCGCGTCCGTCCCGACCGGGACGACCATCCGCCCGCCGACCGCGAGCTGGTCTTCGAGCGTCCCGGGGATCCGGGCCGCGGCGGCGGTGACCATGATCGCGTCGAAGGGGGCCTCCTCGGGCCATCCCGCCGACCCGTCCCCGACGCGGAAATGGACGTTCGCATAGCCCAGACCTTCGAGGATCGCCCGGGCCCGCCGGGCCAGCGCATCGACGATCTCGACCGTCCAGACCGTCCCGGCGATCTCGGCCAGCACGGCCGTCTGATAGCCCGAGCCCGTGCCGACCTCGAGGACCTTCTCCCCGCCCTTGAGCCCGAGCGCCTCGGTCATGTAAGCGACGATGTAGGGCTGGGAGATCGTCTGCCCCTCCCCGATCGGCAGGGGCTCGTCGGCGTAGGCTTGGCGCCGGAGGCCGTCCGGGATGAACAGTTGGCGGGGGACCTTGGCCATGGCCGCGAGGACGGCGGGGTCGCGGACCCCCCGGGCGCGGATCTGGGATTCCGTCATCAGACGGCGCTCGTTCGCGAACGGGTCGGCCAAGGCGAAAGTTCCCTCGTCAATAAGCTCGGGCAAAATAGGCTAGAGCCTGGCCCTCGGCCCCGCAGGCGATGCAGGGCTTGCCGGGCTTGGCCTCGGCATCGTCGATCGGGATGACCCGGATCGTGGCCATGGTCTCGGACTTGATCCGGGCCTCGCAGGCCTCTCCCCCGCACCACGAGGCGCGAATGAAGCCGCGCTTGTTCTCGAGGATATCCTTGAATTCCGCATAGTCCGCGGCGTCACGGATGTTGGCTTCGAGGAAGGCCCGGGCCTGGGCCATGAGCCCGGCCTGGATCTCGCCGAGCAGGGCCGGCACGCGGGCCGCCAGGGCGGCGAGAGGCACAGTCTCCTTGGCCGCCGTATCGCGGCGAACGAGGACGGCCTGGCCGGCCTTGACGTCGCGGGGACCGATCTCGATCCTGAGCGGGACGCCGCGCATTTCGTATTCGGAGAATTTCCAGCCGGGCGTCGCCTCCTCGCGGGCGTCCATCTCGACGCGGAGGCCCGCCGCGCGCAGCCCTTCGGCGGCGGC
>MEYC01000095.1:0-20424 GCA_001775715.1 Candidatus Aminicenantes bacterium RBG_16_66_30 | reverse complement strand
GGGGCGGGAAGCGCAGGCCCGAATCGTCGCCGTGGACCATGATCAGGGCCCCGATCGTCCGGGTCGTCATGCCCCAGGACGTCTGCCAGACGTGCTGGAGGGTCTGGTTGCGATCCTCGAATTTGATGTCGAAGGCCTTGGAGAAGTGCTGGCCCAGATTGTGCGAAGTCGCCATCTGCAGCGCCTTCCCGTCGGACATGAGGGCTTCGACGGCGTAGGTCATCGAGGCCCCGGCGAACTTCTCGCTCAGAGACTTACGGCCGGTGAGGACGGGAATGGCCAGCTCGGACTCGCAGACGTCCCGGTAGAGGTCGAGGATGCGGAGCGTCTCGGCCTCTCCCTCCTCGGCCGTCTCGTGGCAGGTGTGGCCTTCCTGCCAGAGGAACTCCGTCGTTCGGAGGAACGGCCTGGTCACCTTCTCCCAGCGGACGATGTTGGCCCACTGGTTGATGAGAACGGGCAGGTCCCGCCAGGACTTGATCCATTTCGCGTACATGTAGCCGATGATCGCTTCGGAGGTCGGCCGGACGGCCAGCCTTTCCTCGAGCTCCTCTTTGCCGCCGATGGTGACCCAGGCGACCTCGGGCGAGAAGCCCGCGACGTGCTCGGCCTCCTTCTTGAGGAAGCTCTCCGGGATGAACAGGGGGAAGTAGGCGTTGACGTGGCCGGAGGCCTTGATGCGCAGGTCAAGCGCCTTCTGGACGTTCTCCCAGACCGCGTATCCGTGAGGACGGATGACCATCATCCCCTTCATGGGGGTGTAATCGGCCAGCTCGGCCTTCTGGACGACCTCCACGTACCACTTCGAGAAATCCTCGCTCTTGGGCGTGAGCATCTTCACTTGCCGGTCCTTCTGGTTCACGACATCTCCTTGTCTTTGAGCGTTTTACGATTCTAGCGGCGGGTCCGGGAATTGTCAAGAATATCCCCCAGGGGTTCACCGTTAGGGGTGATTGACCGGCCGCGCGTCCGCATGCGATGCTGGAATCGCCAATTCAAGGAAAAGGAAGCCGCTATGCTGAGCAGGATCACCTGGGAGTCCAGGCCCATCCGTCACCGCCCGACCGGGCGTGGCTTCAAGCTCTCCCTGCCCATGAGCGTCGAAGGTCCGGACCCCGACGGGGCCTTCTTCCACGAGGAGACGACCCTCGCCTACATGAGCCATCAGGGCGCCCTCTTCCCTCTCCGTAACGCCGTGGCCCTGGGCTCCCGGCTGAAGCTCGTCGTCGCCCTCCCGCCTAAGCTGGGGGAAGGGCGGCTCCTCAAGCTCGTGGTCAAGGGCACGATCGTCGACGTCGAGGCCGGCGAAGGGGACGGCGCCCCGCCCCAGGTCGCCCTCCGCCTCGAATCGAGGTATATCATCCAGGCCGACGCCGATGAGAGCGCCTCCGGGCCTGTGCCGCCGTCCTCCGCGCCTAGCCTCTAACGGTGAGGCGCGCGGCCCGAATATGACCCCGCGATTCCCCACGAAAAGTGATTGTTCCCGCCTGTGAGACATGGGAAAATGCTTCTCGATATGGATATGGCGAAATCTCTTCATGATCCCTCCACACCCCCCGCGGCCAGGACCGGGAAAAGGGAGCGCTCCTTCGAGCTCTCTCTCCCGGCCCTGGTCAAGGGCCTGGACGCCTCGGGCCGGAAGTTCGAGGAACGGACGTCGGTCTGCGGGATCAGCGCCCAGGAGGCCCAGTTCCGGCTCAAGGCCCGGCTCGGCATCGACACGCGGGTGACCCTCTTCCTGGATATCCCGAGGACCCTGATCCTCGAAAGCCCGCTGCGGATGGTTCTGTCCGGGGCGGTCGTCTATGTCCGACTGGAGGACACGGGCGACAAGTCCCAGTTCATCGTCGTCCGGCTCGACCGCGGCTTCCGCCTCCACCCGAACAGCCTGCCGCCGGCTTAGCCTCCGGCGGTCCGCCTCACCCCCCCTCACCCCCCCCGCTTGACAAGCCTCAGCCGATTGACTATGATTCCGGCGACCCGATGGACAAGCCGTCGAAGCCGATCAAAACGCAAAAAGGGGCCGAGGCCAGCATGGAGAAAAAGAAAACCGCCGTTGCGAACCCTCAGAAGATCACCCTCCTCGTCTTCTGCCCGTCCGAAATCATCCTCGCCGGCATCCTGAGAGCCCTCGAGGCCGACACGGACCTGGACATCCTCAACATCGAGAAGAACACGATCGAGTCGTTCATGGATTCGATCCGGAAGCTCAAGCCGGAGGTCATCCTCTTCGCCCACATGGAGGCCCTCCCGAACCTCCGGGAGATCTGCAAGGCCATCCGCGAGATCTCCAAGGCCCAGGGCAAGTCGGAGCTCCTCCTCCTCGGCAGCATCCCGGCCCACGAGGAGATCGTCAACCTCATCAACGCCGGGGCCCGGGGGTATTTCGATCTCAACGACGCCTCGAGCCAGCTTCCGGAGGCGGTCCGCGGCATCCACAAGGGCGAGATCTGGCTGCCCCGCGACAAGATGTCCAGCATCATGGACCGGATCATCTCCGTCGTCGGCCGGGATCTCAAGGAGAAGACGCTCGATCAGCTCACGCCGACCGAGTTCCAGGTCCTGCGCCTCATCGGCCAGGGCAAGAGCAACGACGAGATCGCCGAGCTGATGTTCATCAGCAAGAATACCGTCCGGTCGCACATCAAGAGCATCTACGCCAAGCTCGACACCCACAGCCGCCTCCAGCTGGCTCTCTACGCCATCAATTCGGCCCTCTTCTAAAAGCGAGGAATCGAGGACGCCATGACAAAGACAACCGCTCCCAAGAAGAAAGCCGCCCCCAAGAAAAAGGCCAAGGCCCTGCCCGAGGACCTGGAGATCAACCGCCGCCGGGAATGGCGGTTCGACTTCCCCTTGGAGACGCTCATCGAAGGGAACCTCGCCGACGGGCTCAAGTTCAAGGAGCAGACGAGCCTCGAGAACATCTCGTCCGGCGGGGCCTATTTCACCCTGGATTCGGGGGTCGTCGTCGGCTCCAAGCTCAACCTCTACATCGAGCTCCCCGAGAAGCTCGCCGACGGCAAGAGGCTCCGGCTGCGCGTCGGCGGCATCACCGTCCGGCTGGAAAAGCCCGACAAGAGAACGAAGCGGCAGGGCGTCGCCGTCCGGTTCAGCGATGACATGTTCAAAGTCGTCCCGGTCCGGAAAGAGCCCAAGAAGAAATAGCGTCCTCCGCGTCGCCCTGACGGGGGGGATCGCCTGCGGCAAATCGGTCGTTTCCCGCATCCTCGCCGAGAAAGGCTGCGTCGTCCTGTCGTCCGACGCGACAGCCCACGCCCTCATGCTCCCCGGCCGGCCCGCCTGGAAGGCCGTCGTGGCCCGCTTCGGGCGCGGCATCCTTCGCGCCGACCGGACGATCGACCGGGCCCGCCTCGGCCCGATCGTCTTCGCCGATCCGGCCGCCCGCCGCTTCCTCGACCGGCTCGTCCACCCGCTCGTCCTGGCCAAGCACGAAAAGGCGGCTCGCCGGCTCGAGCGCGCGGGCGGCGGCCCCCCCCGGATCTTCGTCGTTGAGGCCGCCCTGACCATCGAAGCGGGGTACGCGCGCCATTTCGACCGCGTCGTCGTCGTCCACTGCGGCAAGGCCGAGCAGGTCCGGCGCCTGCGCCTCAGGGACGGCCTCAGCGGACGCGAAGCGCTGCGGCGGATCGGGACGCAGATGAGCCGGAGAGAGAAGCTGGCCCACGCCGATTACGCCATCGACACGTCGGGCCCTCTCGCGGGAACGGTCGAAGAGGCCGAGCGTCTCTACGCCCAGCTCGTCCGCGACGCCGAGCTAAAGATTTGATCCCTTCTTAGATTAGGAGGGTTTGGCCTTGGACAGGAGCGTTTTTAGCTCCTGGCCGGGGCGGAACTTGATCCGCTGGCCCTTCTCGATGCGGATCTGCTTCTGACGGCGGATGTCCCGGCCGAATCCGGTCTTCTTGGGCACGACCTTGAAGCTGCCGAAGCCGCGGATCTCGACCTTTTCCTTGTTCGTCAGGGCGCTCTTGAGGGCTTCGAGGACGCCCTCGACGATCGACAATGATCTGGCCCTGTTGTATTCCGTCTTCTTTTCGATCGCCAGGGCGATATCATTCTTGATCATCGAAAAAGCTCCTTGCTGCGAACGCGAATATTATATTTAATTTATTGAAAATAAAAAGTCAAGAATAATATAATGGAGGCGCAGTGAAAGCGCGGATTCTCCTGGTTTTGGCTCTCGCGGCCCCCCTCTCGGCCGCGGCGGCGATCATCAGGATCAAGGTCGACGCCCCCATCCATCCGGTCACGTCCGAATACATCGTCCGGTCCCTCGAAATGGCCGACCGGGACGGGGCGGACCTCGTCGTCCTGACCCTCGACACGCCGGGCGGGCTCGACACCTCGATGCGCGAGATCATGGCGGCGATCGTCAACGCCAAGACCCCCGTGGCGGTCTTCGTCGGCCCCAGCGGGTCGCGGGCCGCGTCGGCCGGGTTCTTCATCGCCCTGGCCGCCGACGTCTTCGCCATGGCCCCGGGCACGAGCGCGGGCGCCGCCCATCCCGTCGGCGTCTCGTTCACGGGCCAGGCCATGGACAAGACCATGGAGGAGAAGGTCGTCAACGACGCCGCGGCCTATATCCGGACGGTCGCCGAGAAGCGGGGACGGAACGTCCGCATGGCCGAGGACGCCGTCCGCAAGAGCCTCTCGTACACGGAACGGGAAGCCCTGGAGGGCGGCCTCATCGATCTCGTCGTCGGAACGGAGGAGGAGCTGGTCGCCCGCCTCGACGGCCGCGTCCTCAAGCGCTTCGACGGCTCCGCGAGGACGCTCGCTCTCGCCGGCAAGCCCCTGGTCGATCGCCCCATGACCTTCCGGCAGAGGTTCCTTCTCACGATCGCCAATCCGAACCTCGCCTACATCCTGCTCATGATCGGGCTCCTGGGCCTCTATTTCGAGTTCTCCCATCCCGGGGCCATCCTCCCGGGCGTCCTGGGCGGGATCTCGCTCCTCCTCGCCGTCTTCGCCTTCCAGATCCTGCCCATCAACTACGTCGGCCTGGGCCTCATCCTTCTGGCCGCGATCCTGTTCGTCCTCGAGGTCAAGGTCCAGAGCTTCGGAATGCTGGCCGTCGGAGGGATCGCCGCCATGATCATCGGGTCGCTCATGCTCATCAAGGCCCCCATCACCGAGCTCCGGCCCAGCCTGCGCATCGTCCTGCCGGTCGTCCTCGCCGTTTCCGTCATCGTCATCTTCCTCCTCACCCTGGTCGTCCGGGCCCATGCCCGGCGCTCGCTCTCCGGCCGGGAAGGGATGATCGGCGAGAGAGGGACGGCCAGGACCGGCCTCTCCCCCTCGGGCTGGGTCTTCGTCCACGGCGAGCTCTGGGAAGCCGAGGCGGAGGAGCCCGTCAAGGAGGGCGAGAAAGTCAAGGTCGTCGAGGTCATCGACGGCCTGAGAATAAGGGTCGGCAAAGTCTGACCCGGCAACTTCGACGGGGCCCGACGGCCTCGACAAGGAGAAGAACATGAACCTTTTGACGGCGCCTATCATCATCGTCGGTCTCATCGTCCTCTACATCCTGAACTCCATCAAGGTCCTGCGGGAGTACGAGCGGGGGGTCATCTTCCGCCTCGGCCGCGTCCTGCCCCAGCCCAAGGGCCCCGGCCTCATCCTGGTCTTCGCCCCGATCGACCGCATCGTCAGGATCAGTCTCCGGCTCATCACCATGGACATCCCGCCCCAGGACGTCATCACCAAGGACAACGTCACGGTCAAGGTCAATGCCGTGCTCTACTTCCGGGTCATCGACCCGCTCAAGTCCGTGATCGACGTCCAGGACTATCTCTACGCCACGTCCCAGCTGGCCCAGACGACCCTGCGCAGCGTTCTCGGCCAGGTCCCGCTCGACGACCTCCTCTCGGAGCGGGACAAGCTGAACCTCCGCCTCCAGGAGATCATCGAGCAGCACACGGATCCCTGGGGCATCAAGGTCCAGCTCGTCGAAATGAAACAAGTGGACCTGCCGGAGAACATGGTCCGGGCCATCGCCAAGCAGGCCGAGGCCGAGCGCGAACGCAGGGCCAAGGTCATCCACGCCGAAGGAGAATTCCAGGCCGCCGACAAGCTGACCCAGGCCGCCGACATCATCTCCCGGAATCCGCAGGCGCTCCAGCTCCGTTTCCTGAGCACGCTCGCCGAGATCGCCACCGAAAAGAACTCGACCATCGTTTTCCCCCTGCCCCTGGAAATCCTGAAGGCTTTCACCTATGATAAGGGCCAGGAGAAAAAACAGAGCTGATGAAGAACAACAATTTCCGGGAGATCCAGGTCTCGAGCTCCCTGCTCGTCGTCATCTTCCTCGGCGTTCTCGCCCTGGGCGTGTTCATCTTCCTGCTCGGCGTCTCGGTCGGCAAGAAGCAGGTCCGCCTCTCGGCGCCGGCCCAGGTCGTCACCCAGCAGATCCCCGAACCCGTCAAGGAGGTCCCGGTCAAGCCGACCTCGGCCGAAACGGAGTCCGCGAAGTCCTCCGCGCCTTCGGGCGCCGGAACGTCCCAGCCGCCCGCGGGCGGGCTCGCGTCCAAGACCTCGGCCAAGGACACGGCCGTCAAGGCCCCCGCCTCCAAGCCTCCCGCCGAGACCAAGGCGGCCCCGGCCTCCGGCCCGCTCTACTATGTCCAGGTGGCTGCGCTCACCGATCGGACCCAGGCCCAAACGGCCGCCGACACCTACCGGAAGCAGGGATACACCGTGTTCGTGACCGACCCCAAGCCTTCCGACACCCGGACCTGGTACCGGGTCCGGCTGGGGGGATACACGTCCAGGGACCGGGCCGTCAGCCTGCTCGACAAGCTGAACGCCGCGGCCGGCAAAAAGACCGACTTCCGGATCGTCCAGGACTGACCTCCAAGTCCCTAAAGGAACAACGACGCCATGACACCCGCCGATAGCAAGACGCTCGACCTCAAGGCCCGGCTCAACGGCCTCTTCGCCAAAGTCGAAGAGGTCCGAGGTTTTCTTTGACCTAGACCACAAGACGGCTGAGCTCGAAGCGACGAACGTCCGGCTGGCCTCCCCCGAGATCTGGCAGGACCAGAAGGCCTCCCAGGCCCTCCAGCAGAAGAAGAAGCTCCTCGAGAAGGCCCTTCAGTTCTTCAAGCGCATCCTCGGCCAGAAGGAGGAGCTCGAGGTCCTCGCCGAGCTCGCCGCCGAGGGAGAGAGCGTCCAGGCCGACGTCGAAGCCGGGATCTCCCGGCTCGAGAAGGACCTTCAGGAGGCCGAGCTCCGGGCCCTCTTCTGCGACGAGGACGATCCCCGCAACGCCATCCTGACCGTCCACCCGGGCGCGGGCGGCACGGAATCCCAGGATTGGGCCCAGATGCTCCTCCGGATGTACCTGCGCTACGCCGAGCGCAAGGGCTTCAAGGCCGAGGTCCTCGACCACCAGCCGGGGGAAGAGGCGGGGCTCAAGAGCGCGACCATCCGCTTCGAAGGCGACTACGCCTTCGGCAATCTCAGCCAGGAGACGGGCGTCCACCGGCTCGTCCGCATCTCCCCCTTCGACGCCAACAAGCGGCGCCACACGTCCTTCGCCGCCGTCTTCGCCTATCCCGAGGTCGACGAGGACATCGAGGTCGCCATCAACCCCGACGATCTCCGGATCGACACCTACCGGGCCTCCGGCGCCGGCGGCCAGCACGTCAACCGGACCGATTCGGCCGTGCGCATCACCCATATCCCGACCGGCATCGTCGTCCAGTGCCAGAACGAGCGCTCCCAGCACAAGAACAAGGCCATGGCCATGAAGATCCTCAAGGCCCGCCTCTACGAGCTCGAGAAGCTGAAGCAGAACGCCAAGATGGAGAAGCTCGAGGACGCCAAGTCGGACATCGCCTGGGGGAACCAGATCCGCTCCTACGTCCTCCATCCCTACCGGATGGTCAAGGACATGCGGACCCGGCTCGAAACGGGCGACACGGACCGCGTCCTCGACGGCGACCTGGACGAGTTCATCAAGGCGGCCCTCGTGCTTCGGAAGAAGTCAGGCGCCGCTTAAGGCGGATCCGGGTCGATGATCCTCCGGGCGGCCTTGAACTTTGGCCGCCGTCGCGGTAACATGGCCCGGACGGATGCCCCGAAGAAGGACGCTTCCATGACCGATGACGACGTCAAACCCAAGGACGAAACGGCCGGCCCCGGCGGCGAGGAATTCCTGCCGCCTCTCGAGTTCGGCTCGGTCGTTCTCCTTCTCTACTTCCCGGCCCTCGTCCAGCTCGGCCTCGTCGAGGACCCGGCCACGGGCCGGATCCAGGAGAACCTGGGGCTGGCCAAGAGGAACATCGACCTCCTCGATCTCCTCAAGGACCGGACGAAGGGCAACCTCGAGCCCGAGGAGGAGAGGTTCCTCACGAGCGTCCTCGACCAGCTCAAGATGGCCTATCTCAAGAAGGCCGACATCGTCAAGATGTAGGCGCATGCTCGCTTACCGCGGTCTCGATGATCCCCGCCTCTCCCCCCGTCCCGCGGCGGTAGCCGTGGGGAATTTCGACGGTCTCCACCTCGGCCACCGGAAGATCCTCAGCCGGCTCTGCGCCCTGGCCCGCGAACGAGGGCTGCGGGCCCTCGTCCTGACGTTCGCTCCCCACCCCGAGCGGGCCCTCGGCCGGTCCTCTGTCCGGATGATCGACACGCCGGAGGACCGCCTCCGAAGGCTCCGGGAGACCTGCGTCGACGCCGTCGTCGTCACCCCCTTCGACGCGGCCTTCGCCCGGCTCGGCTGCCGGGATTTCGTCCAAGGCGTCCTCCGCGGCAAGCTGGGCGCCCGCGAGGTCGTCGTCGGCCAGGGCTTCCGCTTCGGACGAAACCGGCGCGGCGACGCGGCCCTCCTGAGGGACCTGGGCCGGAAAGCGGGCCTCCGCGTCCACGCCGTTCCCCCGGCCCGTCTCGACGGCCGCGTCGTCAGCTCGACGGCCGTGAGGCGCCTGCTCGAGCGGGGCCGGGTCGGCGAGGCCGCCCGCCTTCTCGGCCGCCCCTACGAGATCCGCGGCCGGGTCGTCCGGGGCGAACGCCGCGGCCGGCGCCTCGGCTTTCCGACGGCCAACCTTGATACGCCGAACGAGATCCTGCCCGAGGGCGTCTTCATCACCGAGACCGTCCGCGGCGGCCGGGCCTATCCGTCCGTGACCAGCGTCGGCACCAATCCGACCTTCGGACCGAGCCCCCTCCGCGTCGAGACGCTCCTCATCGATTTTCGCGGCTCCCTCTACGGGGCCGAGATCGCCGTCCGCTTCCTCCAAAGGATCCGGCCGACGCGGGCCTTCCCCGACGCCGCGGCCCTCGCCGCCCGCATCCGCGAGGACTGCGAGCAGGCCCGGCGCTGGTTCGCCCGGCGGGATTGACATTTTTTCGGGCTTCATGCATGTTCAAGGGGCCCGAAGCCGAGTCGAGGAGTGGCCCCATGCAAGAAAAGACAAAGGCAAGGATCATGGACGCGACCAAGATCCGCCGCGTCCTGGCCCGGGTCGCCACGGAGATCATCGAGAAGAACCGGAACCTCAAGAACCTGGCCATCGTCGGCCTCAAGACGCGGGGCATCACCATCGGCCGGCGCATCGCCCGGCTCATCGCGGACCTGGAGGGCGTCGACATCCCCGTCGGCATCATCGATATCAGCCGCCACAGGGACGACGTCCCCGTGGCCCGCGCCAAAGCGTCCCTCGAAACGGGGGATCTGCTGTTCACGGTCGACAAGAAGGACATCCTCCTTATCGATGACGTCCTGATGACGGGGCGGACGATCCGGGCGGCCATGGACGCCCTCATCGAGCGGGGCCGGCCGCAGACGATCCAGCTCGTCGTCCTCATCGACCGCGGCCACCGCGATCTCCCCATCCGGCCCGACTACGTCGGCAAGGTCCTGCCGACCTCGCGCCGTGAGGTCGTCCGGGTCCGCCTCAGGGAGATGGACGGCGCCGACGAGGTCATCATCGCGGAACCCGTCAAGACGAGCGGAGCGAGGAAACGGTGAGGCTCCTCATTCGGGGCGGCCGGATCGTGGATCCCGCGACCGGGACCGACGGCCGCCGGGACATCCTCCTCGAAGGCCCGGCCATCGCCGCGGTCGGGGCGGACCTGGCCGCCGCCGCGGACCGGACGGTCGACGCGTCCGGCCTCGTCGTCGTCCCCGGCCTCATCGATATGCACGTCCACCTGCGCGAGCCGGGATACGAGGCCAAAGAGACGATCGCCACGGGCGTCCGCGCGGCCGTCCGCGGCGGTTTCACGACCGTCTGCGCCATGCCCAACACGGATCCGGTCAACGACCGGCCCGAGATCATCGCCCGGATCTTGGCCGAGGCGCGGCGCGTCGGGCTGGCCAACGTCCTGCCCATCGCCGCAATCACGCGCGGCAGCGCCGGCGAGGAGCTCGTCGACATGGCGGCCTGCGTCGCGGCCGGCGCGGTCGCCTTCTCGGACGACGGCCGGCCCGTCCCTTCGGACGCGATCATGCGCCGGGCGCTGGCCGGGGCGGCCGCGGCGAAGAGCCTGATCATCGATCACTGCGAGGACCGGGTTCTCGCCGCCGGCGGCGTGATGCATGGGGGCCGGGCCTCGGCGCGCCTGGGCCTTCCCGGCATCTCTTCGGCTTCCGAGGAGGTCATGGTCGCCCGGGACATCGCCCTCGCGGAAGAGCTCGGCGCCCGGGTCCACATCGCCCATCTCTCGACCTCGGGAGGGGTGGCCATTGTCGGCCAAGCCAAGACGCGCGGCGTCCGCGTCTCCGCCGAGGCGACCCCTCACCACCTCCTTCTCACCGACGAGGACCTCCGGACGGCCGACCCGGATCTCAAGATGAACCCGCCCCTGCGCTCCGCGTCCGACGCGGCCGCCCTCGTCGAGGGCCTGCGGACGGGCGTCATCGACGCCATCGCCACCGACCATGCCCCGCACACGGCGGCGGAAAAGGCCCGGGGCTTCCGCGAGGCCCCGTTCGGCATCGTCGGCCTGGAGACGGCCGTCTCCCTCATCCTCGACCGTCTCGTCGCGGCGGGCGTGATCCCGATCGGCCGGTTCGTCGAGCTCTTTTCGACGAACCCGGCCCGCCTGCTCGGCCTGGCCGCGAAAGGCCGGATCGCGGCCGGAGCCGATGCCGATCTGACCATCCTCGACCTTCACCGGTCCGTCACGGTCGACAAGTCCGCGTTCGCCTCCAAGGGACGCAACACGCCCTTCGACGGCTGGACGCTCGTAGGCGGACCGGTCATGACCATCGTCGGCGGCCGGATTGTCCACTCCGCCCCCGGCGGGAGCGTCCCATGAGAGCCCCGAGCCCGGACAAACGAAGGATCGAACGTCTGGAAAAGACCATCGGCCACACCTTCAAGGACCGCGCCCTGCTCCTCCGGGCCCTAACCCACAGCTCCCTCGCCTACGAAACGAACCCGGAAGCGCCCGAGGACAACGAGGTCCTCGAATTCCTGGGCGACTCCGTCATCGGCCTGTTCGCCGCCGATCACGTCCTCGCCGCCTATCCGGGAAGGAACGAAGGGGAGCTGTCGAAGCTCAAGGCCTCGGCGACGAGCACGCTGGCCCTGGCGGAACGGGCCCGGGCGATCAAGCTCGACAAGGCCGTCCTGCTCGGGCGCGGCGAGGAGAGGAGCGGCGGGCGGAAGAAGCCGTCCATCCTGGCCGGGGCGTTAGAAGCCCTGGCCGGGGCCGTGTACCTCGACGGGGGATTCGAGGCGGCCCAGCGGGTCGTCCTCTCGGTCGTCGGGCCGGCCCTGCGGCCCATCAAGTCGGGATCGCAGACGGTCAACAACTCCAAGTCCGCGCTCCAGGAGATCTGCCAGAAGGCCGGCCTCGCCGCCCCGGATTACCGCCTCGTCTCGGAAAAGGGACCCGCCCACAGCCGGACGTTCGTCATCGAGGTCCGCCTCGGGGAGAAGGCCCTGGCCAAGGCGAAGGGGGCCTCCAAGAAGACCGCCGAGCAGGCGGCCGCGGAGAAGGCTCTCAAGGCGATCCTGGGGCGGAAGCTCAAGAGATTGTCGTCCGAGGCCTTCGTCATCGAGGCCGAGGACCTGACCCTCCCCTGACCTCCGGGCGCCCCCTCAGGAGCCCATCATGACGGCGATGGGCCGAAGGGACGGCACGTTCTGGCAGACGATCTTGATGACCGCCGTCAGCGGCACCGAAAGGATCATCCCCGGGATCCCCCAGAGCCACCCCCAGAAAACGAGCGAGAAGAACACGAGGAGAGGGCTGAGGCCAAGGCCCTTGCCCGTGATCCGGGGCTCGATGACATTGCCCAGGATCATGTCCAGGCCGTTCGTGATGACGAAGATCCAGAAAGGCACCCAGAACGTCCCGAACTGGAAGAAGGCGAAGGCGACGCGGAGGACCGTGGCGATCCACGAGCCGATGTTGGGGATGTAGTTGAGGAAGAACGCCACCAGGCCGAAGAGGGCCGCGAAGTCGACGCCGAAGCAGACGAGGACGATCCAGACCATCACCCCGTTGGCGATGCTGACGGCCGTCTTGATGACCAGGTACTTGCGGATCTGGGCGTCGATCCCCGCGATGATCCCCCGGGCCCGGCCGGCCCGGCCCTCGTCGAGGGTCCCGGCGAGCTTGGTCCCGAACCGGCCCCGGCCGGCGACGATGACGACGAGAAAGAGGAAGACGAGCAGGATCTTTCCGAGGATGCCGACGAATGGGCCGATGGCCCTGAGGATGAACGCGCCGACCTTTCCGATATCGAGGCTGTCGAGCGCCGAGGACAGGTCGACCTTGAACGGGCCCACACCGTTCTCGAGGAACCGGCCGATGTCGTTCAGCCGGTCCTGGTATTTCGGCAGCTCGGCGACTAACGCCTTGCCGCTCGTATAGGCCAGGACCCCGAAGAGGTAGAGGGTGACGAACATCAGGCCCAGGGCGATGAGCACGGCCCCCGGCCTGGGGCAGCGGCACCGGGTCAGGAAGGTCAGCGCGGGATCGATGATGAAGGAGAGGAAGACGGCCAGGATGAACGGGATGAGGACCGGCCGGGCCAGCTTGAGGACGACTCCCAGGATGAACAGGAGGACGGCGGCCAAGGCCGCCTTGAAGTACCGGTTATCGTCCACGAGCCCCCTTCCCGGCCACGCGGCTTCAGCCCCTTCTTGTCATTTCGAGGCCCTTCGCTCGGCCAGGGCGACCGTCAGGGCCCTGAGGAGAGATTGGCCCGCCGCCTCGAGGCCGTCGGGGACGCGCATCGCTCCGCAGAGGACCGGACCGACGCGTCCGAAGAAGAGGTGCTGGCCGAAGCGGGTCCGGACGCGGTGGCCCAGCGGGATCTTCTCCGTGGACGCCCCGTCCTCGGTCAGGGCTCCGAGGAGCTTGGACGTCATCTCCTCGGCGTCCTCCTCGGAACGCCCTTCGATAAAGAAGCCTTCGATCTCCCGGTCGCCGGCCTTGTAGGCCGCCACATAGCCGTCGCGGAGGAACTCGTAGCCCATGACGTTCCTCTTGATATATCTCTCGCTGCGGGCGACGAGGCCGGCCTTCGGGAAAGCCGTGACGAGCTTCGGAAGCCCGCCCCCCGACTTGATCCCGGAGGCGACCTTGAGGCCGACCTGCCGGAGGAACGGCTCCGTGCCGTCGCCGAGGCCGAAGGCGAGCATCTTCACATAGAACCTCCCGGCCAGGAAGTTCAGCGCCTCGCCCTCGAAATAGCCCAGATCGCCGACCGGGACGGCGGCGTTGTCCGGATAGCGCTCCGCGCCGAAGATGCCGAAGGCGTTGACCGCCTCGCCCATGTCGTAGATCTCCAGGGTCAGCGTGGCTTCCGTGCCCGTCCGGCCGAAGTCGGCGACGGCGAGCTCGCGGAAGTCGTAGCTCAGATAGCTTTCAGCGGCCCCGTTGATGTACTCGAAGAGGTCGTCGGGGAAGAAGCTCCGGACGGCTTCGGTCGGCGACCAGCCGTCGAGACGCGGCACGAGCGCGGCGAGCTCCGGACTCCCCCGGCGCTCCTGGGGGCCGGCCGCGGCCGGGACGAGGACAAGCGACGCCCCAAGGGCGGCCGCGAGGGCCCATCCTCCGATCGTCCGAACTCGCTTCATGCTCGACCTCCAATCCGGCGCTGGGATATGATATCATAAAACCGCCATGGGCGCTTCGCGCGTCGTCATCATCAAGTCCCCCGGCGTCTTCGCGGCGTCCGGGACCCCCGACCCCGCCGTGGTCGCGCGGATGTTCGCCCGCGGCTTCGCCCTCCTGACGGGAGAAGGTGCCGGCGCTCGCGCCGCGGCGGCCCTGTTCCGCTCCGGCGACCGCGTCGGCATCAAGGTCAACACCATCGGCGGCAAGGCCCTCAGCACCCGGCCCGAGGTCGCCGACGCCCTCGCCTCCTGGCTCGCGGGGAACGGCCTCGAGGAGAGGAACATCGTGATCTGGGACAGGACGGCTCGGGAGCTCCGCGAGGCCGGCTACGCGCCGGGTTCCGGTCGCCCGGGCTTCAGGGTCCTCGGCACGGACACGGACGGGGTCGGCTACGAGAGCGGACTCGTCTCTCACCTCGATGTCGGCAGCCTCTTCTCCCGGATCCTGACGGAATACACGACGGCCTCGATCAGCCTGGCCATTCTCAAGGACCACGGACTGGCCGGAGTGACGGCCGGGATGAAGAACTATTTCGGGGCCATCCACAATCCCAACAAGTATCACGACGACCGCTGCGACCCGTTCGTCGCCCAGGTCTTCGACGCCCCGCCGGTCAAATCGCGGCACAGGCTGACCGTCGTCGACGCCCTCTCCGTCCAGTTCCACAGGGGGCCGTCCTATCACGCCCGGTGGGCGGCCAAGCCCGGGACACTCCTCTTCAGCGTCGATCCCGTGGCCGCCGACAGCGTCGGCTGGGCGCTCATCGAGCGGCTCCGGGCGGACGCTGGCCTGCCGGCGCTCGAAGCGGAGGGCCGGGCTCCGGGCTACCTCGCGACGGCCGAGAAGATGGGGCTCGGCCGGTCCGCGGCAGCGGCGATCGAGACGATCGAGGAGACGCTCTCGTGAACAGGCGCTCCTTTCTCCGCGGGGCGGCCGGGGCCGGACTGGCCGTCGGGGCCGGACTGCCCGCCCTTTGCGCGCGCCTGGCCGCCCAGACCGGCCGGCCGAACCTGTCGCGCGTCGAGGCGCGCTATTATGTGAAGCTCCCCGACCGCGAGATCGAGTGCCGCCTCTGCCCGAGGCTCTGCCGCCTCGGCGATAAGGAACGGGGCTACTGCGGGGTCCGGGAGAACCAGGGCGGCGTTTATTACACCCTCGTCTATGGGAAGGCCTGCTCCCTCAACGTCGATCCCATCGAGAAGAAGCCGTTCTTCCACGTCCTGCCCGGGACGACGGCCCTCTCCATGGCCACGGCGGGCTGCAATGTCAACTGCAAGTTCTGCCAGAACTGGGAGATCTCCCAGGTCCGGGCCGAGCAGGTCGAGCATTTTGACCTCCCGCCCGAAGCCGCCGCCGCCAAGGCGGTTTCGGCCGGATGCCCGTCGATCGCCTATACCTACTCCGAGCCGACGGTCTTTTTCGAGTACATGTACGACACCGCCCTGCAGGCCCGGCGCAGGGGCGTGCGGAGCCTGGTCGTTACGGGAGGCCACATCAACCCCGAGCCGCTGGCCGACCTTCTTGCGGTCGTCGACGCCGTCAAGGTCGACCTCAAGGGATTCACCGAGGGGTTCTATAAGGCCTATGTCCGCGGCGCGCTCAAGCCCGTTCTGGAGGCGATCCGGACCGTGGCCAAGTCGGAGGCCTGGCTCGAGATCGTCTACCTGGTCATCCCCACGCTGAACGACCGGCCGGAGGACATCCGGGAGATGGCCCGGTGGGTCGGCAACGAGGCCGGAGCGGACGTCCCTCTCCACTTCTCCCGCTTCCATCCGATGTATCTCATGAAGAACCTGCCGCCGACCCCGCTCTCGACGCTGGAGGCAGCCCGCGAGACGGCCCTCGGCCAGGGACTGCGCTTCGTCTATATCGGCAACGTGCCCGGCCACGAGGCCGAGAGCACCTACTGCCCCGGCTGCGGGCAGGCGGTCATCAAGCGGGTCGGGTATTCGATCGAGGCGGTCCGGCTGAAGAAGGGGAAGTGCGCATCGTGCGGGACGGCGATCCCCGGCATCTGGGCCTAAGCGCCCGGCTCCCGGCTTTTCTGCTCGGCTTCATGGCCGCGTCGTTCCAGGTCTATCTTCTCAGGGAATTCTCGGCCGAGTTCACCGGCAACGAGCTCACCTTCGGCTTCGTCCTCGGCGCCTGGCTCCTCTGGGGAGGGCTCGGGAGCCTGGTCCGGCCTCGCCGGGGGGCCGTTCGGCCGGAGCCCCGGCTGGCCCGGCTTTATGGCGGGGCGGTGATCCTCTTCTGCGGGGGCCTCGTTTTGCTGAGATTCTCGCACAAGCTTATGGGCATCCTCCCGGCCGAGGCGACGGGGCTCGTCCCGGCCCTCGGCTTCGCGCTCGTCCTGGGACTCTTCCTGAGCTTCCCTCTTGGCCACGCCTTCGTCCTCAACGCCGGCTTCCTCGGCGATGACGTCGGACTCGTCTATATCCTGGAGTCGGCCGGCGCGGCCGCGGCCGGGTTGATCGTTCACTTCCTGCTGATCCCCCGGATGTCCAATTGGCTTGGGGCGGCCATCGTGGGCGGCGGCGCGGCCATCCTCACCCTCGTCGCCCTGAGGCCACGCCGGTCGAAAGCCATCCTCGCCGCGGCCCTCCTTCTCTCGGCCGGCCTGGCGATATCCGACCGGACGGCCCTCAAGGCGGCCTGGAAGCCGCTCGATCTCGTCGACGCCGAGGACACGCCCTACGGGAAGCTTCTCGTCATCCGGAACGCGGAACAGGTGACCCTGTTCGACAACGGCCTGGCCGTCTTCAGCCGCCCGGACGTCGGCGCGGCCGAGGACGCGGTCCACTTCGCCATGCTCCAACGGGACGACGTCGAGCGGGTCCTGCTCGTCGGGGGGACGGCGAGCGGATGCGTCGAAGAGGTCCTGAAGTACCCCGGCGTCCGCGTAGACTGCGTCGAGCTCGACCCGGCCGTCGTTCGGTTGGCCCGGAAGCAGCTGCCCCCTGCGGCGCTCGCGGCCTTGGACGACCCGCGCGTCCACGTCTTTGCCCAAGACGGGAGGGCCTTCCTCGAGCGGACGGCCGAGCGCTATAACGCCGTCCTGCTCAACCTGCCGGACCCGTCTACCACACAGATCAACCGGTATTACACGCGGGAGTTCTTCGCCGAGGTCCGGAAGAAGCTCGAGCCCGGCGGCGTTCTCAGCTTCGTCCTCACGGGCCCCGAGAACTACGTCAGCGGGGCGTTCTCGCGTTACCTGGCCTCGATCGTCTGGACCTTGCTCGACGTCTTCCCGCCCCAGCCCGTCGTCGTCCCAGGACCGGGCGTCGTCGTCCTGGCCTCCGACGGCCCGCTTTCCCTCGATCCGGAGCTCTTGTCGGCGAAGATCGCCCGTCTCGGTCTCGAGACGACATACGTCAGCCCGGCCATGCTCCCCGCGCGTCTCGATCCCGGGCGCGTCGACCGACTGACCTTGACCCTGACCGTCGCCGCCGCGGAGGGAAGGATCAATCGGGACCTCGTCCCGGTAAGCTACTACTTTCAGTCCCTGCTCTGGGCCGGCCAGTTCAGGGGGATCGAAGCCCGCTTGCTCGTGGCCGCGGGGAGGATCCCCCGGGCGTGGATCTTGGACGCGCCTCTGGCCTTGATCGCCCTGGCGCTTGCCGTCCTGGCCTGTCGTCTCAGGCGATCCGCCGCACGGTTCCTCGTGCCCGTGGCCGTCATGGGCATCACATCGATCGTCGTCGAGGTGGCCGTGTTCATCGCCTTCCAGGCCAACTTCGGGTATGTTTACGGAAAGATCCCGCTGCTCCTGGCCGCCTTTATGGCCGGGCTCGTCATCGGCGCAGTCCTCGGCCGCCGTAGGAAACGACCGGGACAGGCCGACCTACCTTTCGTCCAGGGAGGCTTCGTCCTCCTCCTCGCGGCGACGCTCGGCGCCTTGCCGGGACGCGGCGGGGAGCCCGTACCTTTCGTCCTGCTCGCCGGCTTCGGGGCCCTGAGCGGGTACCTCTTCGTCGCGGCCAACAGGCTCGTCCTCCGCGAAACCCCGCACCCCGGACTCGGGTACGGCGTCGACCTCATCGCCTCGTTCGCCGGCGTCGTCGTGGCCTCGGCCCTCATCATCCCTCTCTTCGGCATCCCGGCCCTGATCCTCCGCCTGGCCGTCCTCAATATCCTCGGCCTCGCGTTCGTCATGGTCACGTCTTCCCGGTAACGGGGGACATGTACCTTTGGTACGTGTCCCCAAATTGAAGAAAGGGGACACGTACCCGGGGTACATGTCCCCTTTCAGTCCTCTGCAACTCTTCGGGGCCGCCCGGGATTGTACTATAATAGCCCCCAAGGTTTATCCGCAAATGTTCGAAGACACTCTCGCGCCTGAACGGAACGGCCGGTCGCGCCGCGAACGCCTGATCGGCGTCCTGGTCACCCTGCTTTTTCACGGCCTCCTGGGGCTGGCCATCTACTACGGCCGGTTCACGATCAAGATCCTCCCCGTCGATAAGGGAGAGGAAGTGCGCGACATCGTCATCGTGCCGCCGCTCACGGTATCTATTCCCAAGGTCATGGGGGGCCGGGACCTCGCGGCCGAGCCGGTAGAGGCTCTGGGCCGTCCAGGCCCCCGAGGCGCCGTGGCCCAGCCCGAGGCGGCTCGAGAAGAACCGGCGCGTAAGCCCGACGAGGAAGCCGGGGGGCCGCCCGGCCCGGCGTCCGGAGGAGAGGGGCCCGCCCCGCCCGGCGCCGGAGCGATCATCCCTTCGCTATCCTCGAGATTCCGGGAATCCATCGCGATCCGCGGCCGGTCGGAGCTGACCATCCCGCTCGCCCCGCCCGGCACGCCCCCTGGCCCGCCGGGGATCTCCGGGGGCGCGCCCCTCCCCGACTTCTCGAAATACGGCAGGGGCTCCACCGGCGGCGGCGGATACGGGACGGGCCGGGGCCGGGTCGGGACCGGAGGCGGCGGCGGGTCCCAGCGGATCGGGGTTTCCATCCCGCTCAAGGGCTATGACCTCCTTCCGTGGGCGACGGCCGTCATCGACCGGCTCCAGGTCCATTGGGACCTGCCCTCGGTCATGTCGCTTCCCAAGACGGCCAAGGTCAGCTTCATCGTCGTCGTCAAAAAGAGCGGCGAGCTCGAATCGATCGAAGTCCTCGAGGGGACCACGGTCGAGGTCCTCGACCGGGCCGCCCTCGAGGCCATCAGGGCCTCCCTCCCCTTCCCCGCCCTGCCGCCCGATTTTCCGGGCGATCTCCTGGAGATGACGTTCGAGTTCGTCTACAATGACTAAGCGCCGGAGGATCGCGGCGGCCCTGGCCCTCTTCCTGGCCCTGCCGGCCGCGCTCCGCGCGGACTGGAAGTCCGAGCTCAACTCACGATTGGGCCGCTCTCCCGACTATCGGGCCGCCCGGGACTACCTCGCCGAAGAGGCGAAGAAGCTCGAGCCGGAAGACCGTCGGACGGCCGCGCTCATCCTGGCCTTCCTCACCGCCAAGCTCGGCGAGAAGGACCGGGAGATGGACCTCGTCGCCGACTACTTCGAAGCCTATCGGGACTACGATCCCGACTTCGGCTTCCTCGACGATTACACGATCCGCGACTTTCTCTCCTTCTGGGCCCGGTGGAAGCGGTCCTATCCCCTCGTCTCCGACATCTCGCTCCTCGCTTACGACCGGGGGGTCGCCACGGGCATCCCGGGGTCGGTCGATATCGGCCTCGATATCCTCAATGAGGCTTTCTACCGCGTATCGCTCGGGCCCTATATCCTCGAGGGCGGGTACTGGCCGGCCGGATACCACATCCTGACCATCCCCCTCCGCGGCCTCTTCGAGCGCTCGGAGTCCTACGAATTCGTTCTCGACCTCAAGTCGGCCGACCTCATCGTGAGAAAGCCGATCCGCCTTCGGGTCGACATCGCCGATGTCTCCGCGCCCGTTCCCTCGTCCCGGCGGGAGGCCCGGTCGACCGCGGCCGGCGTGCCGCTCAAGCCCATCCAGGAGGGCGAGCTGTCTCTTTACATCGACGGGAAGCTCGTCCTGAGGAGCCGCAAGATCGCCGCGAAACCGGCGTCGTTCGCCTTCCCTCTCGGCGGTCCCCTCATGCCCGGCCAGAAGCCCTACATGCCTCCGCCCAAAGATAATCCCATGGCGCATGGGGTCGACGTCATCTCCGCTCTCGCCCTGGCCTACAAGGCGCTGAAGGACCTGGTCATCAAGAGACCGCCGCCGGTGTCCCCGCCCTCCTATCAGAAGGTCTCCAGTCTGTCCTTCGCCTACCCCCGGACGACGGCCGAAGGCGAGACCGTTTCGGCCCGGGCGTCATTGTCCCTCTCCCCGGCGCGCGGGATCATCCTGAGGGAGTGAGGT
>MEYC01000094.1:277-29538 GCA_001775715.1 Candidatus Aminicenantes bacterium RBG_16_66_30 | reverse complement strand
GTATGTTCCGGAAAGCTATCCCCATATTATTCGCTCTCATTCTCTTGGCCGCCGGGGCCTGGGCCGCGGAGGTCAAGGGCATCGTGGTCAGCCCGGCCCAGCACCCCGTCGCCGGGGCCGTCGTGCTCCACCGTCCGTCCGGCGCGAAGACCGAGACGGACGCGTCCGGCGCATTCGTCCTCGGCCTTCCCGATGGAGAGCGCTTCATCCTCGAGGTCATCCATCCCGATTACTATGAGCGGGAATTCCAGCTCGGTCCCAAGGATCTCGCCCGGAAGATCGTCCTCGTCCTCGTTCCCCTCATCAAGCAGACCGAGGAGGTCATCGTCACGGCCCTGCGCTACGCCGAGCCCTCGATGAACCTTCCGGCGGCCAGCTCCGTGATCATGGGCGAGACGCTGGCCGAAAAGATGGCGTCCAACATCAGCGAAGCCCTTCAGGAGGTCTCCGGGGTGGCGTCGATCGGCTCGGGCGGTTTCTCGCTCGTCCCGACCATCCGGGGCATGGCCCGGCGGCGGGTCCTCTACCTCATCGACGGCGCCCGGCTCGAGAGCGACCGCCGCACCGGCCCGAACGCCTCCTTCCTCAGCCCGGAGGATATCGAGCGGATCGAGGTCCTGAGGAGCCCGTCGTCCGTCTTTTACGGCTCGGACGCCATCGGCGGGGTCATCCACATCATGACGAAATCGCCCCGTTTCGATGGGGCCATCCACGGCCGCCTCCTGACGAGCTACTCCACCATCAACGGGGAGAAGGGGATCGGCCTCGAGTTCGGAGGATCGTCCCGGGCCTGGGGGTTCTCCCTCTCGTTCCATTCCGAGGACGCGGGGGAGTACCGGATGCCCGGGGGCGCCAAGGTCCTTCAATCCCAGTATACCCAAGGGAGCCTCCTGGCCAAGGTCGCCCACCGGACCGACAGGCGGGAGATCGACCTCAGCTTCCTGGGAGCCCGCGGCAAGGACATCGGGAAGCCGAACGCCAACGCCGCGACCAAGCCGACCTGGTATCCGCGCGAGAACCAGAACCTCGTCCAGTTCCACTGGAAGGAGAAAGGGGTCGGCCGGGACGGGGAGTTCCTGTTCCACGCCTTCGTCAATCCCAACTTCCTGGAGACCCTGACCGACACCTACAACGGCTTCCTGACCCAGGAGTCCTTCGCCC
Source organism: Candidatus Aminicenantes bacterium RBG_16_66_30 (assembly GCA_001775715.1). Lineage (GTDB taxonomy): Bacteria > Acidobacteriota > Aminicenantia > Aminicenantales > Saccharicenantaceae > RBG-16-66-30. The sequence continues at coordinate 28,377 of MEYC01000094.1, read as the reverse complement.
GGACGGACAGCACCGATTACGGAGCCCAGCTCTCCTATGCCAGGAAGCTCAGTCCGGTCTTCCGGCTGGAGGGCGGCGCCGATTATTTCGGGCGGGCCGGGGCCGACGCGTTCAACCGCTACACGTCGTTCGACGAATTCGGCGACGTGACCGGGATCGCGGACGAGTATCCCCACGTCGACGGGAGCCGGGGCGACCTCGGCTTCTTCCTGTCGGTCGATTACGCGGGGATCGACCGGCTCGACATCCTGAGCGGCATCCGCTACGACGTCCTCCGGATGGAGGCCTTGCCCCTGGGGGCGAAGAGCCCCGTCGTGACCAAAGACGGCCAGCCGACCGGCTTCCTCGGCGTTTCCTACAAGCTTGCGAAGTCCATAGCGGCCTTCGTCAACATCTCCCGGGCCTATCGCCTGGCCAGCATCAACGAGAAGTACTACACCGGCATCAGCGGCCGCGGTTTCATCATCGGCAATCCCGATCTGCTCCCGGAGCGGAGCCTCAACTTCGACATGGGGCTGAGGCTCCTCGGCAAACGTCATTTCTTCGGTCTCTACGCGTTCCGCTACCAGATCGACGACATGATCGAGCGCTTCCGTCCGGACCCGACGACATACACCTACGGGAATATCGAGCGGGGCCGGCTGCAGGGGCTCGAATTCGAGGCCGAAGCGTTCCCCCTCCCGGGGTGGAAAGTCTTCGGGAACGTCGCCATGATCCGCGGCCGTAGCCTCGTTTCCGGCGATCGTTTGAACGACGTCCCGCCGGTCCGTCTCTACGGCGGGACGAGATACTGGGTCGGACGGTTCTCGGCCGAGATCAACGCGACGGTTTGCCTGGCCAAGACGGATCCCGGCCCCGCGGAGATCGCCGTCCCTTCCGCGGAGCTCGTCAACCTGAAAGCGGCCTATCTCTGGCGGGGCCTGGAGTTCCATGTCATGCTCGGCAACGTCTTCAACGCGACGTACATTTCCCGGGCTGACGCCGAGGCCATGGTCGAGCCGGGACGGAACCTCCGCCTGGGCGTCTCCTACGCCTTCTAGCCGAATCGACCCTCTCAGAACGCGTCGACGAAGTGCTCGAGGCGATGATCGTGCTCGCCGCGGAAGAGGATGGCGATGACGTCGAAGCGGCAGTCGACGCCGGGACAGGGATTCGCCAGGAGATAGCCCTGGGCGATCCGGCGGATCTGCCTCTGCTTTCCCGGCGTCACCGACTCCTCCGGCCGGCCGTGGGATTCGTCGGCCCGCGCCTTGACCTCGACGAAGACGAGGACGTCGCCGTCCCGGGCGATGATGTCGATCTCGCCGCGGAACAGGCGAAAGCCGCGGGCGAGGATCGTGTATTTTTTACGTTCGAGATATTCGCAGGCGATGTCTTCGCCGGCCCGGCCCAGCGCCCGGGTCGTTCTCCTGACGTCCGTCATGGCCGGCCTCCGCTCTCCGGGGATCAGGACTTGGCCGTTCCGGCCTTCTTCCAGCGGACGCCGTCCTTGGTGTCCTCGAGGACGATGCCCGCTTCGAGGAGCTCCCGGCGGATCTCGTCGGCCCGTCGGAAGTCTTTCCCGGCCCGGGCCTTTTGACGGGTCTCGATCTTCTCCCGGACCCATGCTTCCAGGGTGTCGGCGTCCGCGGGGGCCGGAGCGTCCCGGGTCAGGCAGGCCAGGACCTTGTCGTCGATATCGGCCACGAAGTCGATGACGCTCTGAGCGTCCTCCCGCCCCAGCTCGCCCCGCGATACGACGGTGTTGACGCTCCTGACCAGCTCGAACAGCGCGGCCAGGGCCTCGGAGATGTTCAGGTCGTCCTCGAGCCCGGAGGCGAACCCGGCCCGGGCCGTCTCGATCGCCTGGGCCACGGCGGGGGCGGGCGGCAGGTCCCGCTCGATGTGTCGAAGCTCGAAGAGGAGATTCCTGATCCTGTTCCGGCTCGTCCGCGCCTGGGCCAGGGCCTCCTCCGTGAAATTGATCATCTTACGATAATGGGTGGACAGGAGGAGAAAGCGGACCTCTTCCGGGGCGTATCCCTTGGCCAGGATGTCCGAGAGCCTATAGAAGTTGCCCTTGGACTTCGACATCTTCTCGCCGTCGACGATGAGATGATGGCAATGGAGCCAATAGTTGACGAACTTGACGCCGTTGGCGGCCTCGGACTGGGCGATCTCGTTCTCGTGGTGGGGGAAGATGTTGTCGACGCCGCCGCAGTGGATATCGAAGGTCAGCCCGAGGAACCGGGAGCTCATCGCCGAGCATTCGATGTGCCATCCCGGCCGGCCCGGCCCGATCTCGGTCTCCCAGACGGGCTCCCCCTTCTTGGGGGCCTTCCAGAGAGCGAAGTCGTGGACGCTGTCCTTTTCGTAGTCGTCGGCGTCGCCACGGCTGCCCGGCCGCCGGTCTTCGAGGTTGATCTTGGATAAGCGGCCATAGGAAGGGAACTTGTCGATGGCGAAGTAGACCGAGCCGTCCTTCCGGTAGGCGTAGCCCTTATCGAGCAAGCTCTTGATGATCGCGACCATGCCTTGGATGTTATCGCCCTCCGTCGCCCGGGGATAGTGGTCGGCCGGCAGGGCGTTGAGGATATCGCGCTCGGCATAGAACGCCTCGATGTACGGCCGCGTGTAGTCCTCGAGGCTCATCCCTTTAGCGGCCGCGCCCTTGATCGTCTTGTCGTCGACGTCGGTGATGTTCATGACGTGGGTGACGTCGAAGCCGCGGAATCTCAGGAAGCGCTTGAGCAGGTCCTCGAAGATATAGGCCCGCCAGTTGCCGATGTGGGGGTAGTCATAGACCGTCGGCCCGCAGGTATAGAGCTTGACCCGGCCCGGCTCGATCGGGACGAACTCCTCGACCTTGCCGCTGAGGGTATTGTGGAACCGGATCATCGCCGCCCATCTTAGCCGTTCCGTGCCCCGTCCGTCAACCCTGTTCGCGGGATTGAACAACGGGGGCGGATGTGCCATAATCAGGCTTCATCATAACCGTCCCCAAAGGCCATTTTCATGAACTTCAAGATCGGTATCCGCAGAGAAGACATCAACAGGTGGGAGAGGCGGGTCCCGCTGATCCCGTCCCACGCCCGTGAGCTCGCCGAGAGGCACGCCCTCGACTTCCGGGTCCAGCCGTCGGCGATCCGCGTCTTCACCGACGCGGATTACCGCGCCTCCGGGATCTCGGTCGAGGAGGGCCTGTCGCCGTGTCCCGTCGTCCTGGCCATCAAGGAGATCCCCCTCGAGCTCATCGAGAAGAACAAGGTCTACATCTTCTTCTCCCACACGGCCAAGGGCCAGAGCCAGAACATGCCCATGCTTCGGCGCATGATGGACCTCGGGTGCACGCTCATCGACTACGAGAAGATGGTCGACGGGAAGGGCCGCCGCGTCCTCTACTTCGGGAACTACGCCGGTCACGCCGGCATGATCGACACGCTCTGGGCCCTCGGCCGACGCCTCGTCGCGGAGGGCCTGGCCAATCCGTTCACGGTGCTCGAGCCGACCCACCGCTACCAGAGCCTGGTCGAGGCCAAGGAAGCGGTCGGGAAGCTGGGATGGAAGATCATCCGCGACGGCCTGCCCCGGGAGCTGGGGACCATCGTTTTCGGGTTCTTCGGCTACGGCCATGTCTCCCAGGGCGCCCAGGAGATCTTCGATATCCTGCCCGTTGAGGCGGTCCGTCCGGCCGACGTCCGGAGACTCGTCGAGAGCGGGGTGGGGACGCCCGGACGGCTCTACAAGGCCGTCTTCCACGAGGAGGACATGGTCCGGCCGGCTGACCCGGCCAAGCCCTTCGACCTTCAGGATTTCTATGAGAATCCCGGATCCTACCGCCCCGTCACCGAGGACACGGTTCCGTATCTCACGGCCCTGGTCAACGGGATCTTCTGGACGCCGAAGTTCCCCAAGTACGTCACCAAGGCTTTTCTGAAGGGGCTCTACGGGGGCGCGACCCGGCCCCGCCTCAAGGTTGTCGGCGATATCACCTGCGACATCAACGGCGCGATCGAATGCACCGTCCGGGCGACGGATTCCGAGAACCCGGTTTACGTCTACGATCCGGCGGAGGACAGGGCGATCCCGGGCTTCGAAGGGAACGGTCCGGCCGTTCTCGCCGTCTATAACCTCCCGGCCGAGCTGCCGCTCGAATCGTCGACGTATTTCAGCGGCAAGCTCAAGGATCACGTCCCGGTCCTCGCGGCGGCTGACTTCGCGGGCCGGTTCGAGGATTGCGGCCTGCCGGATGTCCTGCGCCGGGCGGTCATCCTCTATCGCGGCGAGCTCGCGCCCGAATACGCCTATCTCGCGCAGTTCATCGGCTGACGGCCGCCGAGAGGGGAGAACGCCATGAAGAACGTCCTGGTCCTCGGCGCCGGCCTGGTGGCCCGGCCCCTGGTCAATTACCTGCTCGACCTTCCGGATCTCGCCGTCGTGGTCGCGGACGTAGAGCCCGCCCGGGCTGAGAAGCTCGTGGCCGGCCGTCCGCGCGGCCGGGCCATAGCGCTGGACATCTCCGACCGGGGGGCGCTCGCCGCGGCCATCGGCCGGTCCGACCTCGTCGTCAGCCTCGTGCCGTACACGTTCCACCCGGCCGTCGCGGAGCTGGCCATCGAACAGGGCAAACATGTTGTCACGGCCTCCTACGTCAGCCCGGCGATGAAGGATCTCGACGGCCGGGCCAAAGCCAAAGGCGTCGTCCTTTTGAACGAGCTGGGCCTCGACCCCGGGATCGACCACATGGAGGCCATGCGCATCATCCATGAGGTCCACGAAGCCGGGGGCCGTGTCCTCGTCTTCACGTCCTGGTGCGGCGGGCTCCCGGCCCCGGAGTCCAATACCAATCCCTTCGGCTACAAATTCTCCTGGAGCCCGCGGGGCGTTCTCCTCGCGTCCAAGAACTCCGCGCGATACCTCCGGGACGGTCGGATCGTTCCGGTCCCCGCCTCGGACCTGTTCGCCGCCCCCGAGATCATCCACATTCCGGGCCTGGGGGAATTCGAGGGCTATCCCAATCGGGACTCCGTGTCCTACCGGGAAACCTACGGGATCCCCGAGGCCTTGACGGTCCTTCGAGGAACGCTTCGCTATGCCGGCTGGTGCGAAACCCTGAGGAAGATGGTCGAATTGGGCCTCCTCGATGAGACCCCCGCGGACCGTTCCGGTTCGACCTTCCTCGGCCTCATGCGGGAGCTTTCCCAGGCCGCCCCGGGCGCGGACGTCCGGGCCGCGGGCGCCGCGCGACTCAAGCTCGGCCCGGATTCAGCCATACTCTCCCGCCTCGAATGGCTGGGGCTGTTCGAGGCCCGGCCGCTTCCCCTGGAGAGGGGCTCGGCCTTCGATAACCTGGCCGCCCTCATGGTCGAGAAGCTCGCCTACACGGCGGGGGAGAGGGACATGATCGTCCTCCGGCACGAATTCCTCGTCCGGACGGAGGCCGGCCGGAGCGAGCGGATCGTCTCGTCGCTCGTCGACTTCGGGGTCCCGGGCGGCGATTCCTCGATGTCGCGGACGGTCGGGCTGCCCGCGGCGATCGGCGCCCGGCTCATCCTCGAAGGCCGGATCCGCGCGGCCGGCGTCCAGGTCCCGGTCCTGCCGGAGATCTACGATCCCATCCTGGACGAGCTCGGGACCCTCGGTATCCGGTTCGAGGAAAAGCGCCAGATCCTTTGATCCTGCCCCCGTTTGACATCGGGCCCGACCGCGCCTATGTTGGGAGTGCCGGGGCGCCGGCAGAGAGGTGGCGGTCATGAAACGAAAGGCTTTTGTCGCGGGCCAGTTCTACCCCGGCGGCCGGGAGCGCCTTCGCGAGACGATCGAAGCGATGATCGATCCGGCCGCGGGCCGGACGAAGGCCATCGCCGTCGTGTCCCCCCACGCCGGATATGTCTATTCGGGCCCCGTCGCCGGGGCCGTCTTTTCCTCGACGGTCCTGCCGGACGTCTTCGTCATCCTCGGGCCGGCCCATCGGGAGATCGGCTCCCTCTTCGCCATTCAGGCGGAAGGGAGCTGGCAGACGCCCCTCGGCGAGAGCCCGATCGAGCCGGATCTGGCCGGACGGATCCTGGCCGGATGCCCCCTCGTCGAAGAGAACGCGCAGGCCCACCTCTGGGAGCATTCCCTCGAGGTCCAGCTCCCGTTCATCCAGTATTTTCGGGAGGCCGCGGCCATCGTGCCCCTCTGCGTGTCCCACGAGGCCGGCTACGACGAGCTCGAGGCGCTCGGCCGAGCCCTGGCCGGGGCCGTTCGCAGCTTCGGTAAAGATACGCTCATCGTGGCCAGCACCGACATGAGCCACTACGTCAGCCAGAAGACCGCGGAGCACAAGGACCGGATGGCCATCGACAAGGTCCTCGCCCTCGATCCGCGCGGCCTCTTCGAGACCGTCGTCTCCGAGAGGATCTCGATGTGCGGCTTCCAGCCGACCGCCGCGGCTCTGGTCGCGGCCCTCGGGCTGGGAGCGAAGAAAGCCGAGCTCGTCCGTTACGCGACGTCGGGCGACGCGTCCGGAGACTACTCGCAAGTTGTTGGATACGCAGGAATTAGAGTATCATAACAAAGCGGCCTCTGACTCTCAGTCATTTGACACTCGGTCGCCTTTAGTGCTATAAAAAGCCCAGAGAAGCCGCATGGTCAAGTCTGCGCTCCGCGACAAGGACAAGAAGGTCCTTCATCTCGTCATCGAGAACTTCGTCCGTCACGGCCGCCCCGTGAGCTCGGCGGCGGTCTCCCAGGCGAGGCGGATATCGGCATCGCCGGCGACGCTGCGGAACATCATGGCCAAGCTCGAGGACATGGGCTTCCTCGCTCAGCCGCATACTTCCGCCGGCCGGGTCCCGACGGATAAGGGCCTGCGCGCCTATGTCGGCACGCTCCTCGACGCCAAGGCCCTGCCGGAGGAGCGCGTCCCCGTGATCCAGGAGGACTTCCCCCAGAGGACCGCCGATTTCGATTCCCTCTTGCTCCAGGCCTGCCGGATCCTGGCCGATTCCTCGGACAACCTGGGCTTCGTCATCTCGCCCCATATCTTCCGCCTCCCGTTCGAGCACCTGCGGTTCGTCAAGATCTCCGACCGCCGCGTCCTGGCCATCGTCGTGACGCCCTTCCACATGGTCCTGACCGAGACGATCGAGTCGCCGCTGTCCATGTCCCAGGCCGAGCTCGACCACGCCTGCCAGTACATCAACCAGACCTTTCCGGGACGGACGATCCTGGCCGTCCGGGACGCCCTCCTCCGGGACCTGCCCAAGCACAGGATGAAGTATGAGGATTCGCTGGCCAAGCTCCTTGAACTCGTCAAAGGCTCCCTCGACACGGGGACGGGAGAACATCGCATCTACCTCCAGGGCACGTCGCGCCTCCTCGGCAAGGCCGAGCTCTTCGACATGGCCAAGCTGAGGTCCCTATTCCAGAACTTCGAGGAGAAGGCGTCGCTCGTCCGGCTCCTGTCCGATTTCGTTAGCCTCGGCCGGGTCAAGGTCCTGATCGGATCGGAGGCCAATTTCCCCGCCGTCGAGGACTGCTCCCTCGTCCTGTCGCATTACGGCTACAGCAACCAGGTCCTCGGCACGCTGGGCATCATCGGGCCGAAGCGCCTCCCCTATGAGAGGATTATCCCCCTCGTCGACCGCATGGCCAAGCGCGTCAGCATGGCCATCACGATCTTTGGCAGAGAGGTCAGCCTATGACGGACGAAAAGGACAAGCCCGGCGAAGAGATCGAGTTCATCCCGGAGGCGCCGGCCGAGGGCGTCGAGCCGTCCGCCGCGCCGACGGACGCCGGGAAGAAGGAGCCTGAAGCGAAGGCCGCCGGCCCGGAGGGCTCCCGGTCCCTCAAAGAGAAGCTGCGCAAGAGGGAGGCCGAGATCAAGCACCTCCGGAAGGAGCTCGACGAGCTCAAGGAGAGCTACCTCCGCAAGCTCGCTGATATGGAGAACCTGCGCAAGCGCCTCGAGCGGGAGAAGAGCGAATACCAGCAGTACGCCCTGAGCGGGCTCCTGCTCGAGCTCCTGGGCGTCGTCGACAATTTCGAGCGGGCCCTCCAGAGCGCCCCCGCCGACGCGGCAGGGAAGACCTTCCGCGAAGGCGTCGAGCTCATCCTCCGGATGTTCCAGAACCTGCTCGCCAAGAACGGGGTCCGCGCGATCGTCATCGAGGGCCGGGCCTTCGACCCGACGTTCCACCACGCCATGGCCGTCGAGGAATCCGACCGCGTCGCCGAGCCCGAGATCGAGGAAGAGCTCCAGAAAGGCTATATGCACCACGACCGGCTCCTCCGCCCGACCCTGGTCAAGGTCCTCGTTCCGAAGAAAGGACAGTAGCGCATGGGACACGTCATCGGCATCGACCTCGGCACGACCTACTCCTGCATCGCAGGACTCGAGGGCGGCAGGCCCGTCGTCATCCCCAACCTCGAAGGCCTGCCGACGACGCCGTCCGTCGTCTCCTTCACCGCGGCCGGGGAGCGCCTCGTCGGGACCCTGGCCATGCGCCAGGCCGTCACCAATCCGGCCAACACGTTCTATGCCGTCAAGCGCCTGATCGGGCAGAAATACCGTTCGCCCCAGATCCAGGAAGCCATCGGCCGGCTGCCCTACACGCTGAAGGAGGCCCCGAACGGCGACGTCGCCGTCGTCCTGGGCGACCGGACCCTGAGCCCGCCGGAGATCTCGTCGATGGTCCTCAGCTACCTCAAAGAGTGCGCCGAGGCCTTCTTCGGCGGTCCCGTGACGGAGGCGGTCATCACGGTGCCCGCCCATTTCAACGACGCCCAGCGGCAGGCGACCAAGGACGCGGCCACGATCGCCGGCCTGGCGGTCCAGCGCGTCATCAACGAGCCGACCGCCGCGGGGCTGGCCTACGGGCTTGACGCCAAGAAGAACGGCCTGGCCGCCGTGTACGACCTCGGCGGCGGCACGTTCGACATCACGATCCTCGAGCTCAGCGAGGGCGTCTTCAACGTCCTGGCCACCAACGGCGACTCCTACCTCGGCGGCGAGGATTTCGACAACCGCATCCTCGAGTGGCTCGGGGAGTCATTCCGGGCCGAAACGGGGATCGACCTCGGCTCCGATAAGCTCGCCCTCCAGCGGGTCAAGGAGGCCGCGGAGAAGGCCAAGCGGGAGCTGTCCTTCACCTCGGAGACGGAGATCAACCTGCCGTTCATCAGCTCCGACCGGTCGAGCTCGAAACACATCCGCAAGACGCTCAGCCGGCTGACCTTCGAGACCATGACCGCCGACCTCGTCGAGCGGACGGTGCCGCGCATCGAGCAAGCCCTGGCCGACGCCAAGCTCACGCTCGACCGGATCGACCACGTCATCCTCGTCGGCGGGCAAACCCGGATGCCCCTGGTCAAGGAACGGGTGACCAAGTTCTTCGGCCGGAAGCCGGAGGAGAAGGTCGATCCGGACCAGATCGTCGCGCTGGGCGCGGCCATCCAGTCGGGCGTCCTCGACGGCCAGGTCCGCGACATCGTCCTCCTGCTCGATGTCACGCCCTTCGCCCTGGGCATCGAGACCGAGGGGGACGGCTACGAGACCGTCATCGAGAGGAACACGACCGTCCCCGTGCGCAAGGTCAAGGCCTTCACGACCGTGGAGCACAACCAGAGGCGGGTCCGGATCCATGTCCTCCAGGGCGAGGGCTTCCTGGCTTCGATGAACAAGTCGCTGGCCGTCTTCGAGCTGGTCGGCATCGAGCCGGCCCCCGCCGGCGTGCCGCAGATCGACGTGACCTTCGAGATCACCGCCGACGGCCTCGTCCAGGTCTCGGCCAAGGACAAGGAGACCGGCCTCGAGCAAAGGATCGAGGTCCGGCCCTCCTCGGGCCTCACCGCGGCCGAGGTCGAGGAGATGAGGAAGCGCCAGGCCGGCCGCGAGCTGGCCAAGCTGGGGGCGAATGGCTAAGAAGGACTACTATCAGGTCCTCGGCGTCCCGAGGGACGCCTCCGCGGAGGACATCAAGAGGGCCTACCGCCAGCTCGCTCTCAGGCACCACCCCGACCGCAACCCGGGGAGCAAGGAGGCCGAAGAGCGGTTCAAGGAGGCGGCCGAGGCCTACAGCGTCCTGGCCGACGCCGGGAAGAGATCGGTCTACGACCGTTTCGGTCACGAGGGCCTGCGCGGCGAGGGATTTCAGGGCTTCTCCGGCTTCGACTCGTCGGTCTTCGAGGATTTCGAGGACATCCTGGGGAATTTCTTCGGCTTCAGCTTCGGGGATCTCTTCGGAGGCCGCGGCCGGGGGCGGGGCGGCGTCCGCCGCAGCCGGGGCCGGGACCTGGCCGTCGAGATCGAGCTCAGCCTCGAAGAGGCGGCGTCCGGGATCGAGAGGGAGATCAAGATCGGCCGGGCCGAGACCTGCCCGGCCTGCGGAGGCTCGAAGCGCAAGCCGGGGACGTTCTCGGAGAGGTGCCCGACGTGCGGCGGGAACGGCCAGGTCCGGATCCAGCAGGGCTTCTTCTCCATGGCCCGGACCTGTCCGCGATGCCAGGGCGCCGGAGAGATCAACGCCTCCCCGTGCGAATCCTGTCACGGCAAGGGCCATGTCCGGGAAAAGCGTTCGCTCAAGGTCCGTATCCCGGCCGGCGTCGCCGACGGCTCCCGGCTGAGGCTCGGGGGCGAGGGAGAGTCCGGAGACGAGGGCATGCCTCCGGGCGATCTCTATGTCGTCACCCGCGTCCGGCGCCATCCGTTCTTCGAGAGGGAAGGGAACGACCTCGCCTGCGAGATCACGATATCGTTCACCCAAGCCGCCCTCGGCGCCCGGGTCGAGATCCCGACGCTCGGCGGGACCGAGGTCCTCAAGGTCCCGGCCGGGACCCAGCCGGGGGAGATCATCCGCCTCAAAGGCCACGGCGTCCAGGACGTCGCCGGCCGGCGCAAGGGCGATCTCTTCGTCAAGGTCCTCGTCCGGACGCCGGAGAATCTGTCCAAGGAGCAGAAAGCCCTTCTCGCCAAGCTCGCCGAGGAGCGCGGCGAGGACGTCGAGTCGGTCGACAAGAGCGTCATCCACAGGATGAAGAACATTCTCCAGTAGGCCTCCGGAAGCGTGACTGCGAACCAGTTCTATGTCCCCGCGATCGCCAAGGGCGCGGACCGGATCGTCCTCGGAGGCGAGGAACACCGCCACCTGGCCAAGTCGGCCCGGGTCCGCGCCGGGGAGACCGTCTGGCTCATCGACGCGGCCGGCCGGCGCGCGTTCGCCCGGGTCGAACGGGTCGGGGAGGAGCGGACCGAGCTCGCCGTTCTCGGGACGGAAGAGCCGGACACGCCGAGGACCCGGGTCGCCCTGGCCCAGGCCCTCGTCGACGCGAAGACGCTCGAGACGATCCTCGAGAAGGCCGCGGAGCTCGGCTGCACGGACTTTATCCCCGTCGTCAGCGCCCGGTCCCTCCGCGCTCCGAAAGAGCGGACCCTCCGCAAGCTCGAGCGCTGGATGCGGATCGTCCGGGAAGCGGCCAAGCAGTGCAAGGGCCGGCTGGTGACGGCCGTCCATCCCCCCCGGCCGCTAGAGGCGCTCCTGCGGGAGCCGCCCCCGGGCCTGCGCCTGTTCTTGAGCGAGCACGGCGGCCGTCCCTTGCGGGACGTCGTCGCTGGCCCGGACGGACCGGCCGGCGGACCGCCGCCCGCTGTCGTCCTCCTCGTCGGGCCGAGGGGAGGCTGGACCGAGAGAGAAGAGGAGGACATTCGGGGGGCCGGCTTTCTGGCCGTCTCCCTCGGCCGCCGCATCCTCAGGGCGGAGACGGCCGCCATAGCCGGTTCGGCCCTGATCGTCCATTTCTGGAACGAGTGACATGTTCCTTCAAGGACAGAAGGTCGGAAAGTACGAGGTCATCCGGTCGCTGGGCAGCGGCGGCTTCGGCTCCGTTTATCTGGCCAAGGACACCTGGCTCGACATCAAGGTCGCCATCAAAGTCCCCCACAAGCAGTCGGCCGAGCTCTACAAGCTCCTCAAAGAGCCGCGCCTCCAGGCCGCCCTCAGCCACCCGAACATCGTCCGCATGCTGGCCGCCGAGAAGGAGAAGAACACCTTCTTCATGGTCATGGAATACGTCAAGGGCCCGACCCTGGAAAAGATCCTCGAGAAGGAGAAGATCCTGGGGACGGAGCAGGCCATCGATTACATCAAGCAGATCTCCTACGGCGTCGACCACGCCCACAAGGCCAAGATCATCCACCGCGACCTCCGGCCGTCGAACATCATCGTCTCCGAGGACGGCACGGCCAAGATCACCGATTTCGGGACCTCGGCCTGGCTCAACGCCGTGCCCTATGCTTCGACGCGGATCGGCTCGCCCCCGTACATGGCCCCCGAGCAGTTCCTGGGCAAGGCCAGCTACGCCTCCGACCTCTACTCCCTCGGCTGCATCTTTTACGAGATGGTCATCGGCCGGCCGCCGATCTTCGACCCGGATCCGTTCAAGATCCTGGAGAAGGCCCAGCAGGGCCAGATCACGCCGCCTCGCATCAAGAACAGCCGCCTTCCCCGGGAGATCGACGCCATCATCATGCGGGCCCTGGCCCCGAAGGTCGAGGACCGTTTCCAGAGCGCCTCGGAGATCATCCGCGAGCTGTCGCTCTACAAGGGCAAGGTGCCCAAGACCGCGGAGATCGACGATATCATGCTCCGGATCAAGGCCCGGGAGCAGAAGACGACGGCCCTCTGCTGGAACTGCCGGCGGCCCCTCCCGCCCAAGTCCCCGAGCTGCCCGCACTGCGGCGAAACCGTCTGACCTGGCTTATTCATAAAAACGCCGGATTTCTCTGTGTTTCCCCCCGAGAGGCGATTGACTTCGCCGCGAGGGATGATATACGATGGGCCTCGAGAATCACGACCTCCCACGCGAACGAAGGAGTGGCCGATGAGCCCATTCTCGGAAACCGGCGTTGTCTGGAAGAACGGGCAGCTCATCCCCTGGAAGGACGCGACGATCCACCTGGCCTCCCACGTCGTCCACTACGGGAGCTGCCTGTTCGAGGGCCTGCGGGCCTACGACACGCCCAAGGGGACGGCCATATTCCGTCTCCAGGACCACACGCGGCGGCTCTACAACTCCTGCAAGATCTACCGCATGGAGATCCCCTACGCCCAGGAGGCGTTCAACGCGGCCGTCGTCGCGTGCGTCCGGGCCAACGCGCTCAAGGCCTGCTATATCCGGCCCCTCGTCTACAGGGGCTACGGAGCGCTCGGCGTCAATCCGTTCCCCAATCCGGTCGATTGCGCCGTCCTCGTTTGGGAATGGGGCAACTATCTCGGCCCGGAGGCCATGGAAAACGGCGTCGACGTTTGCGTCTCGTCCTGGTGGCGCATGGCCCCGAACACCTACCCGGCCCTGGCCAAGGCCGGCGCCAACTACATGAACTCCCAGCTCATCAAGATGGAAGCCCTGCTCGACGGCTACGAGGAGGGCATCGCCCTCAACATCCGCGGCCACATCAGCGAGGGGAGCGGGGAGAACCTCTTCCTGGTCAAGGACGGGACGGTCCTGACGCCGCCGCTCTCGTCCTCGGTCCTGCCCGGCATCACCCGGGACTCGGTCATGACCCTCTTCCGGGAGATGGGTGTCCGGGTCGTCGAGGAGACGATCCCCCGGGAGATGCTCTACATCGCCGACGAGGTGTTCTTCACCGGATCCGCGGCGGAGGTCACGCCCATCCGCTCGATCGACAAGATCGTCATCGGCTCCGGCAAGCGGGGACCGCTGACGGAGAAGGTCCAGACGGCCTTCTTCGAGGTGATCGGGGGGAAGAGGGCGGACACGCACGGCTGGCTGACCCTCATTTGACACACGACTCGAGGAGGAACGCATGGTCATCGATGAATTCCTGAAGATCGCGATCGAACGGGACGCTTCGGACCTGCACTTCAAGGCCGGCAACAACCCGATGATCCGCGTCCACGGGACGCTCACGCCCCTGACGGGATACCCCCGGCTGACCGCCTCCGACTGCGAGGAGCTCTCGAACCAGATGATGACCGAGTTCCAGCGGAAGCGTCTGGCCGAGGACCTCGATATCGACCTGGCCTACAGCCTGCCCGGCTTCGGCCGCTTCCGCGGCAGCATCTACCACCAGCGCGGCTCCCTGGCCATCGCCCTGCGCATCATCCCCCTCGAGGTCAAGACGATCCGCCAGCTCCTCCTGCCCGAGGTCCTGGAGAAGATCGCCTTCTACCAGCGGGGCCTCGTCCTGGTGACGGGGACGACCGGAAGCGGCAAGACGACCAGCCTGGCGGCCATGATCGACTACATCAACACCTTCCGCCGGGAGAATATCATCACCATCGAGGACCCCATCGAGTACCTCCACAAGGACAAGAAGAGCACCATCAGCCAGCGCGAGGTCGGCATGGACGTGACCAGCTTCGCCCGCGGCCTGCGCGGCTGCCTGCGCGAGGACCCCGACATCATCCTGGTCGGCGAGATGCGCGACCTGGACACGATCGACACGGCCCTGCTGGCCGCCGAGACGGGCCACCTCGTCCTGAGCACGCTCCACACCCTCGACGCGCCCGAGAGCATCAACCGGATCATCTCCGTCTTCGCCCCCCACCACCAGCGCCAGGTCCGTCTCCAGCTGGCCAGCATCCTCAAAGCCATCATCTCCATGCGCCTCATTCCGCGCATGGACGGCCAGGGCCGCGTCCCGGCCGTCGAGGCCATGATCTCCACCCCTTACATCCAGGAGTGCATCGCCGAGAAGGACAAGACGATGCTCATCCGGGACGCCATCATGGCCGGCGTCTCCCAGTACGGCATGCAGACCTTCGACCAGTCCATCTACCAGCTTTACCGCGACGGCTACATCTCCTTCGAGCAGGGCATGAAGTACTCCTCCAATCCCGACAACTTCAAGCTCCGCATCATGGGCATCCAGTCGACCCTGGACATGGCCGTCGAGGAGATGGAGAAGGGGATGAGCAAGGTCGAGCGGGCCGAGGGGGGGCCGGAAGAAGATCGTAAATGACGGCGCAGCGCGTCCGCGAGACCTTTCTCCAGTATTTCGCAGACCGGGGCCACAGGATCGTCCGGAGCTCGCCGCTCTTGCCCAAGGACGACCCGACGATCCTCTTCACCAACGCCGGGATGAACCAGTTCAAGAACGTCTTCCTCGGCCTCGAGAAGCGCGGTTATGCCCGGGCGGCGACGGTCCAGAAGTGCATGCGCGTCAGCGGCAAGCACAACGACCTCGAAACCGTCGGCCGGACGGCCAAGCACCACACCTTCTTCGAGATGCTCGGCAACTTCTCCTTCGGCGACTATTTCAAGCGGGAGGCCGTCGCCTTCGCCTGGGAGCTCGTCACCCGGGTCTTCGGCCTGCCCCCGGACCGGCTCTACGCCACGGTCTACCTCGACGACGACGAGGCCTTCCGGATCTGGGCCGAGGAGGTCGGGGTGCCGCGGTCGCGGATCTTCCGCTACGGCAAGAAGGACAATTTTTGGGCCATGGGCGACACGGGGCCCTGCGGACCGTGCTCCGAGATCCACTACGACCTCGGCGAGGCGATCGAGGCGGGCGAGCCCTCGGCCCTGATCGAGAAGGGGAGCGACCGCTTCGTCGAGCTCTGGAACCTCGTCTTCATGGAATTCGACCAGGGCGCCGATGGGGTCCTGAGGCCGTTGCCGTCCCCGTCGATCGACACGGGCATGGGCCTCGAGCGGATGACGGCCGTCGTCCAGGGCAAGACGAGCAACTATGACACCGACCTGTTCATGCCCCTCATCGAGAGCGCCTGCGAGCTGGGCCGGAGAGAGTATCCGGCCGGCGACGAGGGCGACGTCTCGGTCCGGATCATCGCCGACCACGTCCGGGCCGCGACCTTCCTCATCGGCGACGGCGTCTCGCCGGCCAACGACGGCCGGGGCTATGTCCTGCGGCGCCTCATCCGGCGGGCCTTCCGCCAGGGGAACCTCATCGGCATCGACCGGCCGTTCCTCTTCGGCCTCGTCGGCCTGGTCGCGGACATCATGAAGGACGCTTACCCCGAGCTCCTGTCTTCGGCCGGATACATCGCCCGGGTCTGCCAAGCCGAGGAGGAGCGCTTCGCCTTCACCCTCGGGTCGGGCCTGCGCTATTTCGACCAGGTCGTCCGGGAGACCCGGGAGCGGGGGGGCACGGTCCTTCCGGGGGATAAGGTCTTCAAGCTCTATGACACCTTCGGCTTCCCCCTCGACCTGTCGCAGGAGCTGGCCCGGGAGAAGGCCCTGGCCGTCGACGAGCCGGGCTTCGCCAAAGAGCTCGAGGACCAGAAACAGCGGGCGCGGCAGTCGTGGAAGGGAGAGGCCAAGCGGAAAGAGAAACAGATCTACGAGGAGTTCCGCGGCCTCCAGGTCCGTTCGCGCGTCCATGAGGCCTGCGAGCTCGCCGAGCTCCGGGTGGCCGGCCTCCTCAAGGACGGGCGCCGGACCGAGGTCCTCGCGGGCGGCGAATCGGGGGAGGTCATCCTCGAGGAGACGCCCTTTTACGCCGAGGCCGGAGGCCAGGTCGGCGACACCGGCACGCTCAAAGGGCCGCGCTTCTCGGCCCTTGTCGAAAACGTCTTTTTCGCGACGCCGGAGCTCATCGTCCACGCCGTCAAGGTCCTCTCCGGCGAGGTCCGCGTGGGCGACCGGGTCGACGCCGTGCCCGACCTGGCCCGGCGGCAGGCCATCTCGAACAACCACACGGCCACGCACCTCCTCCACGCGGCCCTCCGGCATGTCCTCGGCGATCACGTCAAGCAGGCCGGATCGCTCGTCTCGCCGTCGCGGCTGAGGTTCGATTTCACCCACTACGCCGCCCTGACGCCCGAGGAGATCCGGCGGGTCGAGGAGATCGTCAACGGCAGGATCCGCGCCGACGTCCCTCTCGTAACGCGTGTGACCAGCCTCGACGAGGGCCTCCGCGAAGGGGCCACGGCCATCTTCGAGGAGAAATACGGCGAGTCCGTCAGGGTCGTCGGCATCGGAGACTTCAGCAAGGAGCTCTGCGGCGGCGTGCATGTCCAGGCCACGGGCGAGATCGGGATGTTCAAGATCGTTTCCGAGATGAGCGTCGCCGCAGGCATGCGGCGCGTCGAGGCCGTGACCGGGGACGGGGCCGTCCGCTACGTCGGGGAGCTCGAGGACCTCATCGCGGGCCTCGAGAAGAGCCTGGCCGTCTCGCGCCGCGACCTTCCGGCCCGGGTTGAGAAGCTCCAGGCCCGTGTCGACGAGCTCGAACGGGACCTGAAGGACCTGAGGAAGAAGCTCCTGGCCGGCTCCATCGAGGCGAAGACATCTGTCGAAGGGCGCCCAACCCTCATCAAAGGCGTTCCTGTCCTTGTCCAGCGACTCGACGGCCTGACGATCGCCGAGCTCAGGGATACGGCCGACGCGCTCAAACAGAAGCTTGGGAGCGGGGTCGTCGTCCTGGGCTCCGTCTTGGCCGATAAGGCCTTCATCGTGGCTTCCGTGACGAAGGACCTGACCGGCCGGATCCAGGCCGGGGCCCTCATCAAGGAGTTGGCGCCCGTCATCGGCGGCGGGGGAGGGGGGCGGCCCGACTTCGCCCAGTCCGGAGGCCCGGGCGTCGGCCAGCTCGGCCCGGCCCTCGACCAGGTCCCCGTCATCGTCGAACGCCTGGCGGCCTGACCCCCGGATTCACCCCTGGCGGGGATTGCCTTGCGAGCCCGTTTCTGCGAACATAAGGTGAACAGGCGATGAACACCGTCAAGAAAGCCCTCGGGACCGTGGCCCTGCTGGCCCTGGCGACCCATCTCGCCGCGGCCTCCGCGGCGGATCTCCGCAGGCTCTACGACCCGATCATCAAGCGGGCCGCCAAGACGCATCGCATCGACCAGGAGCTCGTCCACGTCGTCATTCGGGCCGAGTCGAACTACGATGCGTTCGCCATCTCGTCGGCCGGGGCCATGGGCCTGATGCAGCTCATGCCCGCCACGGCCCGCCAGTACGGCGTCAACAACGTCTTCGACCCCGCTCAGAATATCGAAGGCGGCGTCCGCTACCTCAAGGACCTTGTCCGCCTCTATAACGGCCAGACACGGCTCGTCCTCGCCGCCTACAACGCCGGCCAGGAGGCGGTCCGGAAATACAAGGGAATTCCACCCTATCCGGAGACCAAGAGCTACATCGCCGGGATCATGAGGACCTACAAGAAGCCGACGGTGACGACGAAGAACCCGACCTACATGGTCCGGGACGCGAACGGCAAGCCGATGCTCGTCAACGATCCCAAGGACGCCATCCGGAAATAGGGGTATTGATTCGGTAAAGCGCCTGCTTACCGGACGGGCTGGAGGAATCCCTTGATGAGCAAGTTCCGGGGGACGATCTCGAAGGTCGCGGGCAGCCGCCCGAGCTGATCGCCGTCGAGCTCGAGGAGGACGTCCTCGCCCTCGCCGGGCCAGGCTTCGACCTTCCGGCCGCGGATGACCGTAACCTTGGGGTGGGTGACGTGGCTGCCGTTCATGAGCTTCCAGCCATGGCGGCAGAACTCGAGGAAGCGAAAACCCTTGACGAGGACGCTGTCGAAGAGACCGTCGTCGAGGCGGGCGTCGGGCGCGACTTTCATGCCCTTGCCGAAGATCCTGCCGTTGGCCACGGCGCCGATGAGGTATTCCCCGTCGGGGAGATTCTCGCCGTCGACGCGGATGCGGACGCGCTTGTTCTTGTATTGGATCATCGTCGTGACCAGGCAGCGGACATAGGACGAGGCCTTGCGCTGGAGCCGGCGCTCGGTCACCCGGCGGACGACCTCGCCGCCGAGGCCGAAGTCGGCGACGTTGAGGAAAAAGCGCTCCTCCTCGGCGCCGGCGTTCGAACGGTAGCGGACCCGTCCGACGTCCATGCGCACGGCCGGAGCGTCCGTGAGGACCCGCAGGGCGCCTTTCAGGCCCGCCGGGATATTCAGGCTCTTGATGAGATCGCATCCGGTCCCGGACGGGACGAGGCCCAGCGCGGCCTCAGGATTGATGATCCGGCTGTCCTCGAAGAACCCGTTGGCGATCTCGTTCATCGTGCCGTCGCCGCCGACGCCGATGACGAGGTCGGCGCCGTCCTTGATGGCTTCGCGGGCGAGGTGCGTGGCGTGGAAGGGCTTCTCCGTGAACTCGAACTTGAACTCGCGGATAAAGCTCTTCAGGCCCTCGCGGATCTCCCCCCAGCGCTTGCGCGTGCGGCCCCGGTTGGACTCGGGGTTGACGATGACGTTGGTCTTATGTCGCATCGGACGGACCTTGAGGCGTTGCGGGCGGGGCCGAGGGGGTGGGCGGGATGGCCTTGCGTCCGAACAGGGAAACGCCGATGGTCCCGCCGAGGGCGCCCATAACGGCGTATACGGCCGCTGAAAAGAAGAGTCCTAGGAGCAGCCAGCCCGGCGATAGGGCGCCCGAACCGAGGTCGAGCCAGCCTTCGAGGCCGGAAGGAATGTCGGTGCCGTATTCGGAGAAACGGTCGAGGATGCGCCGGGCCAGCTCGAGGTTGTAGCGCTGGAAAGGCATCTTGACGAGGGTATCGACGACCGCGGCGAAGATGCCTGTGAGAGCCCCGACGATCGCCCCGTCGCCCGCGGTCAGGAGGCCCGGGGTCTGCGCCGCCAGGAGCTTGGCGGCGACAGCCGCCCCTCCGACGATCCAGAGGCAGCATAGGCAATTGCCGGCGCCGATGATGGGGAGCCCCGAGAGGAGCCCGGCGACGGCGCCCGCGATGAGGGCGGGTCGGAGATACTCCGGTTTCGGCTTGTTCATGCGGCCTCCTCGACGGCGGGGCCCATTCTATGTCGGACCCTGGCTTTTTTCAAGACCCCGTCCGGACCGGCGCCTCCGCCGGATCAGGACAAGGTCGGCGACCCCGGCCACGAAGTAGAAGGGCAGGATGGTCCCCCAGGCGAAACCCGTGACGAAGCGGACCCCGATCGGGCTTCGCCAGAGTCCGAGAACTCCGGCGACGCCGTCCAGGGCCATGGGCAGGATGAGCACGGCGAAGATCCGCCCGCGCGGGAGAGCGAGACGGGAGAATCCCCTGACGAAGGGGGTGAGGGCCAGACCAGCCGCGAAGCCCATGTAGATGCCGAGGCAGCGGCCGCAGACGGCCAGGGGATGGCCGCCCAGGGCGAAGCACCGTTGAGGGTCCTGATGGCAGACGGGAGCAAAGACCGCGTAGACGATACGCGCCGCTCCGTCCGCTCCCCGGCCCGCTAGCCAGGGGGCCAGGAGAATGGCCGCCAGCCAGAGGACCGTCCCGGCCACGGTCGCGGCATAGACCACGCGAACGGTCCTGGGGTCGGGGGAGGCTTCCACAGGCGGTATTGTACACGATTCCGGACCGGGCGCGGGAATTTGCGATTGACAGGAGCGGAGCTCCTTGAGTACATTAAGCGCAGCCGAGATTCGCAACTTACGTCGAACAGGAGGGCGCGATGACCGGATTTCGCAAAGCATTCCTGATCCTGATCGGGTCGATCGTCCTGACCTCGTCCTGGGCCGCGGCCCAGACGGAGGAGGCGAACAAGATCCTCGGCCAGGCCGGCTCCGGCGTCATCGCCGTCGTCAGCTACGGCGCCGACAAGGCCGAGCTCCTCAAGGGATCCGCCCTGGCTCTGGCCGAAGACGTCGTCGTCACGGCCTACCACATCGTCTCACAGGCCTCCGACATCGAGGGACTCACCATCAAGGGCAAGAAGGTCAAGGTCGAGGGCCTCATCGGCTTCGACAAGGCCTTGGACATCGCCCTGATCAAGCTGAAGAGCAAGGTCCAAGCCCTGCCTATTGGATCCATCGATAGCCTGAACCCGGAGGCGCGCCTGTTCGCCCTCGGCTCCAACGAATCGGGCCAGCTGGTCATCGCCGAAGGCACCTTCCGCCGGGCCGTCGACGTTCCGGCCGTCGGCAAGGTCCTCGAGGTCTCGATGCCCGTCCCCGAGCAGTTCCGCGGCGCGCCTCTCTTCGACGTCAACGGTCAGCTCGTCGGCATGCTGCTCGTCCTGGAGAGAGGCTTCAAGTTCGGACTCCCGATCGGAGCCCTCGTCGGCGTCCCCCGGACGGCCAAGGCCGTC
This sequence comes from Candidatus Aminicenantes bacterium RBG_16_66_30, assembly GCA_001775715.1. Classification (GTDB taxonomy): domain Bacteria; phylum Acidobacteriota; class Aminicenantia; order Aminicenantales; family Saccharicenantaceae; genus RBG-16-66-30. The sequence goes on along the minus strand of MEYC01000094.1, from coordinate 7,364 downwards.
GAGCTCAAGACCCAGACGCCGGCGAACTACTTCGATACGGCCGAAGGCAATCTCTTCGCCGCCCGAACGGCCGCGGCGCTCAACGAGGCCCTGACGGCCCGGCTCCACCTCGAAAAGGCCCTCAAGATCAACGCGTCCGATATCGGGGCCACGCTGATGCTCGGCGACATCACCTTCAATCAGAGAGACTACACCACGGCCGCATCCGCCTACCGGAAGGCGACCGAGCTCGACCCGGCCCGGCCGGAGGCCTTCTACGGCCTGGGGTCCACCCTACTGAAACAGACGCAATTCAAGGACGCGGCCGCGGCCCTGGATAAGGCCGTCGCGCTGGGGCACGCCGGCAAGGACGTCCACCTCGACCTCGGCAGCGCCTACGAGGCCCTCCAGGACTTTCCCAAGGCCGCCGCGTCCTATGAGAAATATATCAGCCTGGGACCGGCCGAAGCCTGGACCGCCTGGCATCGTCTGGGAGTCTGCCGGACGAAACTCGGGGATTATCCCGGGGCCGTCGCCGCCCTGCTCGAGGCCGATAAGGTCCAGCCTCGCGACCTCAAGATCAAGCTGTCCCTGGCCGAGGTCTATGAAAAGGCCGGCCAGCTCGAGAATGCCGAGGCGACCTATGTGGCCATGGCCGGGATCAATCCTCCGGAGGCCATCACGTACTACCGCCAGGCCTACCGGATCTACGACGCCGCGAACAGGCATGACCGGGCCGTCGCTCCGGCCAAAAAGGTCATCGAGCTCGAACCGGCCAACGAGACGAACCACTACTATCTCGGCCTGACCTACTTCAAGGCCCAGAAGTATGACGAGGCCATCGCCGCCTTCCAGCAGGGGATCGCCGTCAAGGCGGATTTCCCCCACGCCTGGTTCCAGATCGGATCCTCGTACATCAACATGAAAAAGTACAAGGAGGCGGCGGACGCCTACAAGAAATACGCCGAATTCGTCCCGGACGACCCATCGGGCTGGCTAAGCATCGGCGTCGCCTATATGCAGGCCAAGGATTTCGAGTCCGCGCTGCCGTCCCTGAAGAAGTGCGTCGAACTCAAGCCGGATAACGCCGTCGCCCAATTCAACTTGGCCATCGTTTACGTCAATCTCAAGGACAACTACAGCGCCAAGGAGATCTACAACAAGCTCCAGACCCTGGATCCGGCCCTCGCGGAACGGCTGAAAAAGCACATCCGGTGAGGGCCGCCCGTCCCCGGGAATTGACAGGACCGGCCCGGGGGCCTAGAATAGCTCACCGGCCCTCAGCCAGGGGCTGCCGCGCGGCCCGCGCCGGCCGGCGTCCCAAGCCTGTCCAAGACCCATGGGAAAATAACCTGAACGGATCGCGAGATAGGGGCAGATGGCGGAATTGGCAGACGCGCTAGGCTTAGGACCTAGTTCCTGATGAAGGAGTGCGGGTTCGAGTCCCGCTCTGCCTACTCGACGAAAGAGACGGCACCATGAACGAATCCGAGAGACGGAGCAGGCTCACCGACGTCAGCCCCAGCCGCAAGGAGATCTCCCTCGAGATCCCCGACGCGGAGTTCCGGAAGGAATACGAGAAGATCCTCGGCGAATACGTCGCCAAGGCCAAGCTGGACGGCTTTCGCCGGGGTCACGCACCCCGGGAACGGGTCAAGGCCCTTTTCGACCACGATATCCGGCACGATGTCTACGATGCCCTCATCCCCCGGGTCCTCGAGGAGGAGCTGAGGGGCCTCGGCCTCAGCCCGGTCGACGTGCCTGTCCTCAAAGACCTGAAACATGAGGACGGCGAGCCGCTGAGCTGCACGGCGGCCTTCGAGGTCCTCCCGGATTTCGAGCTGCCGGACTACCGTTCGGTCCGGGTCAAAGCCCGGAAGGCCGAGGTCGCCGAAGCCGACGTCAACAAGGCCCTCGAGGACATCCGGGCCCGGGCCGCCGAGTACAGCCCGGTCGAGGGGAGAGGGGTCCGGAACGGGGACTATGCCGTCGTCGAGATGCAGGGGAGGGACCTGAGGACGAAGCGCCTTCTGCCCGTCGAGAAGGCCGTCGTTCTCGCCGGTCACGCCGAGAACGAGCCGGCCCTCAACGAGAAGCTCGAGGGCCTGGCGCCGGGGGAGGAAAGGTCCTTCGAGGTCGTTTACCCCAAGGACCATGCCAACCGCCGGGTCGCCGGGAAAGATATCGCCTACGGCCTCAAGGTCCGGGAGATCAAGGAGAAGCGGCTCCCCGAGCTCGATGACGAGTTCGCCAAGAGCCTGGGGGCCGCCGAGGGCCTTCCGGCCCTTCGAGAGAAGGTCCGCAAGGAGCTCCTGGAGGTCCGGGAGCGAGCCGGCCGGAATGAGGCCGCCTCCGAGGTTCTGGACGGGATCGCCGGCAAGGTCTCCCTGGAGCTTCCAGAATCCGTGGTCGAGCGGGAGGCCCTGGCCATCCTGAGGAGGCTCCTCCAGGCCGCCCGAGACCGCAGGATCTCCCCGGAGGCCCTGGAGAGCCTCAAGGCGGAGGCCCGGAGGCAGGCCGTCGACCACCTCCGCAACCACCTCATTCTCGAGAAGATCGCCAAAAAAGAAGGGCTCCAGGTAACCGACGAGGAGGTCCAGGCGGAGATCCGGAGCCTGGCCCAGGCCAACAACGTCTCTGAAGCCGCCCTGGGGGACATGATCCGCCGGGACGAGCATCGCCGGGATGACCTCCTGGAATCCCTCCTCTTCCGCAAGACAGTTGACTTTCTCATGAAAACGGCTATAATGAGTTGACTAAAGCTCCGCACGGCTCCCCTTATGAGCTCGGCTTATCGGCGATAAACGGCTCAGCTCCAGAACCCCTCCTGAGCCGCAGGACTGAACCGGCCGGGGGCCCCGGCGGGCCCGGAGCGTAGATCATGCAGGATTCGAACGAACACACTGAGGTCCTCAGGAACATCCCCCTCATCCCGCTGAGGGACCTCGTCGTGTTCCCGGCCACGCTCGTCCCCTTCATCGTCGGCCGCTCCTCGTCCATCCAGGCCCTCGAGAAGGCCGCCGAGAAGGATAAGATGATCTTCCTGGCCGCCCAGATGGACGCCTCGATCGACAATCCGACGCCCAAGGACATCTACTCCGTCGGCGTGACGGCCAAGATCATCCGGACCATCAAGAGCGACGACCGGAACATGAAGGTCATCGTCGAGGGCAAGAGCCGGGCCCGGATCGTCGAGTACCTCAGCACCTACCCGTACTACCAGATCCTGGCCAAGGTCGTCAAAGAGGTCGAGGACCACCTGCCCGAGTCGAAGGAGCTCCTGAAGCGGGTCCTGGCCCTCTTCGAGGACTACCTCAAGCTCAATCAGAACACCAATCTCGACTCGATCATCCCCGCCCTGCGCGAGAACACCCCCGAGCGGATCACCGACATCGTCGCTTCCCACGTCTACATGCCTCTCGAAGAGAAGCAGAACCTTCTCGAGACGGTCAACAGCTTCGAGCGCCTGAGACGGCTCAACTACGTCCTGGAGAACGAGATCCTCAAGATCCACTCCGCTTACCAGAAAGACCCCAACCGGGCCGCCCGGCGGAGGACGACGTTCAAGGACGGTCAGCCCGGCCAGAAAGGCTTCCCGCCCGGAGCGCCCGGCGGCCGCAAGGAAGACCAGCCCAACGAGATCGAGGAGCTGCGTCAGAAGGTCGCCAAGGCCAAGATGCCGGGGGACGCCCAGGAGAAGGCCTACAAGGAGATCGAGCGGCTCGAGTCCATGCCGCCGATGTCGGCCGAGGCCACGGTCAGCCGGAACTATCTGGACTGGCTCATCTCCCTGCCCTGGGTCAAGAAATCCCGGGAGAAGCGGGAGCTCAAGGAAGCCGAGAGGATCCTCAACGAAGACCACCACGGCCTCGAGAAGGTCAAGGAGCGCATCCTCGAGTATCTGTCCATCCGGCAGCTCGTCAAGAACCCCCGGGGCGTCATCCTCGGGCTCATCGGTCCGCCCGGCGTCGGCAAGAGCTCCCTCGGAAAGTCCATCGCCCGGGCGACGGGACGGAAGTTCGTCCGGCTCTCGCTCGGCGGCGTCCGTGACGAGGCCGAGGTCCGGGGGCACCGGCGGACGTACATCGGGGCCTACCCGGGCCGCATCATCCAGATGATCAAACGAGGCGGGACCAAGAACCCCGTCTTCCTCCTCGACGAGGTCGACAAGATGAGCATGGATTTCCGGGGTGACCCGGCCTCGGCCCTCATGGAGGTCCTCGACCCGGAGCAGAACAGCACTTTCCTCGACCACTACATCGACACCGACTTCGACCTGTCCCAGGTCATGTTCATCGTCACGGCCAACATGATCGATCCCATCCCCAAGCCCCTGATCGACCGGATGGAGATCATCCGCATCCCCGGCTACACCGAGGACGAGAAGCTCGAGATCGCCAGGCGCTTCCTCATGCCGAAGCAGATGGGGGCCCACGGCCTGACCGAGGAGAACATCAAGATCACCGACCCGGCCCTGCTCAAGCTCATCCGCGGCTACACCCGCGAGGCCGGCGTCCGCAACCTCGAGCGGGAGATCACGACGTTCTGCCGCAAGGTCGTCAAGAGGGTGGTCGAGCAGGGCAAGGACCATAAGGAGCGGATCACGCCGAAGAACCTCGAAAGCTACCTGGGCATCCCCAAGTTCCGGCGCTCCGAGTTCGATAAGAAGGACGAGATCGGGGTCGGCACGGGCATGGCCTGGACCGAATTCGGCGGCGAGCTCCTGCGGTTCGAGGCGACCAAGATCCACGGCAAAGGGAACTTCACTCTGACCGGACAGCTCGGCGAGATCATGCAGGAGTCGGCCCAGGCGGCCTTCTCCTTCGTCCGGGGGAAGATCTATGAGCTCGACATCGCCCGGGACCTCCACCGGAACTCCGACATCCACATCCACGTCCCCGAGGGCTCGACGCCCAAGGAGGGCCCGTCGGCCGGCATCACCATCGCCACGGCCATCATCTCGCTGCTGACCGATATCCCGGTCAGCAAGAAGGTGGCCATGACCGGCGAGATCACGCTCAAGGGCAAGGTCCTGCCCGTCGGGGGGATCAAGGAGAAGCTCCTGGCGGCCTATCGTGAGGGCATCCGCGAGGCCATCCTGCCCATCGACAACCGGCCCGACCTGAAGGACCTGCCCAAGGTCATCAAGTCGGGCATGACCATCCATCTCGTCGAGACGATGGACGACGTCCTGAAGTTCGCCCTGACCCGGGAGCTGCCGAAGAAGCCCGTCGAAAGCCGCGACAAGAAAGCGGCCGAGCCGGAGCGGCCCGCGGCGGCGCGACCGGCGGAGGACGAAGCGGCCAAGGAGCCGCCCCTGACCAACTGAGAACCGTAACGACCGCATCATCCGCGATCATCGACAATCCATCTTGGGAGAAAAGCCACACATGGTGACGAAGAGGAACGACATCAACAGGCCCGAACCCGTCAACAGGCCCGAACCCGTCAACAAGCCCGAACCGGCCGAGACGCCGGGCAGGGAGCTCAACCTCACCGACCTCGAGGCGAAGGACATCGCCGCCCTGGCCAAGACGGCCGCGGCCGTCGGCCTCGCGGCGGACGACATCGAGGGCTCGAGCAAGCACCACCTCGTCTTCAAGATCCTGGAGGCCCAGGCCAAGAAGCAGGGTCTGCTCTTCTCGGAGGGCGTCCTCGAATGCCTGGAGGACGGCTTCGGCTTCCTCAGGGCCCCCGAGTTCAGCTACCTGCCCAGCCAGGACGATATCTACGTCTCGCCGTCCCAGATCCGGAAGTTCCAGCTCCGGACCGGCGACACCATCTCGGGCGTCGTCCGGGCCCCCAAGAACGGCGAGAAATACTTCGCCCTCATCAAGATCGAGGCCGTCAACTTCCTCCACCCCGACGTCATCATCGAGCAGCGCCGCAACGTCACCTTCGAGAGCCTGACGCCCCTGTACCCCTTCGAGATGATCAAGCTCCAGGACGGCAATCCCAAGAACATGAACGCCCGGGTCATGGAGCTCCTGACGCCCATCGGCAAGGGTCAGCGCGGCCTCATCGTCTCGCCGCCCCGGGCCGGCAAGACGACGATCCTCAAGACGATCGCCAAGTCCATCGAGAAGAACCACCCCGAGATCTTCCTCATCGTCCTGCTCATCGCCGAGCGGCCCGAGGAGGTCACCGACTTCAAGCGCAGCGTCAACGGCGAGGTCGTCGCCTCGACCTTCGACGAGCCGCCGACTCGCAACGCTCAGGTCGCCAACATCGTCCTGGAAAAGGCCAAGCGCCTCGTCGAGATCAAGCGCGACGTCGTCATCCTCCTGGATTCGATCACCCGCCTCGCCCGGGCCCACAACGCCATCGTCCCGCCCTCGGGCAAGGTCCTGTCGGGCGGCATCGACGCGAACGCCCTGCACAAGCCCAAGAAGTTCTTCGGCTCGGCCCGCAAGATCGAGGAAGGCGGAAGCCTGACCATCCTGGCCACGGCCCTGGTCGACACCGGGAGCCGGATGGACGAGGTTATCTTCGAGGAGTTCAAGGGGACGGGCAACATGGAGATCAACCTCGACCGCAGGCTCGTCGACAAGAGGGTCTTCCCGGCCATCGACATCAGCCGCTCCGGCACCCGCAAGGAGGAGCTGCTCATCGAGGAGCAGGACCTCAATCGCATCTGGATCCTGCGCAAGGTCCTCAGCCAGATGAACGAGATCGAGGCCGTCGAGCTCCTGATCGACAAGCTCGGCAAGGCCAAGACCAACCAGGACTTCCTCAACCAGATGAGCAAGGGCCTGTAGGGGAGGACCCGTGAGGACCCTCGGCCTCATCGGAGGCATGACCTGGCATTCGACCGTCGATTATTATCGTCTCATCAACGAGGGCGTCCAGAAGGCGCTCGGCGGGTCCCATTCGGCCGAGATCGTCATGCTTTCGGTCGATTTCGGCCCCGTCGAGGAATTCCAGACGCGGGGGGACTGGGTGGCCATGGGCCGGCTGATGGCCGGCGCGGCCCGCACCCTGGAGAATGCCGGCGCGGAGGGCCTGGTCATCTGCGCCAACACCATGCACCGCCTGGCCGATGACATCCTCCGAGAGGTCCGCATCCCGCTCATCCACATCGCCGACGCGGCCGCGGCCGCGGTCAAGC
>MEYC01000094.1:0-234 GCA_001775715.1 Candidatus Aminicenantes bacterium RBG_16_66_30 | reverse complement strand
GATGGAGCTCGATTTCTACCGCGGCCGGCTCGAAAAAGACCACGGCCTGAAGGTCCTTATCCCCGAGGAAACCGGCCGGACGGCCGTCCACGACATCATCTATAAAGAGCTCGGGCTCGGCATCATCAAGGACGAGTCCCGCCGCGTCTATACAGGGATCATCGAGGATCTGAGGCGGCGGGGCGCCGAGGGGGTCATTCTCGGCTGCACCGAGATCCCCCTGCTCGTCAAGCC
>MEYC01000093.1:30846-31546 GCA_001775715.1 Candidatus Aminicenantes bacterium RBG_16_66_30 | reverse complement strand
CGGGACGGCATGAGGACGGAATTCTATCACGCCGGCCCGGAAAATCAAAGCCGCCGGCGTCAGTCCGAGGTCGCGCCAGGGCCGCGGTGGAGGATATTGATGCCGCGGATCAGGTACTGGACGAAGGACGCGGCGGCGAGGAAGGCCGCGAGATAAAAGAGCCAGCGCAGGGCGCCGTGCGTCCGGCCCGTCGCGTTGAGGAAAAGGACGATATAGATCAGGAAGACCTGGCAGATCGTGCTGGCCTTGCCGATGAGCCCCGGCTTGAACGTCTGCACACCGCGAAGCGAGATGACGATCAGGGCGCCCAGGGCGATAGCGACGTCGCGGCCGATGCACAGAGCCGTCAGCCATAAGGGCAGCGTCGTCGGCTGGGCCAGGGCCGGGATGGTCAGGACGACGAAGGCCGCGGTCAGCAGGACCTTGTCGCCGAGGGGGTCGAGCCAGAGGCCGAGATCCGACTTCATTTTGAGCGTCCGGGCGGCGAACCCGTCCAGGGCGTCGGTCGCGCCCGCGGCCAAAAAGACCCAGAAGGCCGGCCAGGTCCTCCCTTGGACCGTCAGGACGACGAACACGGGCGTCAGCAGGACCCGGGAAACGGAAAGAAGGTTGGGAAGCGTGAGTATCGCCGCCCCACGCTCCGTCCGGGCGACGGGACGATCAGCCGGTCCGTTCATGTCGTCCATCCGGTCCCGCCTAT
>MEYC01000093.1:0-30801 GCA_001775715.1 Candidatus Aminicenantes bacterium RBG_16_66_30 | reverse complement strand
GCCGGAGACCGTCCTCTCGGGCTCGAAATTCCGTTCCGGCGTCAGGGTCATGATCTGGTAGGCGAGGGCCCGGGTGATGGCCTCATGGTAGTGGTTGTCGGGGGAGACGTCGGCGATCTGGATGCGCCGCGTCTCGACGAGGGGAACGAACCGGGCGCCGCGGCTCTGGAGGACGCCGATCAGGCGGATGGCCGCGTCGGCCAGCTCGGCCCGGTTGATGATCCGCTTCGGCTGGAAGGTGTGGTTGTCGAAGACGCTCATGATCTCGAGCGAGGCGACCTTGACGATGAACCTCTGGGCCCACGAGAGCGTGATGTCGACGAGGATCTCCGTCCGCCGGGCCGGGGCGTCGAGGAAGTCATCGAACTTGACCCCGATCAGGGCCGCCAGGTCCTCGCGGGCGACGATGTCCAAGTCCGGGATGGCTTCGTATTGGCTGGGCAGCTCATAGACCCCCAGCTTGGACCGGATGTCCTCGATGCGCTTGGAGACCGTCGTGTCACGCGGCTCGGCCTCGGCCAGCTTCTCGAGGATCTCCAGGCTCAGACCGAGCTCCCCCGACTCGGCCAGGAAATCGGCATACTCCCGGAGGACCGCCTTGTCCGACGTCCCCGTTTCCAGGGCCGACCGGAAGTGGAGGAGAGCGGCGGAATAGTCCTTGTCCTGCCGATAGAGCCGGGCCAGCTCGAGGTGGACCGGCGCCGTCCCGGGCGCGTAGAAGAGGATCTTCAAGAACTCCCGCTTGGCCGTTTCCCGGCTGCCGGCGGCCAGGGCCTCGCGGGCGGCGGCCGTCGATTCGCGGACGAGGTCGTCCCGCAGGGACTCGAAGCGCGGCTTGGCCCAACGGTGGCCCGGGTCGAGCTTGAGGATCTCCCGGTATTCGTTGAAGGCCTTGTCCCGGTCACGGCGCGATTCGTAGATCTGGGCCAAGCCCACGCGCGAGGGCGTCATCCCCGGCGTCCCGGCGACCGAGGACCTGAACCGCGCTTCGGCGGCGGCCAGGTCCCCGGAGAGAAGATCGGCGTAGGCCAGGCCGGCCTCGCGGATCGGATTGGCCGTCCCGAGCTTCAAGAGGTATTTCCGGGCCAGCTCGGGCCGTCCGGTCCTCAGGGCGTCCCAGGCGTCCTCGGTGGCGATCCGGTCGTCGAGCCCCAGGCGCGACGCCTGGTCCGCTGGCACGTCCTCGACGTAGAAGGCGGGCGGAGCGGGCGGCGGGACGGTGGCGCAGGACCAGGCCGCGATCAGGGTCAAGCCGACGACCGCGATTCTCCTCACCATGGGACATCTCCTTGCTCGATATAGGGCAGGAAGCTGACGATCCCCGCCGGATCGGCCAGGACCTTGAACTCGACGAAGCCGGCGCTCTCCCGCCTTTTCAGGACGAGCGAACGGCGGGCGAGTGAATCGGTGATCTCGCGGGTCTCCTTGGGGACCCGGATCGTGTAGACCTTGTGGCCGGCGAACAGGACCTCCCGGAGCCGGCCGAGAAGGTCCGGGACCCCTTCCCCGGACTTGGCCGAGAGGGCGACCGTCCGGGACCGGGTATCGGCGTTGCGGGAGAGGAGCAGGCCCCGCTCCTCCTCCGGCAGAAGGTCGATCTTGTTGAGGATCTTGATCACGGGGACGTCCGCGATCCCGAGGTCGGCGAGGACGGTCTCGACCGCGGCGAGCTGGTGTTCGCACGACGGCGACGAGACGTCGACGACGTGGCAGATGCAGTCGGCCTCCCCGACCTCCTCGAGCGTCGCCCGGAAGGACGTGACCAGCTCGACGGGGAGCTTCCGGATGAAGCCGACGGTATCGGTCAGGAAGAAGAACGCCCCGTCGGAAAGCGAGACGCGGCGGAGCAGGGGATCGAGCGTGGAGAAGAGGTTCGGTGACGTGTACCGCCGCTCCTCGGTGAGCCGGTTGAAGAGCGTCGATTTCCCGGCGCTCGTGTAGCCGACGAGAGAGACCGTGGGGACGGGGCTCTTCCGGCGGCTTTGGCGCTGGCTCGAGCGCCGCTTCTCGAGGCCGTCGATGTCCCGCTTGAGCTTGGTGATCCGGTCGGTGATCCGGCGGCGGTCCACTTCGAGCTTCTTTTCGCCCGGGCCGCGCGTACCGATCCCGGCGCCCTGCTGGGTCAGGCTGAGGCCCTTGCCGCGGAGGCGCGGCAGCCGGTAGACGAGCTGGGCCAGCTCCACCTGGAGCTTGCCCTCATTCGTCCGGGCCCTCTGGGCGAAGATGTCGAGGATGAGCTGGGTCCGGTCGAGGACCTTGACCCGGACCTCCTCCTCGAGGTTCTGCTGCTGGGAGGCGTTGAGGTTGCGGTCGAAGATGACCATGTCGGCCGCCGCCTCCCGGGCCTCGTCGGCGATCTCCTTGACCTTGCCCTCGCCGACGAGCCAGCGGGGGTTGAGGCGCGGGCGGACCTGGGTGATCTTCCCGGCGACCTCGGCCCCGGCCGCCGCGGCCAGCCCGGCGAGCTCGGCCAGCGATTCCTCGGCCTCGTCCTTTTCCGCCTTGGTCACGGACACGTTGACGAGGATGGCGCGTTCCATGGATCTCCGCCTCCTATTGTAATTGGTTTTGGACGTGTTCAACAAGGGCCCGCCCGTCGTCCGGCGAGAACCAGACGACCCCGGCCATCTTCCGGAACCAGGTCATCTGCCGCTTAGCGTAATGATGGGTGTCGATCTTGGTCAGGGCCGCGGCCTCGTCGCGGCCGATCTCGCCCCGGAGGTGCCTCAGGACATGGCTGTAGCCCAGGGCGCGGAAGGGGGGGGCCGTCTCCGGGACGCCCCTCTCGAGGAGCCCCCGGACCTCGTCGACGAGGCCGCGCTCGAACATCCGGTCGACGCGGGCGTCGATGCGGCGGTTGATCTCCTCCCGCTCGAGCCGGAGGCCGAGGCGCACGACGGTGCGGCCTTTGACCGGCGATTCCGTGGCCCGGAAGTGCTCGGAGATGGGCCGGCCCGTCGCGGCGTGGACCTCGAGGGCCCGGATGATCCGGATCCGGTCCCGGCCGCGGATCTTCCGGGCGTATTCGGGATCGACGGCCTCGAGGCGGCGGAACAGGGCCTCGAGCCCCTTCTCCCGCGCTTCGGCCTCGAGCGACGCGCGGAGCGCCGGGTCCCGTCCGGGGCCGGGGAAAAGGCCGTCGCAAAGGGCCTTGAGGTAGAGCCCGGTGCCGCCGGCGACGATGGGCAGGCGTCCCCGGCCGGCGATGCCCTCCGCGGCGGCGAGGGCCTCCCGGACGAAGTCGGCAGCCGTGAACTGGACCTCCGGCCCGACGACGTCGATGAGGTGATGGGCGACCCCCCGGCGGGCCTCGGCCGACGGCTTGTCAGTGCCGAGGTCGAAACCCCGGTAGACCTGGATGGAATCGCCGCTGATGACCTCGCCGCCGAAGCGCAGGGCCAGGTCGACGGCGACCCGGCTCTTGCCGACGGCGGTCGGGCCGAGGACGATGACGAGGACGGGGGCTTCAGGTTCCAAGGCGGATCAGGATCGCGACGGCGAGGACGGTGGCGAAGATGAGGAGGGCGAGGAGCTGGCGCCGTTTCATGCGGCCTCCCCGACCTTCTCGAGGCTCCGGACGAGGGCGGACTCGTGGTCCGGACCGAGCGTCCGTTTGACGACCAGGACCTCGGCGGCAAGGATCTCGTCCATGCTCCGGAGCATGCTCCGCCGGCACTCGTCGCCGACGATGTTGGCGTTGACCTTGAGGAGCGACTTGAGCTCGAAGCGCCCGTCCGGCTTGAGCTCGGCCGTCTGGAAAGCCGGGTCGAGGCGGCCCCGGATCTCGTCGAGGGCCTTCCCGATGAGGGGGAACGCGACCGGCCCGACCTCTTTCGAGACGTACTTGAAGACGAAAGCGCATTTGGCGTTGAAGAGCCCCATGAGCCTGTCCATACCGGCCAGGGACAGGTCGGCCCCGAGCCTGGCCGTCTTCGGCCTCTGGCCCGACGCCGCGGCCAGGCCCAGGAGGATCAGGGCCAGGAGGGCCCGCCGGGTCGCCGCCTCGCCGATGTCGCTCGCTCCGCAGACATCGGCCAGGCTCTTGGGCGGCTCGAGGAGGCCGAGAACGTAGCGCTCCGTCCGCGAGAGCCCGAAGGCCTCGGGCGAAGACGTCGCCAGGCGGCGGACGACATCGCCCGCCGGCGGGAGAGCCGCGGCGAGGGCGTCGTCGGGGATCGTCCGGACCCCCTCGAGGATGAGGCCGGGGATGTCGATCGCGTCGACATAAACGCGGGCCGGCGGCCCGCTCCGGGTGTGGAACTCCCGCTCGTCGCCGCTCATTGAGATGAGCGCCAGGGCTTCGTCCCGGGCGAAGGCTTCGAGGACCGCCCAAAGGCGCTCCGGTCCAAGGACGGACGTTTCGACGAGGGCCCGGAGCGAAGAGCCGTCGGTCTTCTGGGCGTGCTCTTCGACGCGGGTCAGGGAGATGAGGTCCGCCTCGCCCGACGTCAGGAGGTAGCGCAGGAAGTCCTTCTCCTCGAAGGACACGGAGTCGAGGACGAGGGTGCCCCGCTCGAAGGAGAGGCATTTCGGCGTCCCGCCGGACTTGACGTAGAGCGAGCCGCTCAGCCCTTGCCTCCAGATCTCGGCCAGGACCCGGCCGAACGGGACGCGGGAGAATTCCTCGGAGGCGAACCAGTCGTCCATGAGCCTAATTTATAGACCGTCCCTCGCGAAGTCAAACGCCGGGATGCCTCCCGGGCCTAGCCGGAGAGAGGGCATTCCGGCGTTTGTTTCACCTCAAGAAGCTCATGCCGATGATGCCGATGCCGATGTTGGCCAGGGCCTTGAGGAACCACATGGCGTAGGACAGGACCAAGGCCTTCCGGAGGCTGATCTTGAAGATCGCCGCCAGGCCGAAGGCCAGGACGCCGAACATCCAGATCTGGAAGAGATCGATCTGGCTTATCATGATATAGGCCGTCGACGTGACCTCCAGCTTCGGGAATAGCAGGGCCAGCCCGGTCGACGTCTGCATCAGCGATTGGCGGGTCAGGGCGAGGACCAGGCGGACGGCGTTCCCCAGGACCTTGTCGATGAAGCTGGCGTGGATGAGGGCGGCCAGGACATGGACGTACAGGCCCTGGGTCGAGAGGAAGCGGCCCAGGATGAGCAGGAGTAGGCTCTGGAGGAGCAGGGCCGCGAGAAAGAACAGGGGCGTCGAAACGAGGGTCTGGACGATGGAGGGGTTCTCGGCCCGCTCGATCATCTTGGCGTAAGCCTCCTCTCCCATGCGCTCCATGAGGGCCGTGTTGCCCTTCATCAGCTGGAGCTGGTCCTTCTGCATGTAGGGGGCGACGACCAGGTTGAAGGCGATCAGGGCGACGAGGACGAGGACGAGGGCGTCGATCCAGACCGGCTTCGCCGCCAACCCGTCGAACGTGCGCTTCGGGTCGAAAAAGACGCCTTGGAGGCGCTGGAAGAGGTTCATAGGCTAGGCTCCTTTTCGTTCGTCCTTCTCGATCCGGCCGTCGCGGATGTAGATGATGCGCTGGGCCTGATCGGCGACCTCGCGGTCGTGAGTGACCATGATGATCGTGTTGCCCTGCTCGTGGATGCGGTGGAAGAGGTTGAGGATCTCCCGGCCCGTCCGCGAGTCGAGGTTCCCCGTCGGCTCGTCGGCGAGGAGGAGGGACGGCTCGTTGACCAGGGCCCGGGCGATGGCGACGCGCTGGCGCTCGCCGCCGGAGAGCTCCGCCGGCTTGTGGTTCATCCGGGCCTTCATCTCGACCCGCTCGAGGGCCCGGCGGGCCTTTTCCTCCCGTTCGGACTTCTTCATCCCCGCATAGACGAGCGGCAGCTCGACGTTGCGGAAGGCCGATGCCCGGGCGAGGAGGTTGAAGACCTGGAAGACGAACCCGATCTCGCGGTTCCGGGTGAAGGCCAGCTCGTCCTCGGACATGGCGCTGACGAGCTTGCCGTTGAGCCGGTAGGTCCCCGAGGTCGGCGTGTCGAGGCAGCCGATGAGGTTCATCAGCGTGGACTTGCCCGATCCGGACGGTCCCATGATGGCCAGGAACTCGCTCCGCTCGACCGTCAGGGACACGCCGCAGAGGGCTTCGACCTCCTGCTCGTCGAGCTTATAGACCTTCCAGAGGTCCTCGACGGCGATGAGGACGGGATCCGGCCCGCTCATTTCTCCGGGGCGCCTTTCTTGGTGTCCGACTGGACCAAAATGCCGTCCTTGAGCTCGCGCAGCGAGGCATAGGGCCCCGTGACGAGCTCCTGCCCGTCCTCGAGGCCGGAGATGATCTCGATCATCATCCCGCCGGCGATGCCCTTGCCGACCGGGACGAACTTGACCCGGCCGTTCTCGACGACGTAGACGCCCTCCTCTTCCTTGGCCGCGGCGTTCTTGTCGGCCCCCTCCTTGTCCCGGAGGACGAGCGAGGAGATGGGCACGGCCAGGGCCTGCTTCCTCTCGGCGACGACGATATCGGCGGACGCGGACAGGCCGGGCTTGAGCCGCTCGGACGGGTTCTCCAGGGTGACGACGACCTTGAAGTCCTTGGATTCCTGGGTCGAGACGCCGCTCGTCGCCGTCTGCAGGGCGGAGCTGCCGATCTCCGTGACCTTGCCCTCGAAGACGGTGTCGGGGAAGGCGTCGACGCGGACCTTGGCCGTCTGGCCCAACCTGACGCCGACGACGTCGGTCTCGTCGACCTCGACCTCGACCTCCATGACCGACAGGTCGGCGATGATCAGCAGGACCGTCCCCGGATTGTTCATCGTCCCGATGATGGCCACTTCGCCCTCTTCGACGCGGAGGCTGGTGATGACGCCGTCGATCGGGGAGTTGTAGGTCGTCTTGGACAGGTTGTCGAGGGTGCTCTTGAGCGACGCCTCGGCCTGCTTGATCTGGAAGCGGATGGCGTTGACCTGGGCGCTCGAGACATCGAACTGGGCCTGGGCCGCCTCGAGCTGGTCCTCCGAGATGAGATCGTCGGCGAAGAGCTTCTTTTGGCGCTCGAACGAGCCCTTGTCCCGCTGGAGACGGGCCTCGGACTGGATGAGGTCGGCGTTGGCGGCCCGGATGAAGTTCTGGTCGCGGTCGGCGATGGCCTCGTATTGGGTTGAGTCCAGCTTGAGAAGGAAGTCGCCGGCCTTGACCTCTTGTCCTTCGATGACGCCGATCTTGATGATCCGGCCCGGGACCTGGGCGCTGATGTTGATGCTCTTCTTGGGCTTGATCTCGCCCGAGGCCGAGATGATCGCGGTCAGGTCCTGCTTTTTGGCCTTGTCGATCGTCACTTTGACGGTCTTCTCGCGCCGCGCTTGCATGTTGGCGATGACGACGACGGCGAGGACCAGAAGGACGCCGAGGACGATGAGCAGCTTTTTCCGCCGCTTGAAGAAGCCCTGCTTTTCGGTCATGGATATCAGCCTTTCCAGTCGTTTACGGATGTTATCCGCCTATTATACTACGGAAATCCCGGGTTTCCGTTCAGGGGAAATCGGGGACATGACCGGAAAATCCGGGACATGACCCATTTCTCTGGAAATGGGATCGTGTCCCGAGCATTTTCCGGGTGTCCCCGGATTTCCCGCGTGTCCCGGGAATTTCCCTGAGGTTTGCCTCTTTATATGGGGAATTGGTAAGATGGAGCTTCCATGGGTTCCCACGACGAGTTCCTGAGGATCGGCGAGGCCGTCGTCCGCGAGGCCGGCGGCTATCTCCGGGCGAACCTCGGCCAAGGGGCCGAGACCTCCTACAAGGGGGCCGTCGACCTGGTGACGCCTTTCGACGTCGGGGCCCAGGAGATCCTCGTCGGGCGCCTTTCGGCGGCTTTCCCGACGCACGGCTTCCTGGCCGAGGAGGGCCTGGCCCGGCGAGGCAGCTCCGATTGCCGCTGGATCATCGATCCCCTCGACGGGACGACGAACTATGCCCATGCCTTCCCCGTCTTCAGCGTCTCCGTGGCCCTCGAGTGCGGGGGCCGTCCCGTTCTGGGCTGGGTCTATGATCCGATGCGGGAGGAGTTGTTCCGGGCCGAGGCCGGCCGGGGGGCCTTCCTCAACGGCGCGCCGGTCCGCGTCTCGGAGGTCGCCGACCTGGGCAAGAGCCTCCTCGCGACGGGCTTCCCCTATGATCTGAGGACCAGCCCTGTCAACAACCTCAGCCATTGGGACAAGTTCATCGTCAGGGCCCAGGCCATCCGGCGCTGCGGTTCGGCGGCGCTCGATCTCGCCTATGTCGCCTGCGGGCGCTTCGACGGATTCTGGGAGCTCAAGCTCAAGCCGTGGGACATGGCCGCGGGCGCCTTGCTGGTCGCCGAGGCCGGCGGCCGGGTGAACGCCCTCGACGGCGGGTCCTTCGCGCTGGACTCGCCGGGGATCGTGGCCTCCAACGGCCTGATCCAGGACGCGATGCTCCGGGTCCTGGGCCTCGACGGCAACGAAAGGGGATGACGATGACGGATCGCGGAGAGCGGAGATGCGTGGCCTTCGTCCTGGCCGTGGCCCTGGTCCTGGCCGGCGTCGCCTTGGCCCGGCCTTTCCCCCAGACGCAAGATCAGGTCGTAGCGGCGCCGCAGACGGAGCAGGCGGTCGTCGTGCCGGCCGCCGGCGGGTGGGTGGATACCGGGATCGACGTCGGGCCGGGCGAGGAGCTCGTGTTCCGGGCCTCCGGCGAGATCAGCCTGCAAAGAGGGAACCCGGAGGCGGTCTGCGGCCCCGGGGGCCTCGACCTCGTCACCGTCGAGCAGCCCGTCCCTCAGGCCAACATCGGCGCCCTCATCGGTCGGATCGCGCAGCTCGTGGCCAGCCGCATCGATGCGGATTCGGGCCTGGAGATCCGCGACGAGGTCTTCATCCTGTTCCTCGTCGGGCCGGAGAGCGTCACGTCCGTCCCCTTCAAGGGGCGGCTCTATCTCGGCGTCAACGAGAACGTCGTCAAGGACAACGGGGGGGAGTTCTCGGTCATCGTCACGCGGCGCCCGCTCTGAGCGGGCCGGGCCTCAGGCCGCTTCCTCGGCGGATTTTGCGGCGAGGTGCTCGTCCATGAACTGGGTCGTGTACCGCCCGGCCAGGAAGTCCGTATTGGACAGGATGTCGAGGTGGAGGGGGATGTTCGTCTTGATCCCGACGACCGTCGTCGTCTCCAGGGCCGCGCGCATCTTGACGATGGCCAGCTCCCGGCTCGGCGCGTAGGCGATGATCTTGGCCAAGAGCGAGTCATAGTACGGCGGGACGACCCAGCCGCCGTAGGCGGCGGAATCGACCCGGATCCCCTCGCCTCCCGGCAGGACGAGGAAGTCGATCCTGCCCGGCGAAGGCGCGAACGTCACCGGATCCTCGGCGTTGATGCGGCACTCGATGGCGTGGCCCCGCATCTCCTGGGCGTAGGGAGGCGTGTATTTCTCGCCGGCCGCGATCCGGATCTGGGCCTTGATGAGGTTGATGCCGTAGACCATCTCCGTGATGGGGTGTTCGACCTGGACCCGGGCGTTCGCCTCCATGAAATAGAATTTGTGGTTCTCGTCGACGAGGAACTCGAACGTGCCCAGGCTCTGATAGCCCACTTCCGAGGCCGCTTCCTCGACCTCTTTGATCAGCCGCCGCCGGGTCTTCCAATCGATGAACGGCGACGGCGTCTCCTCGATGAGCTTTTGGTAGCGCCTCTGGACGGAGCACTCCCGCTCGCCGAACGCCGTGACCTTGCGCTGGCGGTCCCCGATGACCTGGATCTCGATGTGTCTCGCCCCGCTGACGAACTTTTCGATGTAGAGCGAGGCGTCGCCGAAGGCCGCCTTGGCCTCGCCCTGGGCGATGGGGAACTGCTCTTCGAGCTGGGAGGCGGAGTGGCAGATGCGCATCCCCTTGCCTCCGCCCCCTGACGCCGCCTTTATGATCACCGGATAGCCGATCTTCGAGGCGATCCTTTTGGCCACCGTCAGATCGTCGATGGTCGTGTCGCTGCCGGGCAGGACGGGCAGGCCGGCCTTCCGCATGGTCTGGCGGGCCTTGTTCTTGTCGCCCATGAGCCGGATGATGTCCGGCGGCGGGCCGATGAAGGTCAGGCCATGGGTCTTGCAGATCTCGGCGAATTTGGCGTTCTCGGCGAGGAACCCGTAGCCGGGGTGGATGGCGTCGGCGCCGGTGATCTCGACCGCGCTCAGGACGTTCGCGATGTTGAGGTAGCTCTCGGAGGCCTTGGCCGGTCCGATGCAGACGCTCTCGTCGGCGAGGAGGGTATGGAGCGACTGGCGGTCGGCTTCCGAATAGACGGCGACGCTCTTGACGCCGAGCTCGCGGCAGGACCGGATGATGCGGAGGGCGATCTCCCCGCGGTTGGCGATCAGGATCTTCGAGATCATCGGCCTCAGCTCGGGGGCAGGATGGCGAAGAGCTTCTGCCCGTATTCGACCGGCTTGGCGTTCTCGACGAAGACCTCGACGATCGCGCCGTCCACATCGGCCTCGATCTCGTTCATCAGCTTCATGGCCTCGATGATGCAGAGGGTTTGGCCCTTCTTGACGGTGTCGCCGATGTCGACGAAGGGCGCCGAGGTGGGATCGGGCGCCCGGTAGAACGTTCCGACCATGGGCGAGGTGATGATGTGGTGGCCCTTGGCCAGCTCAGCGGCTTCGATCCGGGCTTCGGCGGCCTCCTTGGTCTCGGGCGGGGCCGCGGAGCCGTTGGACGCCTGGACGACGACGGGGGCCTGCGGGGGGGGCGGGGAGCTCCGGCCGATCTTGACCTTGAAGCCCTCGGTCTCGAGCTCGAAGATCGAGAGGTTCTTCTCCTCGAGGAGCGCGATGAGCTTGCGGACCTCCTCGTAGTCGATCCTGCCGCTCATAGGCGTCTCTGCCGGTCCGGAAGCCTTGGTGTTCTTGTCGCTCATGCCCTTTTCCACCTCGCTCAAGTGCCCTTTACGTTAACGGCATCCCCCTGCTTTGTCAAGTTGGGCCTCGGGGATCCTCTCCGTTCGCTGCGGTGATTCTTCACGCCGTCCCGGTCCGGAGCCGTGGGGTCGTCTCCGTCCCGATGCCGGCTAAATCACCGCTTTATGCTCACTCCGGGACGCCCCTCGGCCCCATTGTTAGCGGTCGGCTCAGCTCTCGGCGTTCTTCCCCCTATGGGGCCGTCCTGATTCCCTCGATAGGGAACCCGCCCCGCGCAGGGGTGAAGAGGGGACATGTACCTTGGGTACGTGTCCCCCAAAATCGCTGCAAAGATACTTCCCAGAAGTGCCGCTCCGAGTTGCTCCGCAGCACTTCTGATGGTCGCTCCCAAGAGTCCGCTCCCCGCCGGAGGGCGGAGCGGGCACGGATGGCAAAGAGGGACAGTCCCGCTTCGGGGACAGTCCCTCTTTGACAGAGCGGAGCCCGGATACGAAGCGAGCCGGCTCGCCGGGCCGGCGAGCGGCCGACGGAAGGAATACCCCGAGCGTAGCAGGGCGGGTTCCATGAAGAGGGATTATTTGACGGCCTCGGGGGCTTCGCCTATCATGGCCCGAGGGACAAGCCAAGATGTTCGAGCAGCTCTCCGGGCGCCTCGAGAAGATGATGAAGTTCCTCCGCGGCGAGGTCGCCGTCACGGAGAAGAACATGGCCGAGGCCCTGAAGATGATGCGCCTGGCCCTGCTCGAGGCCGACGTCAATTATAAGGTGGTCAAGGACTTCGAGGCCAGGATCCGGGAGAAGGCCCTGGGCGAGGAGGTCCTCCGGGGCCTGAATCCCGCCCAGCAGGTCATCAAGATCGTCCACGACGAGCTCGCCGCGATCCTCGGCGGCGTCCAGAAGCCCCTGCTGTTCTCGAGCCGCCCTCCCTCGATCTTCATGCTCGTCGGCCTCCAGGGGAGCGGCAAGACGACGACGTGCGGCAAGCTGGCCCGCTGGGTCGCCGGGACCGGCAAGCATCCCCTCCTCGTCTCGTTCGACCTGAAGCGGCCGGCCGCGCAGGAACAGCTCAAGACGATCGCCGCCTCCCTGGGCCTGCCGTTCTATGAGATGACCGCGGCCCGGATGGTCGCCCCCCGGGAGGCCCTCAAGGAGCTCCAGGCGCACGCGGCCAACCGGGGCTTCGATCCCCTCATCGTCGACACCGCCGGCCGCCTCCACGTCAACGACGAGCTCATGGACGAGCTTCGCCTGGTCCGGGACATCCTTGAGCCCGTCGAGGTCATCTACGTCGGGGACGCCATGACCGGCCAGGACGCCGTGCGCAGCGCCCAAGCCTTCGAGGCCAGGATCGGGCTCACGGCGGTCATCCTGACCAAGCTCGACGGGGACGCCCGGGGCGGCGCCGCCCTGTCGATCGTTTCGGCGACGGGCCGGCCGATCAAATTCGTCGGGATCGGCGAGAAGCCCGACAAGCTCGAAGTCTTCCACCCCGAGCGCATGGCCTCGCGCATCCTGGGCATGGGCGACATCCTCTCGCTCATCGAGAAGGCCCAGGACGAAGCCGACCTCGCCGAGGCCGAGGAGATGGCCCGGCGCGTGCGCCGGCAGGAGTTCACCCTCGAGGATTTCAAGAAGCAGATCCGTCAGATGAAGAAGATGGGCTCGTTCGCCGACCTCGTCGGCCGCCTCCCCCAGGCGGGCCCGTTCAAGGGCTTGGCCAAAGCCCAGGTCGACGAGCAGAAGATCGCCCACTTCGAGGCCATCATCGATTCCATGACGCCGGCGGAGCGGGCCGACCCGCGGCTCCTCGACGGCAGCCGCCGGGCCCGCATCGCCCGGGGCTCCGGCCGGCCGGTCCACGAGATCAACCAGCTCGTCAAGCAGTTCCAGGAATTGCGGAAGATGATGAAGAGCTCGTCGGTCCAGAAGCTCCTCGGCGGCCTGAAATAAGGTTGTTCTCCCGAACCGGTCCCTTTCTCCGGCTTTGCTCGGGAATCGCCTCTAGCTCCCCGGCCCCCCGGGAGAAAGAAGACAAACACTCACTCGGATATTTCTCAGAATAGCGGCTCCGGGTTACTCCGCCGCTATTCTGATGGTCGCTCCGAGGACTCCGCTCCCCGCCGGTCCCCTCTCCACGGACGGGGATCTTTGAGGCGAATTCCCTCGCCGCCTCGAAAGTGAGCACCGGAAACGGGAGAACCCAACTTTTATTTCAGCCGTCAGCGTCCCTCGAGCACGTGATCGACGCACTCGAGCCAGAACGCGGGGTAATCCTCCCAGAAGACGAAGTTGCAGCCCCAGTGCGGCGCCGGGTCGGACATGTAGGCCAGGACCCGGCCGCGGCCGCAGCTGCGGACGGCGAGGAGCGGATCGCCCGTTTCCCGGACCTCGAGGAGGACCTTGCCCTCGGGGATGGCCACCGTCTTGTTGTAGCCCAGGATGGGCGGCATGGTCCGGAGGTTGATGGACTTGAAGAAGCGCTCTCCGGCGGCCGTCAGCTCGGCGTCGAAGCCCTCCGTGCTCTCGACGAGGTCCTCGTGGTCGAGACAGCGGACCGGCAGGACCTCACGGAGCCGGGTGCGGCCCCAGCCGCCCTTGCCCAGCTCCCCGGTGAAGGAATACCAGCCGCCAAGGAAGAGGGCGGACCGGCCCTCCTTGATGGCCTCGACCGTCAGCCGGATGCGGTCCGGGTAGGTCAGGACGGCCTTTCCGAACTTCTCGCGGTCGAAGAAATTCGGGGCCAGCTGGAAGAGCTTGGCGTCGATGTCGCTGAAGATGAGGACATCGTATTCGGCCAGGATGCGCTCGTAATCGCCCGGGCCGAGCTTGTTGTAGAAATCCCATCCCGGGACGGACTCGACCTGGTGCCGGCCCGTGGATTCCAGCGCGTCCTTCAGCCACTTGCCGTAGTTGAAGATGTCCAAGCCCTTGGGCGAGTGATAGAAGGGCGTTTCGGCGAAGACCGGTCCCGTCAGGACCGCCCAATCCCCGACGTAGTAGATCTTAGCCATGTCCGCGGCCTCCCTGCCTGGGAACAGGATAGCAGAGAAGACCCCGCGGAAAAAGCGGAAAAATCCGGGTGTCCTCCACGGGGGACAGTCGGGATTTCCAGTTGACTTGCCCCTCGAATTCCGTTATCATTTCGGGGCAAATACCGCTGCCACGGAAGTGAAACCACAATGATAACCATGCGCCTGATGAGATTTGGTACCAAGAAAAAGCCGACCTACCGCATCGTGGTGATGGACTCGGAACGAGCCCGCCAGAGCCAGGCCCTGGACACGCTCGGGACCTACACCCCGCTCGATGACCCGGCCGGCGTCAAGCTCGACCTCAAACGCGCGAAAGAGTGGCTCGCCAAGGGCGTTCGCCCTTCGAGCACCGTTCAATCCCTCCTGGATAGGGTTGCCAAGTCCACGAAGCCCACCCAGAGCACGAAATCGTAAAGGAGGTCACCGTGAAGGAACTCGTGGAGCTGATTGCCAAGGCATTGGTGGACCAGCCGGAAAGAGTGCAGGTGTCCCTGCTCGAGGGGGAACAGACCACCATCCTCGAACTCAAGGTCGCCCCCGAGGACCTCGGCAAGGTGATCGGGAAGCAGGGACGGACGGCCCGCGCGATCCGCATCATTCTCGGCGCCGCGGGGATGAAGCTCAAGAGGAGATTCAACCTCGAGATCATTGAAAAGAGCTGACCTCGTCGCCTTCGGCCGGATCCTCCGCAGCCAAGGGCGCGACGGGACGGTCAAGCTCAAGCTCACGGAAAAGGGACCTCCGGGGCTCGATCCGCGGACCGTCTATATCGAGCGGGAGGATGGTTTCGAAGCTTTCGCGGTCGAGTCGTTCCGCCTTGACCGGAACGCCCCCTTCCTCAAGCTCCACGGGATCGACACGCTGGCCCAGGCGGATGCCCTGGCCGGCCGCGAGGTCTTCGCCGCCGCGGGCGATTTTCGGCGCCTGGAGCCGGACCGCTTTTACGACTTCCAGGTCCTCGGCAGCCGGGTCGTCAAGCGGGACGGGACAGAGGTCGGCGAGGTCGCCGGGATCCTCGAGGCCGGCGGACCGGTCCTCCTCGTCGTGAGGCGGGGAGACCGGGAGGTTTATGTCCCCTTCACCGAGGGGATCTGCGTCAAGGTCGATCTGGAGGCGAAAGCGATCGTCATCGACCCTCCGGAGGGCCTTTTGGAGTTGAATGAGATTTGATATAATCACGATCTTCCCCGAGATGTTCGCCGGGATCTTCTCGGAGGGGATCGTCAAGCGGGCCCTGGACCGGGGTCGGATCCGGATCGTCGTGCACGACCTGCGGGATTTTACCGAGGACAAGCACCGGCAGGTCGACGACCGGCCCTTCGGGGGCCTGGAAGGAATGGTCTTGAAGCCCGAGCCGATCTTTCGCGCCGTCGAGGCCGTCCGTGAGGACGGAGGCGGCCGCGTCTGCCTTCTCTCCCCTCAGGGACGGGCCCTGGATGCGCGGCTCGCCGGCGAGCTGGCCGCCGAGCGCCAGGTCATCCTCATCTGCGGTCGTTACGAGGGCGTGGACGAGCGCGTCGCCGAGCACCTCGCCGACGACGAGATCTCGATCGGCGATTACGTCCTGTCGGGCGGGGAGCTGGCCGCGGCCGTCGTCGTGGACGCGGCGGCCCGCTTCGTGCCCGGCGTCGTCGGCAAGGAGGGTTCCGTCCGGAACGACTCTTTCGCCGGGGGACTTCTCGACTATCCTCAGTATACGCGGCCGCGGGAGTTCCGGGGGATGAAGGTCCCTCAGGTCCTCTTTTCGGGCGACCACAAGAAGATCGAGCGCTGGCGGCGCAAGAAAGCCCTGGAAAAAACGGCCCGGCGGAGGCCGGACCTCGTCAAAGACGACACCCTCGCTCCGGAAGACCGTCGTCTCCTGGAGGAAATATCGAGCGAAAGGAAGGACGAATGAACCTGATCAACGCGGTTGAGGATAAACAGCTGAGGACGGACCTCGATCCCTTCCGGGTCGGCGACACCGTCAAGGTCCACGTCATCATCCGGGAGGGCGACAAGGAACGCATCCAGATCTTCCGGGGCGACGTCATCGCCCGTCGCGGCGGCAGCGTGAAGGCCACTTTCACCGTCCGCAAGGTCTCCTTCGGCATCGGCGTCGAGCGCGTTTTTCCGCTCCACTCCAAGATGATCAAAAAGATCGAGGTTGTCCGCAAGGCCAACGTCCGCCGGGCCAAGCTCTACTATCTCCGCGACCTCAAGGGCAAGGCGGCCCGGCTCAAAGAAGATCAGGGTTAACTTACCGGGACCGTGGCCACCCTCAGGCTCGAGAAAAAGCTCGTCCGGGATGGCGCGCGGTCCGTCGCCGGAGTCGATGAGGTCGGCCGGGGGTCCCTGTTCGGACCCGTCGTGGCCGCCGCGATCATCCTTCCTCCCGAATGGCTCGTCCGCCGTCCTCCGGCCTGGGCGGCCGCGATCGAGGACTCGAAGCTCGTTCTCCCGGCCCGCCGGGCCGAGCTCGCCGCGGCCCTTCTCCGGGAGGCCTGGGCGGTCGGCGTGGGCCTGGCCTCGACGACGGAGATCGACACCCTGAACGTCCTCCGGGCCACCCATCTGGCCATGGCCCGGGCCCTCGAGAGCCTGCCGGACCGGCCCGACGTCGTCCTGGTTGACGGCTTCCCGATAAAAGATGTACAGTACCGCCAGATGGGGGTGCCGCAGGGCGACCGGAAATGCCGGTCGATCGCGGCGGCCTCCATCGTGGCTAAGGTCTTCCGGGACGGCCTCATGCAGATCTTCGACGGCCTCTACGAAGGCTACGGCCTCGCCAGGAACAAGGGTTATGGGACGGAGGAGCATATCCGTTCGCTGAGGGAGCGGGGACCGACCGGCCTCCACAGGACCTCCTTCAAGCTCGGATAGGTATCGGACGGCATGAGCGCGCGAAGCGACCGGGTCAGGGTCATCGAACAGGCCGAGAAGTACGTCCGGGGAGGCCGGATCAAGGAGGCCATCGCCGAGTACGAGAAGCTCGCCCTCTCCGACCCTCAGGACGTCGGGACCATCAATATCATCGGCGACCTCTACATCCGTCTCGGCCACACCGAACGGGGCGTCCGCTCTTTCGAAAAGGTCGCCGAGGAGTATGAGAAGCGGGGCCTCTACTCCCAGGCCCTGGCCATCTCGAAGAAGATCCACCGGCTCGTCCCCGACAGCGTCGATTTCGCCCTGAAGCTCGGCGACCTCTACGCCCAGCAGGGTTTCGTGGCCGACGCCAAGAACGTCTACGCGGCGGTCGCCGGCCGCCTGGCCGGGGCGGGCAAGACCGCCGAGGCCGTGGCCATTTTCGAGAAGATCGTCACGATCGACCGGGAGGATGGCGACGCGCGAAAGGCCCTGGCCGGGCTCTTCGCCGGCGTCGGCAACATCGACGCCGCCCTGGACCAGCTCAACGAGCTCGCCGCCGTCCGCGTAGAGAAAGGCCAGTTCGAAGCCGCCGAGGCCGTCCTCAACGAGGCCCTGTCGATGAAGCCGGGGGACGCCCGAAGCGTCGTCAGCCTGGTCGAGGTCTTCAAGCGCCGGGGCCAGCCCGATCGGGCCGTCGAGATCCTGGAAAAGGAGCTGGCCGCGGCCCCCGACAACGTCCAGTTCTTCAACATCCTCGGCAACCTCCACTTCGAAGCCGGGGAGACCATGCGGGCCGAGGAGATCTTCACCCAGATCGTCACCGGCCACCCGCTCAACGTCAACGCCCGGATCAAGCTCGGCCGGATCCAGATCCTCAAGGACAAGCTCGATCAGGCCTACGAGCTCTTCGAGCCCCTCATCAACAACCTGGTCAAGAAGCACCGGGACGAAAAGGCCATCGGCCTCCTGGGGCTCATTCTGGAGAGCCAGAAGCCCCATCTGCCCGCCCTGGAGAGGCTGGCCCTGATCTATCGCACGAACAAAGAGGTCAAGAAGCTCGAGGTCGTCGACCGGGCCATCCTCGATGAGCTGCGCAAGCAGGGCCTGAAGGACCGGATGGTCGCGATCTACGGGGAGCTCCTCGACCTCCGTCCCGGCGACGCCGATCTCGCCCGCGAAGCCGGCGCCATCCGCCAGGAGCTGGGGCTCGCCTCCGAGGAGGCCCGTGACGAGGTCCTGGGTCTGTCGGAGAAGGACCGCGAGGCCATCCGCGAGGTCATGGCCCAGGCCGACCTCTATCTGCAGCAGGGGCTCGTCCGGATCGCGCGGCGCCTGCTCGAGAACCTCCGCTTCCGCTATCCCGAGGACCCCCAGATCCTGAAGAAGATCGCCGTCCTCGACGAGGTCCGGACCCACATGGACGAGGACGAGATCCGGCGGCGGGTCGAGAAGACGACCATCCTCGAAGCCCAGTTCAAGGAGCAGACAGCCGGGAGGAAGGCCGAGGAGAAGCGGGCGGCGGAGAAGAGGCCCGAGGAGAAGAGGGATGAGGAGAGGCGGCCGGAAGAGAAGGCGCCGGCAGCCAAGCCGACCGACGGGCGCAAGACGATGAAGCCCCCGTTCCGGGGGGACGTCCTCGAGGGCGAGAAGATCAGCACGGCCGACATCTTCGCCGAGACGGACATCATCCCGTTCGTCAGCTCCGAGACCGGCGAGAGGGCCTATCACGACCTCCGGGGACTCGCGGCCGAGGAGATCGGCTGGCTGGCCGCCGCCCGCGCGGGCCAGCTGGCGGGCGAATCGTCGCCGCTCGAGCGGGCCCTGACGACGATCGTCGCGGAGTTCCGCAAGGACCTCCGCGACAAGGCCGGTCCGGTCGACGCCGAGGCGCGCTTCCAGCTCGGCTTG
Source organism: Candidatus Aminicenantes bacterium RBG_16_66_30 (assembly GCA_001775715.1). Lineage (GTDB taxonomy): Bacteria > Acidobacteriota > Aminicenantia > Aminicenantales > Saccharicenantaceae > RBG-16-66-30. The sequence goes on along the minus strand of MEYC01000093.1, from coordinate 12,170 downwards.
GCCTTCATGGGCCAGGGGCTCACGGCGGAAGCGGTCGAGGAGCTGACCCTGGCCGCCAACGACAAGTCGCTGGCCGTCGGGTGCTGCAGCCTCATCGGCCAAGGCTACCGGCAGAAGAGGAATTTCGGGGAGGCCGCGAAATGGTTCGAGAAGGCCATGGCCGAAGCCAAGCCGGCCTCGGACCAGTATTTCGCCCTCGCCTACGAGCTGGCCGAGGTCCTCGAGGCCTCGGACGAACGGGACCGGGCCGCGGCCCTGTTCCGGGAGATCTGCGCCTGGAATCCCGGCTACCGGAACGTTTCCGCGCGGCTCGAGAGCCTCGCCAAGTCCGCCGCCGGCTGAGCCGGCGCCGGCCTCAGAATCCCAGGACGATCCCCGTTCCCACCCGGATGTGCTCCGCGTACGGGCCGCGGAACACGTAGGTCGTCTCGGCGGTCAGCCGCATGTTCCGCCGCAGGACATATCCGACATGGGCCGTCGCGGCGGAGTAACGCAGGTCGGCCTGGTCCGAATCCACCCAGTTGAAGAGACCCGCGCCGTACCAGCGGCTGTCGTCGCCCTTGGGAAGGAAGATGAGCTCGGCGAAGGCCCCCCGGGTCATGAGCTTGTCGATCGGGAGGATCGTGGCGAAAAAGGGATTGGAATCGCGGCGCTCGACGTATTGGACGTTGAGCTCGAACGGCTTGACGGCGAGCGTGACGTCCCCGCCGGCCATCCAGACCGAATTGACGATCTCGTCGGGCCGCTCCTTGCCCAGGAAGCCGAAGGCGCCCACCCGGAACGCCGGGACGATCTCCTGCGAAACGCGGAGGAGGACGTTCTTGTAGGGATCGTCGTCGAAGCTGCGGAAAACGTTGGCCTCGTGGATGCCCGTTCCGTTGAGGACCTCGAAGGTGAGGTCCGTGCCGGTGGCGAAGCCGTAGGTCAGCATGACGCCGCGGTCGTAGGTCAGGTTGATCCGGGAGTCGCCCGGCGTCGCCCGGTAGATCTGGTAGTCCTCGAACGGCAGCCGGACCTCCCGCTTGAAGAGCGGGTCGGAGATCTGGAATTGGCCGGCGTAGAGGTCGAGGTCGGAGCCGAAAAGGTCGTTGAACATGACGAAGGCGTCCTCGATGCCGGCGATCTCGCCCCGCTCGCTGAAGAAAAAGTAGAAATAGTAGGCGATGTTCTTCGTGATGGCGCCGCCGGAAATGAGCTTCAGGATGTAGGGCGAGAGGAAATCGACCTGGCGCTGGTTGGCGTTGTTCCAGGCCAGGAAGCCCTCGAGGCGGAGGGCGATCGGGATCTCCCGGAGAAGGGACAGGGCCGAGTCGCCCGTGTCGACGAAGTAGCGCGGCGTGTCCTTGTCCTTGATGACGAAGCCGTTCGCGGCGAACTCCTCGCCGTAGGGCTTGAGCTTGGGGAAGGGCGCGTGGCAGGTCTTGCAGCTCATGCTGTACTTGCGGGCGAAGGCGGGCATGGCCTGGAGGCTGCCCAGGCCGACAACAGCGAGGAGGACGACTGCGCATGCGGCGCGGAGGATGTTCTTCATGGCCGGCTCTCCTTTCTTCTAGCCTGTCAGTCGACGATCTTGACCGTCGTCGAATGCCGGTTGACCTCGATGACCTCGGCCTCCTCGGCCGGGACGCCCAGGAAGTCGGCGGCCGGCTTGACCAGCTTCTGGTAGTTGAGGACGGCCGTGACCTTGAGGTCGCCGAGGGCGACGCCGTCGGGCAGGCGAAAGGTGCAGGTCTCGAGCTTGGTCTCTCGCGGTCCGAGACGGTAATCCGTGCCGAGCGACTTCGTGTTCCACTGCTGGAGGGTCATGCGCCCCTGGGGATCGAAGTAGGCCATGCGGAAGATGCGGTCGCCGACCGGGATGCCGTCGCGCGGGATGCCCTTGAAGGCGGGATCGCCGAGGGCGATGCCCATGTCCTGGTAGGCGAGCGTGTCGGCGCCGATGGTGAACTCTTCGCCGGCGAAACCCTTCTTGTCGACGGGTAGATGGTAAACCGTTCCCTTGGCGTCGACGGCCTCGACGTGCATCCAGACGATCCTGTCCTCGACCGAGCCGGAGGGGAACTTGTGGCCGGTCTTCTGGTTGAATAGGGCGATCGTGAACTTGACCGGATCGCCGGGCACGGCCTCGAGGAGATCGGGGTGGATGCGGAGCTCGATCGTGCCCTTGACCTTGCCGGGATCGTGGGCGCCGTGGAAGAGGTGCTGGCGGACGTCGGGGTAGGCGTTGCCCATGGCCGCGGACTTGCCCGGCGCGTTGGTCATGTGACAATCGTGGCACTTGACCCCCTGCTTGGCGTAGGGGCCTTCCTTCCACTCGAGGTGCGTCGATTTGACCCAGACGCCGTAGGGGCTCATCTCGTTGTGGCAGGTGCCGCAGAACTCGGCCGTGCCCAGGAAATCGGACTGGGCCAGGTTATGCTCGGGCGAGTTCTTGCCCACGCGCGGGCCGTACTTGGTCTTGCCCGGCTCGGAGATCCAGTTGTAGTTGTGGGGCGTGTCGCCGGCGAAGCCGGTGACGGTGTGGCAGACCTCGCAGGAGACGGATTCGTTGGCCCGGCTGTTCTTGGACGGGGCGGGCGGCGGGACGTCGCCGGCCAGGAAGGCGAGAGGGGCGTGGCAGCCGTTGCAGCCGGCCTTGACCCCGGCGACGACGCTGTCCTTCTCGGCGTGGGGGACGGCCAGCTTGAAGTACTCGATCTCGTCCCAGTGATGGGTGTAGGCCTGGGACATCATGGCCTGCTGCCACTGCCGGTAGATGTCGGTGTGGCAAGACGTGCCGCAGAACTGGGGCGTCTGGTAGTCGGCGTACTTGTGCGTCCCGAGGGCGGCGTCGCCGGCCTTCGGAGCTTGGGCCGCGGTCAGGCTTAGGATGACAATGACGGCGATGGCGAGCGCCGGCGGAAGAGCGGACCTTCTCACGGGGACCTCCTTCTTGTTCCGTTGGTTCGAGCTTATTCTACCAAAAAAAAGAGGGACAGTCCCCTCTGGGGACAGTCCCTTGAAGGTCCCGGCCGAAAAAAAAGAGGGACTGTCCCCAGAGGGGACTGTCCCTCTGGAGGGGACATGTACCTCGGGTACGTGTCCCCGATCTGAATGCTAGTCGACGATCTTGGCGGAGATGATGAGGATGAGCCCCTTGTCGCCGCCGTCGAGCTTGGAGACGCCGACGACGGTCCTTTCGCCGGACTTGATGTTGAGCGAACTCTGGATCAGAGTCGTCTCGTCCACGATGGGTTGAGAGCTCCCTTCCTTAGTGGTGGTCCTCCCCAGCCGCTTGATCTGCCGGAGCCTGACCTCGGTCTTGATGGCCGGCGCCTTGGTGTCACCCGTGACGTCAGGCTTAAGCCAGAACTCGAATTCGGCCTTCGGACCGAACGTGATCTCGGCGTCCTCTCTATTGACGGCGCGCAGGAGCGTGGCGTCGAGGATCGTATAGCCCTTGTAGCGCAGGAGCTTGCGGAGCTCCTTGACGATGGGGTCGTTCTGGAGCTCGGCGTCGGTCGCGGCATCCGTCTCAGAGCCGAGGACGAGCTGGACCGTGTAGAGGACATCGGCCGGCTTGACGTCGAGCTCGCGGATGGCCGCCAGGATCTTCTCGACGTTCTCGGGCGTGTCGCTGACCGATAAGACCGCCGGCATGTTCGGATTGGACTGGATGAGGCCGCCGCGGCTGACATAAGTATAGAGCAGGGTTTGGATGTCCTGGGCCCGGACATATTTGAGCCTGACGATCTCCTTGCGCAGGGTCTTCGTCTCGGCCTTCGGGTCCTGCGCCGCGACGCCGGCCGGGTCTTCGGCCAGGACCGGAGTCACGACGGCCAGCGTGAAGGCCAGCGCGAGAAACGCGATCATCGTCTTTTTCATTCTTGTTCTCCTTTGTAATCGAAATTCTTATCGAAGAACCAGACGATCTGGAGCCCGGTCTCCTGCGAGACCATGGTCATGGAAACGACGTCCTGGGCCCGTCCGGCATCCGCGAGCGCGAGCGGCGGGTCCGGCCTCTCCGCCGGCCCGGGGCCCGGCCCTCTGAAAAGCACGGAGAGGACGACGAGCCCGATGAGAGCGCCAAGGGCGGAGGCGGCGGCCCAGCGCGGCAAAAGGACGTGCCCCCCCCAAGCTCTTTTCTTCTCCCCGTCCCGCGCCGTCCCGCCGGCCGCCCGGACCATCAGGGCCTTCCATTCGCCCTCGCTCCAGTCCGGGACGCTCTCGTCCTTCGCCGCCGCCTTGAACCGGCTCAGGGCCTCCCGGAGCTCCTCGAGCTCCCGCAGGCAGGCCGGACAGGCGCTGACGTGGGCCCGGACCGCCCGGGTCCTTCGCGGTCCGAGGTCGTCCCCGGCGAGGAGCGGCATGAGCTTGCGAAGTTTGCGGCACGTCATCGTCCTTCCTCCAGATGCGGAAAATCGCGCCGGATCGCTTCGCGGATCTTCCGGCGGGCCGAGGACAGGTTGACCCGGACCGAGATGCTCGAGCAGCCGAGGACCCGGGCCGTCTCCCGGATGTCGAGCTCCTGGAGGTCCCTGAGGACGAAGACCTCCCGCTCGCGCCGCCCGAGGGCGTCGAGCGCCCGCATGATCCCCGAGCGCGTCTCCCGCCGCTCGCGGCCGGCTTCCGGCGCCGGCGCCGCCGCGATCCCCTCGCGGGCGGCGGCCTCGAAGGCCGCCCGCTCCCGCTTGGCCCTTCTCAGCCGGTCGCGGGCCTCGTTGGCCGCGATCTGGAAGAGCCAGTTGCGGAACGAGCGGGAGAGGTCGAAGCGGCCGAGGGAGCGGAAGGCCTTGAGGAAGGCCTCCTGGGCTACCTCCCGGGCGTCCTCCCGGTCGCGGGTCAGCCGGTAGGCCAGGGCCAGGATCGGGCCCCGATAGGGGGTGACCAGCGGCTCGAACGCCTCGGCGCGGCCGGAGAGAACCATCGTGATGAGCTCCTGTTCCGTCTCGTTCATCCGCATGGCTCTACCCGTCGCCAGGCGCAAATGTTAAGTCCGGAAGCTCGGAGCGCGGCTCTAATCTTTTTTGCCGACGATGATGAGATTGTCGGTGTCGACGAGGCAGGCGCCGTTCTCGAAGGTCATGTTGTAGGCCGCCTTGACCTTGTCCGGGGCGCCGCGGTGCATGTCGAGGATGAGCGTCTGCTTGGCCTTGTGGAGGCCGGAATTGACCAGCCAGTTGTTGATGTTGAAGCGCCGCATCTTGTACTTGTAGGCCCGGACGTCCTTGAAGCCGTTCTTGACGAAATAGTGGACGAGGGAGCTCTTCGTAAACGTCCGCCGCGCCTCTTTGTGCTTGAACATCTCCGTGTACCAGTCGACGATATCTTGGCCCTCGCCCGGCGGAACGCCCTCGGCGATGATCAGCTTGCCCCGGCTCTTGAGGAGGTCGTAGCAGCGGAGGAAAGCCCGATCGAGGTTGTCGAGGATGTGATGGAAGACCATGCGGCCGACGATCTTGTCGAACAGCTGGTTGCGGAACAGGGTGTCGGTGAGGTCCCACTTGACCATGGAGATGCCGTCCCACTTGCCCCGCTTGAGCATGGAATCGGAGAAGTCCATGCCGACGACGTGGCGGACGTGAGGGTGGATCGACCGGGCCATGGCGCCCGTCCCCGTGCCGATGTCGAGGACGAGGTCGTTGCGCGAGAACTTGGCGACCTCGATGATCTTCTCGATGTAGCCGGCGTCCTTGGTCCAGTAGAGCTTGTCGTAGTTGCGGGCCCGGATGTTCCAGAAGTGCTTGTCGGCCATCGTCCGCGCGGCCTCAGCCGCCGATGTGGACGAGGTCCTTGACCTTGCGGAAGACCTCGAGGATGCGGTCGACCTGCTCGTCCGTGTGCGTAGCCATATAGCTCGTCCGCAGGCACGAGAACTCGGGCGTCACGGACGGCGGCAGGGCTACGTTGGTGTAGATGCCCGCCTCGAAGAAGACTTTCCAGGCCTCCAGGGCCTTCATCATGTCGCCGATGACGATCGGAATGATGGGCGTTTCGCTCTCGCCGATGTTGTAGCCCATGGCCCGGAGCTCGCCCCGGACGCGCGCGGCGATATCGTTGACCCGCTGGATCCGCTCGGGCTCCTGCTCCAGGACGTCCAGGCAGGCCAGGACCGTCGCGACGTTGGAAGGCGGCAGGCTGGCGCTGAACATGAACGGCCGGGCGAACATCTGGATGAAATGGACGGCCTCCTTGGGGCCGGCGATGAAACCGCCGACAGAGGCGAAGGACTTGCTAAAGGTCCCCATGACGAGGTCGACCTCCTTCTGCAGGCCGAAGTGGAACCCCGTGCCCCGGCCTCCGCCGATGACGCCGAGGGCGTGGGCGTCGTCGGACATGAACCGGGCGCCGTACTTCTGGCAGATGGGGATGATCTCGGGCAGCTTGGCGATGTCGCCGCCCATGCTGAAGACGCCGTCGACGATGACCAGCTTGGCCGGCTCGGGCGGCAGGGAGCAGAGGACCTTCTCGAGGTCGGCCGGGTCGTTGTGCTTGTAGTAGCGCGCGTGGACGCCTTTGAGGACCTTGGCCATGCGGACGCCGTCGATGATGCTGGCGTGGACTTCCCTATCGGTGATGATGATGTCGTCCTTGTCCATGATGGCCGGGATGCTGCCCAGGTTGACCTGGAAGCCGGTGCTGAAGACGAGGGCGGACTCCATGCCGACGTATTTGGCCAGCCGGTCCTCGAGCTCGATATGGAGGTCGAGCGTGCCGTTGAGGAAGCGGGAGCCGGTACAGCTCGTGCCGTACTTCCTGACGGCTTCGATGGCCGCTTCCTTGACCTTGGGATGGTTGGTCAGCCCGACGTAGTTGTTCGAGCCGATCATGATGTATTTCTTGCCGTGGATGAAGACCTCGGTCCCTTCGGCGTGCTCGATGGGGATGAAGTAGGGGAAGAGGCCCATGGCCTGGGCCGTGCGCGGATTGGTCGGATAGCCGTATTTCTGGGCGACCTTGGGGTCCGAATAAAAGCCTTTGCATTTCTCGAAAAGGTCCATGGTTGTATCCTCCGGAAGGATTCTCAGCCCCTCAGTATAGAATTCCCCGCCGAAATAGTCAATTTTTTGGGCTCGACGACACCCTCGCCCTCCGTATTAGCGGAAGGGGCGGGTCAGGCAGGTCGGGCCGCCGGCGCCTTTGACCGAAATCTCCCCGCCCTCGTAGGTCAGGACTTCGACCCCGGCCCTTTCGAGGAGGGCCGCCGTGCGGGGATTGCCGGCCAGGGCCAGGCACTTGCCCGGCGCGAGAGCCAAAACGTTCCCGCCCATCGTCGCGAATTCGGCTTCGGGGACCTCGAGCAGCGTGAAGCCTCTGTCGAGGAGGCGCCTCCGGAAAGGCACGGGGAGGAGGCGCGAGTAGACGAGAAGCTTGGCCTCGTCCACGGGGCTGAGCACGGACATCAGATGGAAGACGTCGTCCGGCCCTTCCCAGTGCGGAAGGGGGACCTCGATGACCTCGCATCCGTCCCCGGCGACGAGCTCGCGGAGCTGGCGGATGCCCTCCGCGTTGGTCCGGTAGCCGTGGCCGACGGCGACGGTCTTTTCGTCGAGCCAGGCGATGTCGCCGCCTTCGAGAGTGCCCGGGTCGCGGATCTCTCCGAGGACCGGCCAGCCGGCCTGGGCGCAGAACCGCCCGGCCGCCCGCGGCTCGCCCCGCCGGAGCTCCTTGCCCATCCGGGCAAAGACGATGCCGCGCGGCGCGACGCAGGCCGCGTCGCGGACGTAGATCGAGTCGAGGCCCGTCGCCGCGTCGGCCGGCAGGAAATGGACCTTGGGCACGGATCGCCGGAGGATCTCCACGAACCGGTCGTACTCGTCGCAGGCCCGGCCGAGATCGGGCTCGGCCGGATAGCCCAGGGCCCGCCATTGCTTCCGCACGTCCTCCCGGCCGCGCCAAGCCTCGCGGGGATGCTTGAGAAGGAGGCTCCGGATCGGGGCGACTTCGGAGGCGCGGGCGAGTTCCATAAAAGGATTCTAGCCGCTCCCGGGACAAATGTAAAACATCCGCAACTATCAGCAAATAAATAATTTCGCTGACGCCAAAGCCTTTCTTATTGATTTTCCCTTGTCAGATATCGTAAAATCCCCGAAGTACAGATAGGAGGAAAAATGAAATCACTCGTCCGGATCTCTCTCGTCCTGGCCCTGGCGGCCGTCATGGCGACGGGCCTCTTCGCCAACGGCCTCAACCTGAACGGGTTCGGCGCCCGGGCCACGGCCATGGGCGGAGCCTACGTCAGCCTGGCCAACGACTTCACGGCGGTCTTTTGGAATCCCGCCGGCCTGGCCCTTCTGAAGCAGCCCACCTTCGGCCTGGCCGGCGACCTGCTCATCCCGAAGAGCACGTACGGCATCGGCGCGTTCGACATGGAGACCAACCAGAAATACTATCCCGCCGGGCTCCTGGGATATTTCCAGCCAATCGGGGACCGGATCGTCGTAGGCCTCGGCGCTTACACGCTCTCCGGCTTGGGCGCCAGCTGGGACAACACGGGCGTCGAGGCGGCCCTGCTCGGCGCGATGGGGCTTCCCCCTGCTTTCCTGACCCCGCCCGGGATCGAGCCGTACACATGGGAGAGCTTCGTCGGCTCGATCAGCCTCTCCCCCTCGATCGCGGTCAGGATCACCGATCAGGTCCTCTTCGGCGCCACGCTCAACATCAATTACGGCTTCTTCAAGATGGACCGTTGGGCCGGGGTCATGGACCTCAGCGTGCCGGATATCTACTTCAATCCCGGCCAGCAGACGCTGGACGTCAAAGGCTGGGGCTACGGGGCCACGTTCGGCCTCATGGTCAAGCCCGCCGACTGGATCGGCTTCGGCGCCACCTTCCGGACGCAATCCAAGCTGAAGATGTCCGGGACGACGGAAATGGAGAACATGGGGGTCCTGGGGCTCGAAACCGTGTCCGGCACGGAGATGAGCGTGACCAGCCCGATATGGCTGGCCGGCGGCTTCTCGATCAAGCCCGTCCCCGAACTGACCCTCAGCTTCGACGCCCATTACACCAACTGGAGCAAGCTCGACACGATCCCGCTCGCCTTCGAGGATCCCGTCTGGAGCGTCGCCCTGGCCGGCTCGGAGCTTGAGCTCCTCTGGAACAACAAGATCCAGCTCCGCGGCGGCGCGGAATACACGTTCGGCAATTTCGCCATTCGGGGCGGCTACTATTACGATCCCGCCCCCGCTCCGGATGAAACGATGAACGTCCTCATCCCCAGCTACACCTTCAACAGCTTCGCCGGCGGCTTCGGCTACACGTCCGGCGGTCTGACGATCGACCTCGGGTTTGAGTATCTCGCGGGCAAGAGTCGGACCGTCATGACGAGCGATATGCCCGGCGTGTACGAAATGAAGATCCTCGTGCCCGTCTTCGGTCTGAGCTACGCTTTCTAGTCAGAGGGAACGCGCTCTATTGAAAGGAGGGCCCGCGCCCTCCTTCCTTCTTTTTTCTCTCTCGTTCTCCCTCCGGCGTCGGCCTCGCCGGCCTGGGACGGCCCCTCCCCAAATTGACCCCCGTCGCGCCTTTGTGCTATAAGCCCTCTAGGCACTTCCGTGCTGATCCATGAGGACGATCATCGATTCTCCGCCACCCATCTCGATTCTCAGATAAGGAAGGTGTGAACATGGACGGAACGAAAAAGCTCTCCCGGTCCGACGAGCCCCTCTGGAGCCGCCGGAAGTTCCTGGGCGCGTCGGCGACGGCCGCGGCCGGCCTCATGGTCGTCCCCCGCCACGTCGTCGGGGCGACCCAGAAGAAGAAGGCGCCGAGCGACACGCTCAACATCGCCTGCGTCGGCGTCGGCGGCATGGGCGCGTCGGACACGCGCGGCGTCCGCTCGGAGAACATCGTCGCCCTCTGCGACGTCGACGACGAGATGGTCGCCCGGCTGCTCCGCAGCGACAATCTCGAGCCGGCCGAGAAGGCCATGTACGAGAAGGCGGCCAAGTTCCGCGATTTCCGGCGGATGCTCGAGAAGGTCAAGGGGATCGACGCCCTGACCGTGACGACGCCCGACCACAACCATGCCGTCATCGCCATGGCCGCCATCAAGCTGGGCAAGCACGTCTATGTCCAGAAGCCCCTGACCCACACGATCAAGGAGGCCCGCCTCCTGGCCAAGGCCGCCAAGGAAGCCAACGTCGTCACCCAGATGGGCAACCAGGGCCACGCCGGCGAGGGCGCCCGCCTCATCTGCGAATGGATCTGGGACGGGGCCATCGGCGACGTCCACGAGGTCCACTGCTGGACGAACCGCCCCATCTGGCCCCAGGGCCCGCTCGACGCGCCCCGGGAGATCCCGTCGGTCCCGTCGACGATCGATTGGGACGTCTGGCTCGGCCCGGCCCCCTTCCGGCCCTACCACCCCGCCTATCATCCCTTCAAGTGGCGCGGGCTGTGGGATTTCGGCACCGGCTCGCTCGGCGACATGGGCGCCCATATCATGGATCAGCCCTTCTGGGCCCTCAAGCTCAGGTCACCCGTGAGCGTCCAGGCTTCCTCGACGCCGTACAGCAGGGACTACGCCCCCCAGGGCGAGGTCGTGACCTACGAGTTCGCGGCCCGCGAGGGGATGGGCCCGCTGAGCCTGACCTGGTGGGACGGGGGCCTGATGCCGCCCCGCCCGGCCGAGCTCGAGCCCGGCCGGATGATGGGCGACGACGGCGGCGGCGTCCTCTTCCGCGGCACCAAGGGCCTGCTGATGTGCAGCGTCTACGGGGCCAACCCGCGGCTCATCCCCGAGTCGCGGATGCAGGAGTACACGCGGCCGGCGAAGACGATCCCGCGCTCCCCCGGCATCCGCGAGGAGTGGATCGAGGCCATCAAGAAGGGGACGAAGTCGACGACCGACTTCTCCTATTCCGGCCCGCTGACGGAGACCATGCTCCTGGCCAATGTCGCCGTCCGCCTGGCCGAGAAGAACACGAAGCTCCTCTGGGACGGCGAGAAGATGGAGTTCATCAACCTCCCCGAGGCCAACGAGCTCCTGCACTTCGAATACCGGCCCGGCTGGAGCCTTTAGATGCGGAGACCGTCCCTTTTAGCCGTGGCGGCTCCGGTCATCCTGGTCCTGGCCGCCGCCTTCGCGGCCAGCCAGGATACGTGGCCCGTTCACGATCCGAACCGGCCCCAGCCGCGGATCGTCGCGCCCGGCCCGGCCGGGCCGCCCGTCCCCGCGCCGGCCGACGCCGTCGTGCTCTTCGACGGGAAGGACCTCGGGCAATGGACGGACGCCAAGGGCCAGCCGGCCCGCTGGAAGGTCGAGAACGTCCATATGGAGGTCGTGGCCAAAGCCGGCGGGATACGGACGGTCCGCGGATTCGGCGACTGCCAGCTCCACGTCGAGTGGATGGCCCCCGAGCCGGCCAAGGGGAAGGACCAGGACCGCGGCAACAGCGGCGTCTTCCTCATGGACACCTACGAGGTCCAGATCCTCGACTGCTACGGCAGCGCGACCTACGCGGACGGCATGACCGCGGCCCTCTACGGCCAGCACCCGCCCCTCGTCAACGCCTGCCGGCCGCCCGGCGAATGGCAGACCTACGATATCGTTTTCCGCCGGCCCCGCTTCGACGCGGACGGGAAGGTCCTCGCCCCGGCCCGCATGACCGTCCTTCACAACGGCCTCCTCGTCCACGAGTGCGCCGTCCTGACCGGTCCGACGGCCCACAAGGCCCGTCCGCCCTACAAGATGCATCCTGACCGGCTGCCGATATCGCTCCAGGACCACGGCCACCCCGTCCGCTTCCGCAACATCTGGCTGCGCGAGCTCGAGTGAAAGGACCGACCATGAAAAGCCGCGCTCTATTCGCCTTGCTCCTCTCCGGCTTCGTCGCGGCGCTGGCCTGCGCCGCGCCGCCGGCCCAGAAGCCGAGGACGGCCCTGGTCGTCTGGGGGGGCTGGGAGGGCCATGAGCCCAAGCAGTGCGTCGACATCTTCGCCCCATGGCTCGAGAGCCAGGGTTTCCAGGTGGAGGTCTCCCACACCCTCGACGCCTACCTCGACCTGGCCAAGCTCAAGACGCTCGACCTCATCGTCCACATCTTCACCATGTCCGACATCAAGGCCGAGCAGGAGCGCAACCTCGAGGAGGCCGTGAGGAGCGGCGTCGGCCTGGCCGGCTGGCACGGCGGCCTCGGGGACGCCCACCGCACGGCCGTCGAGTACCAGTTCATGGTCGGCGGGCA
>MEYC01000092.1:10453-10650 GCA_001775715.1 Candidatus Aminicenantes bacterium RBG_16_66_30 | reverse complement strand
GGCGAGGCTGGTGGAGGCGGGCATCCACTCCCGCCGCCGCGCCGCCGACGAGCTGGGCGTGCCCGACCCGGAGACAGAGTTCGCCCGCTGGCTGGAGGAGGAGCGGGAGGCGGGGGGCTAGGGCACCGCCAGCCTACTTTGCAGAGGGAAGCAGCGGCACGTCTCGTGCCGCTGCTTCCCTCACGCGGCCATGGCCC
>MEYC01000092.1:6647-10436 GCA_001775715.1 Candidatus Aminicenantes bacterium RBG_16_66_30 | reverse complement strand
CAAGGCGGGGCTGCGTGCCGCCGTGATTCTCGGTCGACTGCCGCCTAGTCCGCCAGTTCCACGGAGACAGGCACGGGATTGCGGATGATGTCCAGCACCGGCGACGTGCGCTGGACGTATTCGCACAGCTCTTCTAGCTTCTGACGCGGTGCGTCCGCCTTCACCCGGTAGGTGAGCCGGATATTGCTGAAGCCCGGTCGCACCTTGTCGGACAGACCCAGAAAGGCGTGCAAGTCCACGTCACCCTCCAGGTCGAAGTCCAGCGACTCGACCTCGATGCCCTGGGCGGCAGCGTTATAGGCGTAGCCCACCGCCAAGCACGACGCCAGAGCAGCGAGGACCGTCTCCACAGCGTTAGGAGCCGTGTTCTTGCCCAGCAACACCGGCGGCTCGTCCCCGCCGACCTCGAACGGCTGCGCCCGCGAGGTGTCCTCCTGGCCGGCCCCGTAGAAGCCCTGGATGCGGGTCAGCGAGCGCCCACCACCCTCCCATTCGCTGTGGGCACGGAACTGGAACTTGGCCAGCTGTGGGTTCCTCTTGATCGCCTCGATGGTCTCCACTAGCTGCCCAACGTCTACGCCATTGCGCATAGCTACCGTTGCCATTATCGTCCTTCCTTTCGGCGCTTCGGCGAAATCTTTACTGAAATGTGGCGCTTATCTTAGTGTAGACGCGGAAGGACGCCTTGTCAACACTTGAACGGCCCCGAGAGGCCAAAAAGGTGGAGTGTGGCCTGGCCTGCTGGCCTTGCCTCACCTCAAGACACTTCGCCCGCTGGCTGGAGGAAGAGCGAGAGGCGGAGGAGAGTCCTACGCCTCGGGAAGGCCGACGGCCTTGAGGGTCTCCTGTATCTTCCCGTCCAAGGTGAGGGCCAGGTAGATGCCGTCGTCCTTGCCCAGCGTTCCGGGCCGACAGACCACCATCAGCACGCCGAACACGGGCCCGCGGGTGAAGGCATAGCCCTGGACCTGGTACTGCTCCTCGCCCTCCACGTTGTACAGCGAGAGCCCATAGGAGAACCGCGCCTCGCCCAGCCCCTTCGCGCCGCCGGTGCGCACCGCCTCGGGCCTAAGGCCAAGGTCTTCCTTCGTGAGGGACTCCCAGAGGTCGAGGCGAAGCTCGGCCACGTCGAGCCGATTGGCTTCGATCATGGCCCGGCGGACCGCGCTCAGCGTATCGAGATCGGCCGGCAGGGTCACGAAGGACCACAGCCACACGTCGCCCTCGCTCCCCACGAAAGCGGACGCTTCCCAGGGGCTGTCTCGCAGGGGCCCCGAGGAGCCCGGACGCCAGGGCAGGCCGACCATCGTCAGGGGGTCCCGCTCCGGCGCGATGATCGGTTTGAGAACCTCCGGCGGATTCTCGACCGGCTCCAGCCAGCTCAGAGAACCGGGCAGGTCCTCCTTGGCCAGGACCATCTCGCCCAGCTTGCCCTTCAGCTCGCCCTGGCGCCCCGCCCAGGGCGGCGTCGCCACCGCCGTCGCCTCGGGCGTCGCCTGCGGTGTCGCGTCGGCGTCTTCGTCGCCTCCTGAGCCGCCGCAGGCCGCGAGCAGAACCAGCCCGCCCGCCAGGACAAACGCTAGAACGCGGATCATGCCTCCTCCGTCCACGCGATTAGACTGCCGGCGCTAAGAAAGACGCCTGGGCGATGTGCCCGTTACACGCGCGACGGGCAAGCAGTATCGCAGCGGACGGGGACGCCGTCCGCGAGGGTCAGTTTGCCCCTGGGTTCTGGGGTTCTTCGCCCCTACTCCACGTTCCAGAGCTCGCGGTGGCCGTGCTCGGTCACAGCCTCCATCTCCGCGAACCAAGAGTGGAACTCGGGTATGTCGAACATGCGCTGGCGCATCTTCTCGAACTCCGCCAGGTTCTCCCACTCGTTCTCCCAGACGACGGTGAACATGTCGCCGGTGAGATCGGTCAGGACGCGGCCGGGGCGGTACCCGTGCTTGGTGAAGATCTTCTCGCCCTTCTTGGCGACCGAAACGAGGTCCTTACCGTACTTGACCTGGAACACAAGCCGCTCGACGACCATGGTGAACTCCTTCTGCCCCCACCAGCAGGGGGCGATGCAGAATAGAATAGTTTACCACAGAGTGCGGGAAAACAGCTAGCGTTACGCCAGCTCACCTTGGTACACACCATAGGGCAGCCAGGTCGAAGCGGTACAGCCCGCTTTCGGACTTGACGCGGATGTCAAGAGTAAGGTAGTATACCGACCAATTGGTCAAATGCCACGTCGACCTTCGGACGCCAGGAAGCGCATCGTTCAGGCAGCCCTCGCGCTGTTCGCCACCCGAGGCTATCACAACACCGGGATCGCTGATATCCTCAAGGAAAGTGGTGTCAAGAGGGGCAGCCTCTACCACTACTTCCCGTCCAAGAAGGAACTGGGCTTTGCTGCTATTGACGAGATGATGCGCTTACATGTAGAGGAGGGCGCGGCCCGACACCTGCGAACCAACGACCATCCCATCGACCGGCTGTTGAAGGTCCTCGACGACCTGCCCACCGCTGTCAAGTTAGAAACGATAGATTCAACGGCCACTGACGTTTCCATCCGGATGGCGTCCGCTGACGAGGACTTCCAGAAGTGGCTCGAACGAAGCGTGGAAGCGCTAATCGATGAACTCGAGGGGGTTTTGAGCAGGGGTGTCGCCGACGGCCAGATCGTTGACGGCGTGAACCCCCGCGTGCTGTCCCACGTAATGGTGGTGGTCGTTCAGGGGATCCAGTTGACGAGCCTGCTGGGGCAGCGAGAGGTCATCTGGGGTGACGCACGGCGCTGGTTGAAGGAGTACTTGAATTCACTGCGGAAGTAGGCAGGAGGCGTGGGCGCAGCGACCGGGAGGGCCCAAGGTACAAGAGATGGGAGGACAAGTCTGATGGCGACACGACGGCAGCAAAAGCGCAAGACCCAACTCGACGGCGCGAGGGGCCAAGCTCAATGGATAGCGCTCTATCAAGCGTATAACGCCATCTTTAAGCTGGCAGAGTTGGCTCTTCTGTCCCAGCACCTTTCTCTTCCCCAGCTCCATCTGCTGGGTGTCCTGAAGAAAGGAGGTGGGCTCCTGACGACCGGCGAGATAGGTCAGGCTATGGTTAAGGCCAGCCAGACGATAACCGGGCTCGTGGACCGGCTAGAAGAACCGGGACTGGTAGAGCGTGTCTTTGACAGGAGCGATCGCCGCAAGACCTGGGTTCGCCTAACCGAAAAGGGCGAACGCAAGCTCGCCGAGGCATTCCCTGTGGCAACTCGCCTCGCTGAGGAACTGTCTTCTGTTCTGACCGACGAAGAGCTCCAAGACCTGCAAGACAAACTAGAGAAGCTACGCAGCGCGGCGATGGACAGGCTGACCACGGCCCTGGCTCGACAGCAAGTCAGGGTCTTCGCCGGCCTCCAAGAGTTCTAAGCACAGGTCGAGGCCCCCGGCTGGGCATCGCACGGGGGAAGGACTGTCGCCCGCTCGGGCCCCTCTACTGCAGAAGCACGCCCTTGATATTGGCGCCCATCACCTCGGCCAGGGGCACGGCGTCGGCGGGCGCGCCCCCGCCCATGGACAGCGTCATCGCCATCGCCAGGAGCGGGCCGCGGCCGAAGAATACCCACTGGCCGTCGCCTACCCCCAGCTGAGGCAACTCCACCGTCAGCGCGAAGCCGAAGGCCGCCTCGCCCAGGCCCGACACGTCCAGCACGCGCGAGTCCAGGAGCTTCATGCCGCCGAAGCTGCCGGCCATGCCGAAGGCGTCCTGGATCTGGTCCACGGTCAGTTCGTCCATCTGCTCCAG
>MEYC01000092.1:5574-6288 GCA_001775715.1 Candidatus Aminicenantes bacterium RBG_16_66_30 | reverse complement strand
GCCAAAGGATCCTCCTCATCTCTCCTCCTCGGCCTCAGGCCTTCTCGTGTACGTATCCCCCCGATAGTTAGAGGCCCAAAGTCAACATTTGTTACGTCAGCCCTAACCCCCTTTCGTGCCACCCGGCGGTTGACGGAAAGAGAATGTATGTTCTATCATCCTCATCGCAAATACCCGAACCTGGAGGTGGACAGTGACCGAGGAAGAACTAGCGGCCCTGGAAGAGCGTCTGGCCGAGGCGGAGGCCGAGGTGGAGCGCCTGCAGACCACAGCGGCGGACCGCGAGGCGCGAGCGGCCCACCTGGATGAAACGCTGGCCGAGGCGAAGGCCGAGCTGGCCTCCCGCGACGCGGAACTGGCCGCCCTGAGCGACGAAGTGGCCGCCGCCCGCTCGGAGGCGGAGGAGCTGAGGGGCGGCCTGCGGTCGGCCGCCGAGAAGTATCGCCAGGCGGTGCTGGCCAGCCGGGCGGAGGTGCCGCCGGACCTGGTGGGCGGCGACACGGTGGAGGAAGTGGACCGCCAGCTGGAGGCCGCCCTGCGCATGGTGGCCCAGCTCAAGAGCCACCTGGAGTCGCAGGCCCAGGCCCAGCGGGTGCCCACCGGCGCGCCTGCTCGGCGGGCGCTGGACACCGCCGCCCTGACCCCGACGGAGAAGATCAGCTACGGGCTGGGACAAAGGAAGTAGCAGCGAGAGAGAACATCCCTGCGCATTTC
>MEYC01000092.1:2871-5549 GCA_001775715.1 Candidatus Aminicenantes bacterium RBG_16_66_30 | reverse complement strand
GGAGAAATGCGCAGCTTGGATGGAAGCTGCGGGTTTCAACCCGCAGGGAGCCAAATTCCAGCAGGGCTGAAGCCCTGCAGCTACAGCGGTTAGTCGAAAGGAGTGAACTCAAATGGCCCTGACCCTGGCGGAAGCCAGCAAGCTTTCCAACGACGTCCTCCTGGTGGGCGTCATCGAGACCATCATCAAGGACAGCCCAATCCTCCAGTCGCTGCCCTTCATCGAGATCGTAGGCAACGGCCTCACTTACAACCGCGAGAGCGCGGCCGCCACCGCCTCCTTCTTCGACGTGGGTGACACCTGGACGGAATCGACCCCCACCTTCGCCCAGATCACGGCCACCCTGAAGATCATGGGCGGTGACGCCGACATCGATAACTACCTCATCGCCACCCGCTCCAACGTCCAGGACCTGGAGGTGGCCGTCATCCAGCTCAAGGCCAAGGCGGTGCAGCAGCTCTTCGAGCAGACCTTCATCACCGGCGACGCCACAGCCAACCCCAAGTCCTTCGACGGAATCGACAAGCTGTGCGAATCGGGCCAGACGCAGAGCATGGGCGTCAACGGCGGCTCGCTGACCCTGGACAAGCTGGACGAGCTCGTGGACACGGTGAAGGGGGGCAAGCCGGAGATCCTGCTGATGAGCCGCCGCAGCCGCCGCATCATCAACAAACTGGCCCGCACCGCCGGCACCTTCCTGGAGACGGACCGCGACCAGTTCGGCCAGATGATCCAGTACTACGACACCATCCCCATCGGCGTCTCCGACTACATCGCCGACAACCAGACGCAGGGCTCCAACAACGACTGCTCCAGCGTTTACGCCATGCAGTTCGGCGAGGGCGCTGTGGCTGGGCTCACCGGACCCGGCGGCCTTCAGGTCGAGCAGGTGGGCAGCCTGGAGCAGAAGGACGCCACCCGCACCCGCATCAAGTGGTACTCCTCCGTCGCGCTGTTCAACGGCCTGAAGCTGGCCAAGCTCATCGGAGTGCGGCCGTAGGAGGGAGTCGCGGGGTCAAAGGGTCATAGGGTTAGAGGTGATCTGCCCTTGGCCCCTTGACCCCTGACCCACCCGCGAGGCGAGAGCCATGGCCAACGTCCGCATCGATGCCCAGGGGGTGCCCAAGGCCCCCGTCTACGAAGGCACGACGCCGGTCCTCCATCGCGCCGGCCTGACCGGCGCCGATAGCGCCGACCCGGCCAGCGCCAGCGACGGCCTCGACTGCGTCGGCTATCGCAACGTGCGCTTCGACCTCGATACCAGCGGCTCGGTGGGCCTCACCGCCCTCACGATACAGCTCCTGGCGTGGAACCCCACGGCGGCCAAGTACTTCCGAGGCGCCGAGCGCCGCTTCGACCAGGACGACCTGGCGGCCAACCCCGTCCCCAGCCTGGAGGCCGAGGTGCGGGGCGCCATCGTCTTCCTGAAGGTGGTGCAGGCCACCGCCACCAGCCTCTCCCTCTCCGTTTACGCCAGCCTGAGCTAGGAGACGAGCATGGGCCAACTGCGACTACTGGGCGAACCGGCAGGCAGCGACGACCACGCGACCCTGGCCAACCTGGCCTTCCCCCAGGCCGGCCACACCGGCTTCGTGGCTGCGGCCGGTCTGGCGGGCGGCCAGACCATCATCGGCGGCACCGCCGCCAGCGAAAACCTCTCGCTGCAGAGCACCGCCCACGCTGCCCGGGGCTACGTCCGTGCCCAGGACGACCTCCAACTGCTATCCAACATCATCCGCGATGCCGCCGGCGTCGAACGCCTCAAGCTCGCCACCGCCAGCCCTCACCTCACCCTCTACGGCGACGCCCTGATCTACCAGAAGCGCCTCGCCGCTGGCCCGTCTGCCGGAGCCATCGCAACCGACGCCGCCGTCCTCGCCAAGGGCACTGCAGGCGTCGGCCAGGCCGGCCTAAAGATCGAGCAGGGCCTTACGCTCACCGTCCCCGCCACCGAATCCTGGGGCCTCGGCGGCACTGTCAACTACGGTGCCAACGCCAGCCTCGTCGCTGGACTCTACTTCCAGGCCTACTGGACGGGCTCCCCTGGTCAGGTCCTCACCGACCTCGCCGCCATCTCTGCCTTCTGGTACAACGCCGGCTACACCGGCTCCACCCTCACCAACGCCAAGGGACTATGGATCAAGCGCCCTGGCGCCATGGGCGGCAGGCTCCGTCCCACCAACTGCGCGGGCGTCTACGTCGACCCCCTCATGTCCGTCATCGGCTCCGGCAACCCCACTCTCATCGAGGGCATCCACCTCGAGGACCCGTCCGGCGCCCTCGGCACCCCCGCCACCGTCATCGGCCTCAAGATCAACGACATCGGTGCCGGCACCAACCGCTACCTCCTGGAGCTTGGACCCGCCACGCCCAACCTGCGCCTCATGGCCAGCGCTCCTGCCGCCGACCTGTCCCAGCTATGGCTAGCCGTCAACAACGGCGCAGTAGTCTTGCGCCAGGTCGCCATCGGTGCCGCCGACAGCGGCGGCGCCGGCTACCGCACCCTCAGGATTCTGAACTAGGAGGCTCCCATGCCGACCACCAGCGCCAAGCTCGAAACCCTCCTCAACCTCCTGTCCGCCCTCGCCCAGCGCCAGCAAACCGTCCTCCAGCTCACGGCCCAGCTCCGCGGCGATGCCGTCTGGCGCTCCCCCGACGGCGCGCTCGCCGTCGCCCTC
>MEYC01000092.1:2205-2855 GCA_001775715.1 Candidatus Aminicenantes bacterium RBG_16_66_30 | reverse complement strand
CGCCGTCGCCCTCGCCCCCGAGCAGCAGGCCCAGATCGACACCATCATCAAGGCCTACCTCGACGAGTCGCAGGCCATCATCGACACCGCCCGCGTCATCCTCGCCCCGCCGGCAGGTGAGGGAGGTTGACTATGAACCTGTCGGAGATGAGAACCCGCCTGAGGCGCGACCTCCATGACGAGGACGCCGGCAACTACCGCTGGACGGACAGCGAGCTGGACCGCCACATCGAGCGGGCGGTGCGGGAGCTGAGCCTGGCCGCGCCCCGCGAGGCCAAGGCCATTCTGACCACCACCGCCGAGAGCCGCGACCTATCGCTGAGCACCCTGACGGACCTGGTGGCGGTGGAGGCTGTCGAGTACCCGGTGGACAAGTACCCGCCCAGCTACGTCCCCTTCTCGCTGTGGGCAGGTACCCTCACCCTCCTGGTGGACGAAGTGCCCCTCAGCGCCCAGCCGGTGAACGTGTACTACGGGCGCATGCACACGCTGGACGCCTCAACCTCCACCATCCCACCCCAGCTGGAGGAGGTGGTGGCCAGCGGCGCCGACGCCTACGCCGCCATCGAGTGGGCCAGCTTCGCCACCAACCGCATCAACGTGGGCGGCGACGACGTCTGGCGCCAGTACCTGACCTGGGGCCAGGAGCG
>MEYC01000092.1:881-2178 GCA_001775715.1 Candidatus Aminicenantes bacterium RBG_16_66_30 | reverse complement strand
CCAGCACGGCCGCCGCAACGCCGTACGGGTGCGCCGCCTCTACACGCCGGCGCGGCCGGCGGCAGACGAAGGCACGCCCTTCCAGGGAGGCTAGCCGGCCTGCCATGCGCACCCTCCTCTCCGCCCTGCTGGCCGCCCAGAAGAACGCCAGCGGCGTCCCCTACCTCAAGGTCGAGGTCGTCGATAGCATCGGCGGCGTCAAGCGGCTGGACTGGCAGCGCCTCTACAGCGGCAGCGAGCCCGACTCCTATCACGGCGCCACCATGCCCACCGACGGCTCCCTGAACCGCTGTCGCGTGGACGCCGGCAACCTCTACCGCCAGCGGGTGGCCAACCCTGGGCCGGGCAGCAGCTTCAGCACCTGGACGCAGGTGGACTCCTGCGCCAACGCCGGCGCTGCCCTGACCAGCTACGGCGCCTCCGTCCTCCTGTTCTACGTGGGCACCAACGGCCGCACCATCTACCTGCGCGAGAGCAGCGACTACGGCGCCTCCTTCGGTTCGCCCACCACCATCACCACCCCTGCCAGCGCCGTCGGCTGGCTGGCCGCGGCCCTCAAATCCAACGGCACCGCCCTTCTGCTCTACTCCGTGGGCGGCACCGTCTATCGCGTCAAGCGCAGCGGCGGCAGCTGGGGCAGCCCCGCCGCCTGGAGCAACAGCCTGACCTCGGTGAGCGGCCTCGCCTGCCAGTATTGGCTCGACTTCAACGTGCTGGTGGCCGGCGCCGACAGCCAGGGCCGGAACAAGGTCTGGTCCACCATCTACGGCGACGGCTACTCCGAGGCCGTGGACGCCTGGTCGCCCCTGCGGGAGGTGACCGGCGCCAGTGCCGGTTCCAACGTGGAGTTCCGTGCCCCCTTCCTGGCCTACGCCGATACCTTCCGCGCCACCTTCATCGAAAAGTACACCGGCAGCGAGAGCTACAACCGGCCCTACTTCTCCTACTCGCCCATCGCCGCCGACTACGTGGACAACCTCTGGCGCGACCCGGTGCCTCATAACCTCTCGGGACAGTTCGGCCTGGCCCTGGCCTCCAGCGCCAGCGCCGTCTGGCTAACGGTCCCCTGGGGCGTGTGGCAGGCGCCCCTGGCCGCATCGATCCTGGACGTGACCGCCGACGTCCTGGAGCTGACAAGCGAGGATGAGCCCGGCGCCAGCCGCCTGCGTGTCGTCCTGCGCAACGACGACGGCCGTTATCTGGATCTTTCGGGCCCGAAGGCCGTCATCCAGCGCGGCGCCGAGGTGCGGGTGAGCCCCGGATACGTGACCACCAGCGGCCCGCTGGCCTCCACCGG
>MEYC01000092.1:265-842 GCA_001775715.1 Candidatus Aminicenantes bacterium RBG_16_66_30 | reverse complement strand
CGGGCGGCGGCAGCGCCACCTTCGTCCTCCACGCGCGCGATGCCTGGCAGCTCCTGGACGGCTGGATAGCCCGCCGCCAGTACGCTTGGGCCAAGGGCGAGCGCAACCTCTTCCAGCTCCTTTCCTTCGTGCTGGCCCGCGCCGGCCTGGAGCTATCGGCCCTGAGCTCCAGCCCCACCATCACCGACCTGTTCCCCAGCTTCACCATCCATCCCGGAGAGAGCGGCGCCACGGCTGTGCGCCGCCTGCTCGCCATGGCGCCCGACGTGCTCTTCTTCCGCGGCGACCTCGCCTATATCAAGAACCCCCAGGCCAGCGACGCCTCCGACTACACCTTCGGCGCCGACCACGCGATCCTCCGCGGCCGCTACGCTACCCTACGCCCTCCCGCCAACCGGGCCCAGGTGTTCGGCGATGGGCCCTTCGTGGAGGGCTTCGATTGGCCCGAGATCGAGGACGCCTACGACCGCGTGCGCCAGACCCACGACCTGAACCTGGATACGGTAGCGCTCGCGCAGGACCGGGCCGGCGCCGAGCTGCGCCACC
This sequence comes from Candidatus Aminicenantes bacterium RBG_16_66_30, assembly GCA_001775715.1. Taxonomy (GTDB): domain Bacteria; phylum Acidobacteriota; class Aminicenantia; order Aminicenantales; family Saccharicenantaceae; genus RBG-16-66-30. The sequence continues at coordinate 296 of MEYC01000092.1, read as the reverse complement.
TGGCCATGGCCTCGCAGGGCGGCTCCCTGGT
>MEYC01000092.1:0-211 GCA_001775715.1 Candidatus Aminicenantes bacterium RBG_16_66_30 | reverse complement strand
GCCCGCCGGCCTCTCGGCGGCCAAACGGCGGGTGCTGGGCCTGAGCCTGCGCTACGTTCGCAGCGGGCCATCGCCCGTCTACGAGCAGCGGTTGACTCTGGGGGCGGTCTGAGATGGACGTGCGCCGGGGCGTGGTCAAGAGCTTCAACTCCGTCACCTACAAAGCGACGGTGCAGGTGGCGGGCAGCCTATCGGTGTGGCTGGAGGAGGT
>MEYC01000091.1:28422-33500 GCA_001775715.1 Candidatus Aminicenantes bacterium RBG_16_66_30 | reverse complement strand
ATCTTCATCTACACGGAGAACCTCGTCCCCCGGGGCAGGGAGCGCGAGGCGCGGGAGCCGCGGCGCCGCGACCGGGGCGGCTCGGGGCGCAAGAGCGTCGGCAAGGAGACCCGGGAGCAGAAGGAGGAGCGCGAGGAACACGAGGACCGGGAGGACCGCGAGGACAAGACCGGCAAGTACGACCCAGTCCCCCTGCTCAAGGGCGCCTTCGATATGGCCGTCCACGAGGACGGCTGGGCCAACCTCGGCGAGATCGGCTTCTACCTGCGCCAGCTCGATCCCGGCTTCGATCCCCGCACGTACGGCTTCAAGCAGCTGTCCCAGCTCATCAACAGCCAGAAGGTCCTCTTCGATGTCCACTCGCGGGGCGAGGAGGGCGGCGGGGCGGCCATCTACGTCCGGCTGCGGGAGAACCGCGAGTAGCGGACGGCGCTAGGCCTTTTTCCTCTTCAGAAAGGCGGTCAGGAGAAACCCGCCGCCGATCACGATCATCAGGATCCCCCAGGCCAGGTTGAGGTTGATCCCCAGGGAGATCGCGTAAACCTCCTTCTTGGTCAGCAGGCCGTAGACCGTGAGGAGGACGCCGTAGGCACTGAGGAGCCAGCCGATCGGCAGCTTGAGGTCGAGGACGTGTCCTTGCTTCATTCCCGCCCCTTGGCCTTGCGTTTCGATCGTGTCGTTCATGGTTGAGCTCCTTGGGTCGCGCCGCCGATCACCAGAAGATGACGTTGAGGACGACGGCCACGATGACGGCCAGGGTTCCCCAGACCGCGGGCCGGGCGTACCAGCGGGCCTCGGCCTTGGGCTTCGGGGTCAGGCCGAAGACGAGCCCGACGAGTTCCTTCGGGTCGCGCTTGGCCGTGAAGAGGCTGACGCCGATCGTGACGACGAAATCCGCCGACCAAGCCCAAATGGCCTGATAGAAATTAGCGGCCATGTCGCTGTGGTAGGTCAGGAGGCCGGCCTTGTAGAGGGCGTAGTGTCCGGCCGCCGTCAGGATGCCGACCAGAAGCCCCCAGAATCCGCCCCAGGCCGTGGCTCCTCTCCAGAACATGCCCAGGAGGAAGGTGGCGAAGAGCGGGGCGTTGAAGAAGGAGAAGATGAGCTGCATGTAGTCCATGAGGTTCGGGAAGGATTGGACGATATAGGCGGTGCCGACGCTGATGGCGATGCCGACGACCGTGGTGTATTTCCCGACCTTCAGGTAGTGCGCGTCGGGCATGCCCTTCTTGATGTAGGTCCCGTAGATGTCGTAGGTCCAGATCGTGTTGAAGGCGGTGACGTTTCCGGCCATGCCCGACATGAAGCTCGCCAAGAGGGCCGTGATGGCCAGGCCCAGAAGGCCGTTCGGCAGGTAGTGCTTCATCAGCAGGATGAGGGCCGAGTTGTAGTCGGCCGTGGGCAGCGCGGCCGAGGAGAACTCGGGCAGGACGAGCAGGGCGACGAGACCCGGGATGACGACGATGATGGGGACGAGCATCTTCGGGAACGAGGCGATGATCGGGGTCATTCGGGCGGCGTTGAGGTTCTTCGAGGCCAGGGCCCGCTGGACGACCAGGAAGTCGGTCGTCCAGTAGCCGAACGAAAGGACGAAGCCGAGGCCCATGACGACGCCGAACCAATCGACGCCGAGAGGGTTGTTGCTCGTGCCCAGGTATTTGACGGAGTGGAGGAGCGTCTCCTGGAGCTTGGCCGCGAACCCGGCGAAGCCGCCGACCTCCTTGAGGCCCAGGAAAACGATGGGCAGGAGGCCGAGCCAGATGAGGAAGAACTGGATGACCTCGTTGTAGATCGAGGATGACAGTCCCCCCCAGAAGACGTAGAGGAGGACGACCACGGCGGCGAAGAGGATGCTCTGGGTCAGCGGCCAGCCCAGCATGATCTTGAAGAGCAGGGCCATGGCGTAGAGGCTGATGCCGCTCATGAGCACGGTCATGATGGCGAAGGAGATGGCGTTGAGCCCGCGGGTCGCCTCGTTGTAGCGGAGCTTGAGATACTCGGGCACGGTCCGGACGCGGCTGCCGTAGTAGAACGGCATCATGAAGATGCCCAGGAAGACCATGGCCGGGATGGCCCCGACCCAGTAGAAGTGGACCGTGGCGATGCCGTATTTCGCCGAGTTGGCGACCATGCCGATGACCTCGAGAGCGCCCAGGTTGGCCGAGAGAAAGGCCAGGCCGGTGATCCAGCCGGGGAGGGACCGGCCCGAGAGGAAGAAGTCCTCGCCGGTCTTCATGTATTTCTTGAGGGAATAGCCGACGAAGACCATGACCAGGATATAGCCGCCGATGATGGCGTAATCGACGGCGTTCAGGGTGATGACGGGGTCCATAGCGCTCTCCTTTCCTCGGATCGCGAGCCGCCCGGAAACGCGAGGGGAGCATAATTCACGCCCCGGATGTTGTCAACGCCGCCCTCCCGGGGGACATGTCCCCCCGGTACGTGTCCTCTGCGGGGGCTGCCGCCATTCGCGTTTTATTGTATAGTTGGGTCGCCGTTTCGCCGTGATGTCTTGGAGGAGACGGGGACACGTACCTCCGGTACATGTCCCCTCCCGGGAGCAGAGGAGAGCCCATGAGAATCCGGATCCCTTCCCGGCCGGCCGCCCTCGTCGCGGCGGTCCTTTTTACCCTTGCTGGGATCGGCTGCGTGAAGTCGATGCCGGGCAAAGCGGGGATCGCGCCGGCCAGGGATCATGGGCCCGTTCCGGGCGCGGTCGAGATCCTGCCGACGGATCCGCCAGCCGAGCTGAGGGCAAAAGCTGCGCGGGTCGTGCCGTCCGCGCGTCAGCTCCGCTGGCAGGCGCTCGAGTTCCAAGCGTTTGTTCATTTCGGCATGAACACGTTCACCGACCGCGAGTGGGGCGAGGGGACGGAAGACCCGCGGCTTTTCAACCCGGCCGATCTCGATGCCGGCCAGTGGGTCGAGGCGGTCCAGGCCGCGGGGATCAAGGGCCTCATCGTCACGGCCAAACACCATGACGGATTCTGCCTCTGGCCGAGCCTGTTCACCGAGCATTCGGTCAAGAATTCCCCTTGGAGGGGAGGGAAGGGCGACGTTGTCGGGGAGGTGGCCGAGGCCTGCCGGAAGGGCGGCCTGGCATTCGGCGTTTACCTTTCGCCATGGGACCGGCACGAGCCGAGCTACGGGGATTCGCCCCGCTACAACGAGCACTTCAAGAACCAGCTCCGCGAGGTCCTGACGAACTACGGCGAGGTCTCCGAGGTCTGGTTCGACGGCGCCTGCGGCGAGGGGCCGAACGGCAAGCGCCAGGTCTACGATTGGGCCGGCTATTTCGCCCTCATCCGCGAGATCCAGCCCGGAGCCGTCATCTCCATCATGGGCCCGGACGCCCGCTGGATCGGGAACGAGGCCGGTGTCACCCGGGAAAGCGAGTGGAGCGTCGTTCCCGTCGTCGGCTTCGACGACCTTCCGGACGAGAAGAACCCCGGCGGCATCGCCCATCTCGATGCCCAAGCCAAGGACCTTGGCTCTATGGAAAGGATCGCCGCCGTCGCCACGCAGGGGGGGCGGCTGATCTGGTACCCCGGTCAGGTGGATGTCTCCATCCGCCCCGGATGGTTCTATCACGCCGCTGAGGACGACAAGGTCAAGTCCCTCGACCATCTCCTCGATATCTATTACACTTCGGTCGGGGGCAACGCCCAGCTCCTCCTCAACATCCCGCCCGATAAGCGCGGCCGCATCCACGAGAACGACGTCCGGCGGCTCAAGGAGCTCGGGGACCGGCTGCGGGCGACCTTCGCCGTCAACCTGGCGGAGGGATCGAAGACGGAGAGCGGTACGGAAATCACCCTCGTCGACGGGATCGACGCGCGCGGACGCGCGACCGGTTATTCGAAGCGCGGGGTCACAGTCTTCTCATGCACGCTCCGCGAGGCGAGAGCTTTCAATGTCGCCATGCTCATGGAAGATATCGGCCGGGGGCAGAATGTCGAAGCGTTCGCCTTCGATGTCTGGGACGGGACCGGTCTGGCGACCGACCGCGACTTTTTCGGGACGACGGGATGGAGGGAGATCGCCAAGGGCACGACCATCGGCTGGAAGAAGCTCCTCCGGTTCCCGACGGTCACCGCGGAATGGGTCCGCGTGCGGATCCTGAAGTCCCGAAGAGATGCGACGTTCTTCCTGCCGAAGACCTTTGGGCTCTTCCTCGATCCCGGCCGCCGGACCGTGCAGGAAGAGAGCCCGGCTTGGGGACACGTACCCGAGGTACATGTCCCCGGTCTGTGCCCTTAGCGGGAGTTGCTGACGAAGGCGATCCGCTTCCCGTCGGGGGACCAGGACGGGACGTTGATCGTCCCCTGGCCGCCGTAGACATAGGCGATCACCTTGGGCCCGGCGGGGCCATCGGCGGGCATCATCCGAATATAGACCTGCTTATAGAACGGATGGTCGTCCGCGGCGACGTCCTTCTGGAAGGCCAGGAAGACGATCCACTTCCCGTCGGGCGAGATGTGCGGGAACCAATCATGGAAGCCGCCCTTGGTGACGGGCTCCTGGCCGCCGCCGTCCGGGGCCATGCGCCAGATCAGCATCTCGCCCGTTCGCGCTGAATTGAAATAGATGTGCCGGCCGTCGGGAAAGTATTCCGGACCGTCGTCGAGGCCCGGAGCGTCGGTCAGGCGAACCTCGTCCCCGCCGTCGACGGGGATCCTGTAGATGTCGTAATTCCCGTCGCGTCCCCCCGTGTAGACGAGAAAGCGCCCGTCCGGAGACCACCCATGGAGATAGGAGGGCGCCTTCGCGGTCACGCGCTTCGGCATCCCGCCCTTGGCCGGCAGAACATATATGACCGACTCGTCCTTGTCGTCGGCGCTGTGATGACTGATGCCGAGCCGTTTTCCGTCGAACGAGAGGACGTGGTCGTTGTTGTTAGCCTCGGCGAACCCGGAGTCGAGCGTCGAGGCATTCCCTGAGGCCAGATCGAGCAGGTCGAGCCGGCCGTCGACGTTATAGATCAGGAAGCGGCCGTCCTTGGTCCAATTGGGCGCCTGGATCGGACGGTCCGAGCGGAAGACGGTCGTCCGTCGGCCCGTATCGACGTCGAGCAGCTC
>MEYC01000091.1:0-28407 GCA_001775715.1 Candidatus Aminicenantes bacterium RBG_16_66_30 | reverse complement strand
CGCCCCGCCGAGGTAATCCCGGTAGGGGACAAGGTCGGCCGGGGCGGGGATGGTCAAGCGGACGTTCGTGAACCTGGCCTTCTCGACGACATCGGCGTTGTGCGAGCAGACGAAGAGGCCGACCAGGATCTCGTCGCCGAGTCCGAGTTCCGCGACGCTTTGGCTCTCATAAGGCTCGCCGAAGCGGGCCGCCGACATGATGTACGTATCGCCCCGACGCTCGAGCTGGATCTGATCCGCGCCGGAGAAGGGGAACGGGATCTCCTCCGTGTTCGCTCCGGGCGTTCTCCGGTACTGGAGCGAGGTCAGCCCGTCGCCGTGAACGACCGCGCTGGCGTGGGCTGAACCGGGGTCCATGTTCGTGCGGACCATCCAACCGATCTTGCGATGGGCTGCGACGCCCTCGCCGAGGAATTTGACCCGGGCGCTGACGATGAAATCGCCCTTCAGACGCTTCCACAGGAAGCGCCCCTCGTCGGAGCCGAACCACATGTTGGCCCCGGCCCCCTCGATGATCAGGCCCCCGGTCGCGGCCTCCTCGACGACCGTTCCCGGCCGGGCGACCGGGCCGATATCGCCGTGCCCGTCAAAGAGGGCCAGGGGCTTTTCGAGGCTCAGAGGAACGGCCGGCCGAGGCGCCTGCCGACAGCCCGATCCGGCCGCGAAAATCAGGGCCAGGGCCAGGACTGACAGGGCGAGCCTGCCGGGGACGGGGGGGTATCCTCGCATGGCCGCATCATAGACGCCCGCCCCCGGCCCGGTCAAGCCGACGGGGAATTCCTGAACCGGAGGACCGGTTTATCGTATAATAGCGCGGGAACACTTATTCGGGTTTCCCCGAAATCCACTGTTCTCTCGAGGGAGGCCGGCATGCTCCGAGACATCATCAAGAAAGAGATCCTCGACAACATCACCAGCCCGAAGTTCGTCTTCACCTTTCTCCTCTGTACCATCCTGATCCTGCTCTCGGTCTACACCGGGGTGGCCAACTTCCGGGCGGAACAGAAGGAGCACACGGCCTCGCTGGCCCTGAACAAGAAGAACATGGAGAGCCAGCCGACCTACGCCTCGCTCGCCGGGATCGGGGTCAAGGTCAGCAAGCCGCCCCAGGTCCTGGGGACCGTGGTCACGGGCATCGAGGAGGCCGTGGGCCGGGTCGCCCCGGTCAACATCGCCGCCGATCCGAACCTCATCGACTCCAAGTACAGCAGCAACCCGGTCTTCGCCGTCTTCGGGGCGCTCGACCTGATGTTCATCGTCAAGATCGTCCTCAGCCTGTTCGCCATCCTCTTCACCTACGATGCCATCGTCGGCGAGAAGGAGAAGGGAACGCTCAAGCTGGCCCTGTCGAACGATGTGCCGCGCGACCGGCTCATCCTGGGCAAGGCCATCGGCGGCTACATCAGCCTGCTCCTGCCCCTGCTCATCCCCCTCATCTTGAGCCTGCTCATCCTCCTCATCACGCCCGACATCTCGCTCGGCGGCGAGGATTGGGCCCGCCTGCTCCTCATCTTCCTCATGTTCTTCCTTTATCTCTCCGTCTTCTTCAGCCTGGGGCTGTTCGTCTCGGCCCGGACGACGCGCTCGTCGACGAGCTTCCTCGTCCTGCTATTCGTCTGGGTCGTTTTCGTCATGGTCATCCCCAAGGTCGCGGTCATCACGGCCGGGCAGATCCGGCCCATCCCCTCGGTCCACGAGGTCACAGCCCAGAAGGACGCTTTCCTCCAGCAGATCCAGGCCGAAGGCCAGAAAGGCTTCGGCGATTGGGCCCAGAAGAACCAGGAGCTGGCCAAGACCGACGTCAAGGCCTACCAGGAGAAGCTCCGCCAGTTCATCCAGGATTACCAACAGGAGCTGACCAACCGGATCGACGAGAACAACGCCGCCCTGGAGCGGGACTACCAGCAGAAGAAGCGGGCCCAGCAGAGCCTGGCCGTCAACCTGTCCCGGGTCTCGCCGGCCTCGGCCCTGACCTTCGGCTCGATGACCCTGGCCCGGACGGGGATCGACGACTTCGACCGGTTCCTGGCCTCGGTCCGGGCTTACAAGCCCATCTATACGAAATGGATCAACTCCAAGCTCGGCGAGAGCATCAATTTCCAGTCCACGGAACAGGTGAAGATCAAGATCGACGACATGCCCCAGCACATCTACGAGCCGCAATGGCTGAGCCGGTCCTTCGTCCGGACCATCCCCGATTTCGCCCTGCTCACGGTCATGATCATCGTCTTTTTCGTCGGCGCCTACATCTCGTTCCTGCGCTACGACGTCCGCTAAGGAGGAACCCCATGCTCGAAGCGATCGACCTGACCAAGCGTTACGAGGACGGTGAGCTGGCCCTCGACGGCCTGACCTTCAAGGTCGAGCCGGGCGAGATCTTCTGCATGTTCGGGGCCAACGGCGCGGGCAAGACGACGACGATCAACCTCTTCCTGAACTTCATCCCGGCGACCTCGGGCACGGCCCTCATCGAAAGCATCGACGTCGCCAAGGACCCTCTCAAAGCCAAACGCCACGTCTCGTTCGTCTCCGAGAACGTCATGCTCTACGGCAACTTCACGGCCATCCAGAACCTCGATTATTTCAGCCGGCTGGCCGGGAAGCGCCACCTGGTCAAGAAGGACTTCGCCGAGGTCCTCGAGCGCGTCGGCCTCCAGAAAGAGGCCTTCGACCGCCGGATCAAGAACTTCTCCAAGGGCATGCGCCAGAAGCTCGGCATCGCCATCGCCCTGGTCAAGAACGCGCCGAACGTCCTCCTCGACGAGCCGACCTCGGGCCTCGACCCCCAGTCGGGCCGGGAGTTCCTCGAGATCCTCGTCCAGATGCGCGACCAGGGCAAGTCCGTCTTCATGTCGACCCACGACATCTTCCGGGCCAAGCTCATCGCCGACCGGATCGGCTTCATGCGCAAGGGCCGGCTGGTCATGATGAAGACGGCCGCGGAGCTGGCCCACGAGGACCTGACCGACCTTTACATCCAATATATGGAGCAGCAGCCGGGGGCGGCGGCCGTCCCCCAGGCCGGGATGTGACCGCCGAACGATCCGCCGGACCGCCTCGGAGGACCGTCGTCCTCGGCCTGGGGAACATCCTCTTGGGTGACGAGGGGGTCGGCGTCCATGTCGTGGAGGAGCTTCAGCGGTCCGGCGGCCTTCCCGACGTCGAGCTCGTCGACGGAGGAACCGCCGGTTTCAGTCTCCTCCCTTATTTCGACGGCGCCGGTCTCGTCGTCATCGTCGACGCGGCCGACGACGGGGCTCCCCCCGGAACGGTGACGCTGGCGCGGCCCGCGTACGCCGCGGACCACCCCGCGGCCCTCGTGCCCCATGATATCGGGCTGAAGTACATCCTCGACGCCCTGGCCCTGGCCGACGAGCGGCCGGATGTGCTCCTGCTCACCGTCTCGATCGCCCAAGCGGACCGGGCCTCGCTCGAGCTCTCGCCCGCCGTCTCCCGCGCGGTCCGCGAAGCCGCGGACCGCGTCCGGGAGGTCCTCAGCGGACGTGGGGGAAGCTCGACTTCTCGATGAACTTCCATCCTCCGATCATGGAGGAGATCGTCCCCCGCCCTTCCAGGTAATCGTGGTACCACGACAGGTAGATGTGCATGGTCGTGAAGGCGACGAAGACCCAGGTGAAAAGGTGATGCCACTGCCGCAGGGAGCTCAGGCCCCCGAAGAGCGGGATGAGGCCGGCGAAGAGCCGGGGAAACCAGGCCGGGCTCATGATCGAATAAAGAGCGAATCCGGTCAGGATCTGGAAGAGGATGACGAGGTACATCCCCAGGTAGATGATCCCGGCCAGAGCGTTGGTCCCGATGGACAGGACCGGCAGCTTGCAGATGAGGAAGATATCGAGGCAAAGGACCTGGAGGATCTCCCTTCGCTTGATCCTCGTGTTCGGGATGAAGCTCTTCCACCGGGCGAAATCGTTCCCGGCGAAGCCCCAGTAGATCCGGGCCAGGAAGTTGACCAGGAAGATATAGCCGAAGGCGAAGTGGATAAACCGGACGGACCCGAAGAGATACCGGGACGAGGCCTCGGCGGCCGCCCCCTCCCAGGGGAGCGGTGAGCCGATGAGGAGCCCCGTCACCCCGAGGACGAACACGCACCCGGCGTTGATCCAGTGGAAGAACCGGAGCGGCAGCTCCCAGACGTAGACCTGGAAATATTCGGCGTGCGGTCTGGCGTCCATGCGGCCCTCCTAGACGACCCGGACCTGATGGAGGCGGCGGCCGTGCGGATCGTAGAGATGGACGGCGCAGGCGATGCACGGGTCGAAGGAGTGGATCGTCCGGAGGATCTCCAAGGGCTGATCGGCCCGGGCGACGGGCGTCCCGATGAGGGCGGCCTCGTACGGGGACCGCTGGCCGCTCGCGTCCCGGGGCGAGCCGTTCCAGGTCGTCGGCACGACGAGCTGGTAGTTCGCGATCTTGCCGTCCTTGATGACGATCCAGTGCGACAGGGCGCCTCGGGGAGCCTCGGTGAAGCCGGCACCCTTCGCCTCCGCCGGCCACGTCCCCGGATCCCACTTCTCGCCGTTGAACATCCGGGTGTCGCCGTTCTTGATGTTGTTCACGAGGTCGGAGTAGAACCCCTTCATCCATCGGGCGATGAGCTGGGTCTCGATCCCCCGCGCGGCCGTCCGGCCCAGAGTCGAGAAGAGGGCCGTCGCCGGGACGGCGAGGTGGGCCAAGGCGCCGTCGACCGCCTCCTTGATCTCGGGCTGCCCGGCCGCGTAGCCGACGAGGAGCCGGGCCAGCGGGCCGACCTCCATGGCCCGCCCTTTCCAGCGGGGCGTCTTGAGCCAGGAGTACTTGCCCTCGACCTCGAGGTTCTTGTAAGGGGGCTTCGGCCCGGTGTAGCTGAAGTCCGTCTCCCCCTCCCACGGGTGGAGCGAGGCCGCGTCCCCGCCTTTGTACGCGTACCACGAATGGGCGACGGATTCCGTGATCTGGCCGGGGTCGGCCGCGTCAACGTCGTGGACCCGGCTGAGGTCGCGGTCGAGGACGGCCCCGCGCGGGAACTTGAATCCCGAAGGATCGCCGATGCCCCGCGTCGGGAGATCGCCGTAGCTCAGATAGTTCGAGACGCCCCCGCCGATCGCGGCCCAATCCTTGTAATAAGAGGCCACGGCAAGAAGGTCCGGGATGTAGACCTGATCGACGATCTGGATGGCGTCGTCGATGAGCTTGCCGACCAGGGCCAGGCGCTCGGCGTTGAGCGTCATCGCGTTCTCGGGCCCGACCGCCGAGTACGCGCCCCCGACGAGGTAGTGGGGATGGGGGTTCTTGCCGCCGAAGATCGTGTGGACCTTGATGATCTCCTTCTGCCATTCGAGGATGTCGAGGTAGTGGGCCACGCCGAGGAGGTTGACCTCCGGCGGCAGCTTGTAGGCGGGATGTCCCCAATAGGCGTTGGCGAAGATGCCCAGCTGTCCGCTCGCGACAAGGGACCGGACCTTCTCCTGGACGGTCTTGAAATAGCCCTCGGAGTTCTTCGGCCAGCTCGAGAGCGACCGGGCGATGGCCGCCGTTTGGGCCGGGTCCGCGCTCAGGGCGGAGACGACGTCGACCCAATCGAGGGCGTGGAGGACGTAGAAGTGGACGACGTGGTCCTGGAGGTAGTGGGCGCAGAACATGAGGTTCCGCACGAGCTCGGCGTTGGGGGGCACGACGATGCCCAGGGCGTTCTCCACGGTGCGCACCGAGGCCAGGGCGTGGACGGTCGTGCACACGCCGCAGGCCCTCTCGCAGAAGGCCCAGGCGTCCCGGGGATCGCGGCCCCGGAGGATGATCTCCAGGCCGCGGACCATGGTCCCCGACGACCAGGCGTCGGTGATCCGGCCGCCGTCGACGTCGGCCTCGATCCGTAAGTGCCCTTCGATCCGAGTGACGGGATCGACAACGATCCGTTGGGCCATCACGCACCTCCCTCTGTCTTTTCGGTCTTTTCCGTCTTATCCTTCGGCTTCCCCGCCTTGAGGTCCTTGTCCTTGAGACTGCCCTCGAGCTCCCTCTTGATCAGGCGGCGCTTGCGGATGTTCGTCGCGACGGCGTGGAGGGCCACGCCCCCGCCGGCCGCGGCGGCGAGATAGATGCCGAGCCGGTCGGCCGTCGATTCGACCCCAAAGCCGGGGAACGCGGGGAGCGACCGATAGAACGGCCCGGCGTCGTAATAGCCGGCTTCGCTGCAGCCGATGCATGGCGCGCCGGATTGGATCGGATAGCTCGTGCTTCCGTTCCAGCGGATGATCCCGCAGGAATTGTACGTCTGCGGCCCGCGGCAGCCCATCTTGTAGAGGCAATAGCCCTTCTTGGCGCCGTCGTCGTCGAACGATTCGACGAAGAGCCCGGCGTCGTAGTAGGGCCGCCGGTAGCAGGAGTCGTGGATCCGCGTCGAGTAGAACGCCTTGGGCCGGCCCTGGGAGTCGAGCTGAGGCAGGCGGCCGAAGGCCAGGAGGTGAGCGACGACCCCCGTCATGACCTCGGCGATCGGCGGGCAGCCCGGGACGTTGACGACGTTCGGCAGGAGCTTGTGAATGGGCGTCGCGCCGGTCGGGTTGGGCGACGCCGCCTGGACGCACCCGTTGGACGCGCAGCTGCCCCAGGCTATGACGGCCATCGCTTTTTCGGCGGCCTCGCGAAGGCCGTCGAGCGCCGTCCTTCCCGCGATCGTGCAGTAGACGCCGTCGTCCTTCATGGGCACCGAACCTTCGGCCATCAGGATGTACTGGCCCGGGTAGTTCTTGATGGTCTCCGTGACGGCCGCTTCGGCCTGTTCGCCGGCCGCGGCCTGGAGGGTCAGCGAGTAGTCGAGCGAGATACGGTCGAGCAGGATATCCGCCAAGAGGGGGTGCGACGATTTGATGAAGGACTCGCTGCAACACGTGCACTCCTGGAAATGGAACCACAATACCGGGGGCCGGGGCTTCGTCTCCAGGGCCTTGGTCAGGGCCCTGGCCTGACCGGCTTCGAGCCCCAGGGCCGCGGAGAGATACCCGCAGAATTTCAGGAAATCGCGCCGGGAATAGCCTCGCGACCGGGCGATCTGCCAAAGACTCAGGGGTTCCTTGACCATAGCTCCTCCTTTTGTTTAGGATGCGGACGGACGGCGGGACCCTTCGGTCATCTGTGGATTCCACCCTCTTCCATAATATGCTACAAGATTCATGCCATTGCCAGTCCGGCAGGCCGGCGGCGGTCCCAGAGGGCTCCAACGGCCGCCGCCGCCCGGCCCCGGCCGCCGCGTCGGATATGTCCCGCGCCCCGGGATAGTTTCCTGCCCGGCCGGATTCCCGATGGGGCCCGGGGTGCCGAGCCGCGGGGTCCTCTCGGGGCCGCGTACCGCCCGGCCGGCCCGAGCGGTCTTGGCACGCTTTTTGGAGAAGGGGGAGAGGACGAGATCGTTCGAGGAGAGCACCATGTTCGGAAAGACCGTGACCTTGTTCCGGATCTCCGGCTTCGAAGTCAAGATCGATTGGAGCTGGCTGATCCTCGGCGCCCTGATCATATGGAGCCTGGCCACCGGCCTTTTCCCCGCGTGGTACGAGGGCCTGGCCCCGTCGCAATACTGGGCCATGGGCGTCGCCGGGGCCCTCGGCTTGTTCGTGTCCATCGTCTTCCACGAGTTCTGGCATTCCCTCATCGCCCGGAAGTTCGGGCTCGATATGAAAGGGATCACCCTGTTCCTTTTCGGCGGCGTGGCGGAGATGGGCGACGAGCCGCCGAGCCCCCGAGCCGAGTTCTTCCTGGCCGTGGCCGGGCCGATCTCGAGCGTCGTCATGGCCGCCGCCCTCCTCGGCCTGAGCCTCCTTCTGCGCGGACAGGGCCCCGTGACGCCCGTGATCGGCGTCCTGCGCTACCTCGGCTACCTCAACTTTATCCTGGCCGGCTTCAACCTCCTTCCGGCTTTTCCCCTCGACGGCGGCCGCGTCCTGAGGGCCGTTCTCTGGGGGTTATGGAACGACCTCCGGCGGGCGACCCGCGTCGCCTCTTCGATCGGCGCCGGCCTGGGCGCCGCCCTCATGGCCCTCGGCGCCCTCCAGTTCTTCCTGGGCCGCTCCGGCGGGGGGCTCTGGACGCTCGTCATCGGCCTGTTCGTGCGGGGCGCGGCCCGCTCGTCCTACCAGCAGCTCCTCTTCCGCCGGGCCCTCGAAGGCGTTCCGGTCCGGAAATTCATGGTCGCGGACGCCGTCACTCTCCGGCCGGCGACCTCCGTCGAGAAGCTCGTCGAAGACTACATCTACAAGTACCATTTCAAGATGTTCCCCGTCGTCGAAGGCGAGAGGCTCGTCGGCTGTGTCACCCTCGATCAGGTCAAGGAGGTCGCCCGGGAGGACTGGGCTTCGCGCAGCGTCGGTGAGCTGGCCCAAGGCTGTTCCGCGGAGAACACGATCGGCCCGGACGAGGACGTCATGAAGGCCCTGGCCCTGATGCAGAAGACGGGCCGGAGCCGGCTGCTGGTCGCCGAGGGCGGAAGGCTCGCCGGCGTCATCGCGCTCAAGGATATCATGGGCTTCATCGCCCTCAAATTGGACCTCGAGGAGCAATAAATGGCCGCCAAAAACAACAAGATGAAGGCAGCCGCCGGTCCGGCCTGCCCTACGGGGCTCGACCTGCCCCGGCAGACGCGCGAGGACTATGTCGCCACCGTCCTCGAGCAGGTCGGCGCTTTCGAGGAGAGGCTCGACGAGATCGAAGCGGACATGGAGACCTCGGGCTGGGACGACATCGGGGACTTCCGCCGCCAGCTCGACGACCTCCGCGCCCGGCTGAAGGGGATCCGCGCGCGATCGGGAGAGCTCGAAGGTGTCGCGGATCAGGACTGGCCCGATGCCTACGAGGAAATGGACGCGTCCCTGCTCGACGTGGCCGGAAGCCTCGAACAGCTCTCCGCCGGGCTCAGTTCGGTCCTGCCGGAGTAGCGAGGCCGCCGCTTCGCCGCCGTCCCGAAAGCACCGCCATGATGATCATCATGACCGGCCTGCCGGGGACCGGCAAGAGCACGGTCGCCGCCGCCCTGGCCCGCGAGCTTGGCGCGGAGGTGCTGAGCACCGACCGGATCCGGCGGGAGGCCCCGCGGCCGCCGGGCTTCTCGAGGGCCGAAAAGGGAGGCGTCTACGAGCGGATGTTCATAAGGGCGGAGCGCCGCCTCCGGGCCGGCCGGAGCGTTGTCCTGGACGCGACGTTCTATCGGGAGCGTTTGAGAGCCTCCGCTCTCTCGGTCGGCCGCAGAGCGGGGACCTGCGCTTTTGTGGTCGAGGTCGTCTGCCCCGAGCGGACCGTCCGCGAGCGGATGGACAGGCGCCTGCGCGCCGTCCGGGGATCCCGCCCCGCGGGCTTCGAGGTCCACCGCATCATCCGGAGGTCGTTCGAGCCCGTCCGAGGGAAGCATTTCCTCCTGGACACCGCCCGCCCTACGGCGTGGCGGAATGACCTCGCCTCCCTGGCCAATACGATGAGGGTCGTCGAGACGCAACGGATGGTCATCGGCCCGCTACGCCGGTCGCGGAAGATGAGGCTCCTCCAGACCCACATCAGTTGGATCCTCCTGGACGGCACCTATGCCTACAAGATCAAGAAGCCCGTCCGGTTCAGCTTCGTCGACTACCGCCGGCCCGAGCGGCGAAGACACTTCTGCCGGAAAGAGGTCCGGGTCAACGCCAGGCTCAGCCCCGGGCTCTATCTCGGCGTCGTTCCCGTGCGCGACGACGCGGGCGCCTTGAGCTTCGGCGGGCCGGGGCGGACCGTCGATCACGCGGTCAAGATGCGGGAGATGCCGCAATCGGCGCGGCTGGACCGGCTCGTCGCCAGAGGCGCGGTCGGGGACGCCGAGATCCGGAGGATCGTCCGGACGCTGTGCCGCTTTCACGCCCGGGCCAAGATCGCCGCCCGCCGGTTCGGCTCCCCCCGGGTCATCCGCGAGGGGTTCGCCCACGCCTTCAAGCTGAGGCCTCTCATCGAGCGGGAATTCGCCGCCGGGCGGGCCCTCGACGGCATTGAAGAGAAGGTCGACGGCTTCCTCCGGACCAACCCCCGCCTCTTCCGGGAACGGGTCCGGCAGGGGAGGATCCGGCACGGCCACGGCGACCTGAGGATGAGCAACATCTTCATCGAGAGCGGCGCGGTCCGCATCTTCGACGCGATCGAATTCAATCCCGCTCTCGCCTCCTCGGATGTCGCCGCGGACGTCGCCTATTTGGCGATGGACCTGTGCTACAGCGGCAAGAGCGGCCTGGCCGAGCGGTTCGTCGAGACCTACATCAAATGCTCGGGCGACGAGGGGCTGAGGCAGGTCGCGGACTTCTATCTTTGCTACCGGGCCCTGGTCCGCCTGCTCGTCGAGGCCCTTTTTCTCATCGACCCAGCGATAGGCGCGGCGCGCAAGGAGAAAGCCCGGCGGGCCTCCCGGAGATATCTTGCCCTTGCCGGGGCGTTCGCTCGCCGCCTGTGATCGACGCGGCCCTCGCGGCGGGTCAGGCCTTCTCGAGCAGTCCCATCTTTTTGAGGGCCATGTCGCCGCGGTTCATCTCCGGTCCATCGCCCGGAAGATAGAGCATAACCCCGCCCTTGACCGGCCTGATGACGATCTTTCCGAGCTTCGCGAGCTCTCCCGTCGCGTCGATGGGGTTCGCGCCGTCGAAATAGCCCTTGAAGGCCTCGTTGAACCCGCTGTAGATCGAGTGGATGCCCTTGTAGTTCTCGAGTCGCAGCTTGGCGATGGCCAGCTTGACGAATTCCTCGGGGCTGAGCTTGTTCTTCATCCGGACCTCCCGTTCTTCGTTTTCATCCCTATTGACGCTCGAGCCCCCGTCCGATTCTCACGCGAACAGAGGCGTGCCTATCGGAAGGACCGTATTCCGGCGTATAATGCGGGCCAAGAAGGAGTGACGAACATGGCCAAGAAGGTCAAAGAAGTGAGGGCCAAGGTCCTCAGCGTGAAGGGGACCTGCGAGCAAAAGCATGAGCCGGGCGATGTCGTCCGGTTCACCGACCGCGGCGTCGACGGGCACATATGCATCCATGCCATGTACAGCATGATGCCCAAGGTCTTCGCGATGATGTTCAATGCCGACTTCCCCTGGGCCACGGACCCCGACGTCCTGACCCACCCCTGTCCCGACGCGGCTAACCCGGTCGTCTTCGAGCTGACCCGCGTCTACGAAGACTGACGGCCGCACCAACGGTCCGGCGATGCCCTGGGCCTAGCGCTTTTTCCCGTTGGGGACGAGCTTGACCGTCTCGACCGCGTGATGACCGACCGGCAGCGCGAACCGGCCCCGGCTGGGCTTGATGAGCGCCCCGTCTTCCTCGATGATGTTCGTCCGCAGGGCCGTTTTCACGGGAGCGAAGAGCTCGATCGCCGCTTCGGTGTCCTTCCCCTCGATATCGTAGAGGCGCAGGATGACGGCGTCGTCCGTCTCGGCCTTCTTCATCGTCGAAAGGACCAAGTTCGGCGCGGAGTAGGGGAGAAAGCTCCGTGATTCGGGCAGATCGGCTTCCGGCCGCGCGGTCGGGGCGACGATGGCGATCAGGGGATCGTTCGGCGCGATGCCCGCCCGGTAGCCGTTCCGCCATCCGGCGGCGTGGCTGGTCACCGAGAAGCGGTAATGGTGGTCGCCCTCCTGAAGGTACCAGTTCCCTTCTCCGTGGCAGCTCCGCCGGGAGGCCAAGAGGATCGGCTGGAGGACGGGATAAGCGACGGGATTGTCCGTCGGGTCCTTGTAGTCGTTGACGGCGACGCTCGTCGTCAAGGTCAGGCCGAAGCGGTCGTCTCCGGCATAGAGGAAATTCTGGACCTCCCGCGGTCGGATGTCCTTCATCTCTTCGTCATAGACGAGATTCCCGTAGGCCGGTCCGCCCGTGCCTTTGGCCTCGCCCGAGCCGACCTCGAGGACGCCGAGCGGAATCTCGTAGGCCACGTGGCCCTTGTCCGCGGCCACGGGGACGGCCATTCGGAACTCCCGGTAGGGATCGCCGTCCCAGCCGAGGATCGCCACTTCGCAGTCGATCCTCTTGATATCGTTCCAGACGATGAGCTTCTCCCGGACCGTGCAGCCGGAGAGGGGCTGGTCAAAGACGTAGACGGTCTTGACCCCACCCGACTCGTCTGCGATGAGCCGCCAGCCCGGTTTGCGGCGGCCCGTGCTGTCGAACCCTTCCATCGTTGGCTGCTGGACGCGGCCGAACTCGCCCGCGCCGTTGCCGACCGAGCGCATGGTGAAGACCTCGAAGCAGAGGAATTTCCGAGTATCGAGGATCTCCCGGCCGAGCTTCTTGTCGTAGAGGCTGGCCACGCCGCCGGGCACGAGGGTGACGCGGTAGAAGTCGTTCTCGATGGTCCTCAGGGGCTGACCGCCGTCGGCCCCGCTGACGGGGCCGGTGGCGGGCTCCGTTTTTCGCAGGTAGTAGGTCTTGTAGCCGAAAGCGGGAACATCGGAGGCTATGAACTCGAACGGCTGGCCGTCGGCCACGTAACGGCCCTTGGTCAGGTCCAGGTCCGAGCCGGACACCCTGCCCGGCCTGGCCTGCATGCGCGCCGGCCGACCGTCCGCGTCGACGATGCGATAGGTGGGATCCCACGATGAGGCGACCGCCTTCACGGGCCCGGTTTGAGGCCACGACAGAGGATTGAAGACGACGATGGGCGTGCCTTTTCCAGGAACGGTCGCGATACCGCCGGCGATCCAGCTTAAGGCGTCGTAAAGCACGGCCCGGCCCTCGTCCCGGGCGAACTCGTATTTCTTGCGGAAGAGCCGGTCCGTGATCTGGCCTTCCTTGCCGCCCCAGCCGTGGTCGGGATAGATCTCGGCCTCCCAGGCGGCCGCGAGGCGCTTGGCCGGATAGCTCGCGAAACTGCCCTCTAGCAGAGACCGGATGGTGCTGAATGTCTCGGCCGCGGGCAGGAGCCGGGCGGCCTCGCGGGCCGCCGAGATGGCCCAATGATGCGTCGGCCCGTGGATATAAAGCCACAGGCCCGGCCGCTCGCCTGTGACGGTCTCGAGCTTGGCCGATTTGACGTCGATGGCCTCGAAGAACTTCCGGGCCGTGGAGTATTGCATGACCGGTTTGCCGCCGCCGGGCGCCGCGCCGTCCCCGTTCCAATGGCGGATGAGCGGGCTGAAATCGGTCGGCTGGGAGAAATCGACGGAGTTGAGCAGGGGATACTCGTCCGGCAGGCCCCGGCCGGCATAATAGCCCTTCCACTTGGCGACCTTGTCGGCGATCGTCTTCGCCCCTTCGGCCGGCGGCGCGTTCAGGTAGGCCGCGGCGTTGCCGTAGTGGCCCGGCGAATAGGCCAGGACGGAGCTGCCGTCGGGACTGGCCCAGCGATAGAAGCCCTCATGGTAGCGGCTCATGAGGAGGTAGGGGATACCGGCCTTGGTCAGGATCTGGGGCATCTGGGCGGCCCGGCCGGGCACGTCGGGATTGAAGTAGACCTTGGCGTCGGCGCCGGGGAAGGTCCGCTTCAGCCACAAGCGCCCGAAATAAGTCTGGCGGATGAGCTGCTCCCCCGACAGAAGCGATTCGTAGGGCTGGTTATAGGTCGCGCCCCATTCCATCCGGCCTTCCCGGGTCAGCCGGCCGATCTCCTCTTTGCGGTCCGGATGGCGCTCGAGATACTCGGCCAGGTTGAGCATGTTCTCCATGGTGAAGGAATAGGCGGGGTCCCGGGCCATCATGGCCAGGGCCGGGGTGATGCAGTTCGTGTCGCGGAAGATGATGCACTTCTCCGGCGAGTCCATCCAGGCGATGTCCTGGTGGCTCGAGGAGATGATATGGAGACGTCCCACGGGGTCCTCTCTTCCCGACGCCTTCCCGGAGGGCGCCAGCGCGCCCGCCGCGGCCAGGGCCGCGAGCGCGACGATCGCGATCGTCCGGCGACTCGGTTCGATCATCGGAGCCTCCTTGTCCCTTCCCGGGTCCGGCCGGGCCGGAGCTATCATTGCTTGAGAATGGTGAGGTCCGGCCGGAGCAGCGGCCGGATCGCCGGGTTGTCCATATTCTCCCGGGTGACCAGGACGACGGCCGTGGCCGCGCTCTTCTCGTAGGGCTCGCCGCGCAAATGGGCGACGGCGGTCCTCAGGCTTCGCTCGCCCATGGCGAAAGGATCCTGCAGGACGAGCCCGGCCAGCTCCCCGCCGGCCAGCGCTTCGATCAGCTTGTCCGACGCGTCGAAGCCGACGTGGACGATCTTCCCGGCCAGCCCGTGGTCCTGCAGGGCCCGCAGGGCGCCGAAGGTGGTCGATTCGTTCGGCGTGAACACGGCGTCGATCCCGGGATAGCGCGAGATCAGGTTCTCCATCGTCTGGTAGGCCGTCTCGGTGGACGGGCCGGCGTATTGGTTGTCCGAAAGGACCTCGATCGCGGGGAATTCGGCCCGGAGAGTGGCCAGGAACCCCTCCTCCCTCTTCGTCGTGCCTTCGACGCCGACCTTGAGACGGATGAGGACGAATCGCCCCCGTCCGCCCGTCTCCCGGCCCACGGCCCGCGCGGCCAGGACGCCCCCCAGATAATTATCGGTCGCGATGAAGGCCACGTGCTCATCGCCCTGAAGGGCCGAGTTGAAGACGACCGTCGGGATGCCGGCCCGGCGGGCTTCGGCCACCGGCCGGACGAGGGCCCGGTCGTCGAGAGGGGAGAGGACGATGGCGTCGACCCCGGAATCGGCCAGCGTCTCGACGATCTGGATCTGCTCGTCGCGGTCGTCCTCCTTGAGCGGTCCTTTCCAGACGATCTCGACGCCGAGCTCGCGGGCCGCGGTCAGGGCGCCGGCGTGGACGGCCTTCCAGAACTCGTGGGTCGTGCCCATGGGGATGACGGCGATGCGCGGCCGCGTGACGCCGGGCACGCCGCCGGACCCGGGCCGGCGGCAGGCCGGAACGGCGAGGAACGCGAGGGCCAGAGCGATAACGAGCGCGGGAAGGAGGGTCCGTCGACGCCAAGCCATCATGAGGGCGACTTGATCTCGACGAGCTCCTGTTCGAGGTCCAGGGGAGGCTTGGCCCGGAAGAACTCGCTCGTCTCCCAGGGCGTCAGGGCCCACGTCCCGGACCGGCCGTATCGGCTCCTGTCGAAGGCGTAGCGGAAGACGACGGACATCTCGCCGCCTTGCTTCCAGTAGGATTCGAGCCGGGGGTAGCCGCCGTCCTTCTCCCGGCCGATGAAGATGATGGCCCCGACGACGATGCCCCGGCCGACGCCCCGGGCGACATCGTAGACGAGCCACTGGTATCCGCCCGAGGCCTTGGGCACGCCGCAGAGGACGAACTTCTCGACGCGCCCGTCGCCGTCGAGGTCCACGGCGACCGACCGCAGGGGGCCGCCGTCGTCCTTTTCGAACTGCTTGCGGAGGATATCCGGGATCGTGTCGTCGGATTGAGCGGAGCGGACCGTGAAGAAGGTCCTCATCGGGAAATCGGAGGCCGGCGCCGGCGCTTGGCCGTCCGAGGAGACTCCGAGCAGGAGGCCAAGAAGGAGGGCCGGCAGGAGGCGAACGGGCGACCGTCTCGTCATCGACAGCAAGTATAGAAGATGTCCGCGCGTTTGACAACCACAGGCCAACCTATAGAATGGATATCCGCTCGCACGGCAGCGACCCGTTGGTCAACGGGCGATAAACTCGGGGAGGAGAGAATGACGAAAAAGAACAACGAACTTGGCAGAAGGTCCTTTTTGAAGAAAGGCCTGACCGGGCTGGCCGCGGTCGGGGCCGTTCCGGGCGTCGTCAAGGCGGCGGCCTTCGGCTCGGCCGCGACGGGCCAGGCGGCCGCCGCGGCGCCGGGGAAGCCGATCATCCGGACGCTCGGCAAGACCGGCCTCAAGGTCCCGGTCGTCAGCATGGGCGTCATGAACGCCGACAATCCCGCCGTCGTCCAGGCCGCCCTGGAATCCGGCATCACCCTGCTCGACACCGCTGCGGGCTACCAGCGCGGCCGGAACGAGCAGATGATCGGCCAGGTCGTCAAAGGCCGGGCCCGGGATTCGTTCATGATCGCCACTAAGGTGGGCCGGGACAGGTCCCAGCAGGGCCTGGACGACGCCGCCCTCGAACAGAGCTTCCTCGGCAGGTTCGACGAGTGCCTGGGCCGCCTCGGGCTCGACCACGTCGAGGTCCTGTATCTCCATAACAACACGACCGCGGAGCACGTCCAGAACCCAGCGATCATCGGCGCCCTCCAGAAGGCGAAGAAGGCGGGCAAGGCCCGGTTCATCGGCATCACCACGCACAGCAACGAGCCGGCCGTCATCCGGGCCACGATCGAGGCCAAAGCCTACGACGTCATCCTGACCGCTTACAATTTCGGGCAGGAGCACGCCGCCGAGGTCCGCAAGGCCGTCGCCGAGGCGGCCGCGGCCGGGCTGGGCATCGTCGCCATGAAGACGCAGGCCGGCGTGTACTGGGACAAGGAGAAGCAGCAGCCGATCAACATGCGGGCCGCCCTCAAGTGGGTCCTCAACGATCCCAACGTCGCCACGGCCATCCCGGGATTCACGACCTTCGACCAGCTCAAGGAAGACTGGTCGGTCGTGTCCGACATCACCCTGACGCCTCAGGAGCTCAAGGACCTGCGGCTGGGCGAGCAGGTGTCCGGCCTCTACTGCCAGCAGTGCGGCCAGTGCCTCGCCGGCTGTCCGAAGGGACTCCCCATCCCGGACCTGATGAGAAGCTATATGTACGCCTACGGCTACAGGAACCTCCAGGCGGCCCACGAGCTCGTCGGCTCCCTCGACTTCGCCGAGAATCCCTGCGGCTCCTGCGCCTCCTGTACGGCTGTCTGCGCCAAAGGCTTCGACGTCGCCGACCGGGTCAGGGACATCAGCCGTCTCCGGGCCGTCCCCGGCGATTTCTTCGCCTAACCGACTCATTTCGCTGTAGATCAAGGGGCTTTCGAACCCGCGTTCGAAGGCCCTTCTGTATGCCGAGCATGTTCGACCGCTCAAAGGGCAGCTCAGGGCCCAGGCCTCTTGGCGGTTGTTTTAAGGCGTCCTTCGCGGGAATAGGCGCCAAGCGCGTTCCATCTCTCGTCCGCCGCTGGACCTGTAAGCCCGGTAAACTGGATAACGGACTGGGCCTTTTCCGCCCTGCCGGATACGATCCCGATAACGAGACCCATTCCTCCAAAGAGCGTGCCGAGACGGCGCTGGGCCCCGGTAGTCTCGGCGGCGGCACCCATGCCGACGCCGGCCAGGGCTCCGATCGTGAGTCCCATGAGCGCACCTGAAACCTTCCTGGACCTGCGCATCAAGGTCACGCTGTGGATCTTGTGCCGCGGGATCGTTAGGGTATCTCCGCCTCTGAGGAGGAGGAGGGAATCGGGCTTGACCGAGACGAGCTCGGCCTTGACCTCGGACCCGTCGACCTGCAACAGTTTGACGAGGGCACCGCGCCTTCCCTTGGCCGCGAGGCCGCCCGGAGCGGCCAGGAGCGCCGCGACGGCGAATGCGATGATGGCAGATCCGGCGATCTTGGTTCCCATCCCAAATCTCTCCTTCATCGTTATTATTATCTCGCCAGGCCGGAAAGTGTCAAGAGTCCGTCAAGATCGCCGGACCTTGCAGACCGGGTTCAAATCCCGGTGACTGTAACGGCGGGGCCATACCCGTTCCCATTCCGAACACGGAAGTTAAGCCCGATCGTGCTTGACCTTCCGAACCGCCGTATACGGACCCGTACGTTCGGTGGGGTGACAGGGACAGTCCGCGAGGACTTACCTATGTCGATTTTTTGGAAAAAAGCCCTTGACAGATGATATCATTATGATATTGTAGTGCTATTACAGGAGGTGCCCATGAAAGACATCCAGGAAAAAAAGGTCTTCAGCGTCAACGGCTGGATAACGGTCGCCGTCGATCTGGCCGTTCTCTTCTTCAGCGGCCAGTACCTCATCGCCCACGCGGACCGCCCGGGGACGACGGCGGGCATGGTCATCGCTGTTCTCCTCGCCATTCTCGCCTTCATGACCTTCGGCGGCTTCTTCCTCATCCACCCGAACGAGTCCAAGGTCTTCATGTTCCTCGGCAAATACGTCGGCTCGGCCCGCACGGCCGGCTTCTTCTGGACCAACCCGTTTGTCGTCAAGAAGAAGGTCACCCTGCGCATCTTCAATTTCAACAGCGAGACCCTCAAGGTCAACGACGCCTTGGGCAATCCCATCGAGATCGCCGCCGTCGTCGTCTGGCACGTCGTCGATTCGGCCAAAGCCCTATTCAACGTGGAGAGCTATCAGAACTTCGTGGCCATCCAGAGCGAGACGGCCATCCGCCAGCTGGCCACGCATTACCCTTACGACGCCCATGACAAGGACACGGAGTCGCTCCGGGCCAATCCGGATGAGATCGCCGGCAAGCTCAAAAACCAGGTCCAGAACAGGCTCGAGATCGCCGGCCTGTATGTCGTCGAGGCCCGCTTGTCCCACCTGGCCTACGCCCCGGAGATCGCCCAGGCCATGCTCCGGCGCCAGCAGGCCGAGGCCATCATCGCCGCCCGCCGGCAGATCGTCGACGGGGCCATCGGCATGGTCGAGATGGCCCTCAAGAGCCTCGAGACCCAGGGCGTCGTCAAGCTCGACGAGGATAAGAAGGCGGCCATGGTCAACAACCTTCTCGTGGCCCTGGTCTCGGAAAGCGAGATGCACCCCATCGTCAATACGGGGACGCTCTACTCCTGACGGTGAGACGTGGCCGATAAGAAGAAATTCCTCCTGCGGCTCGATGCCGCGCTCTACGACGCCCTGGAGAAGTGGGCGGCCGACGAGCTGCGGAGCATCAACGCCCAGATGGAATTCGTCCTCAAGGAGGCGGCCCGGCGGGCCGGGCGCCTCCGGGAAGGACGGGAGGACCGGAAATGAAGACGGTGATCCGAGTCGCGCTGTGGACGGTCGTTATCGTGATCGCGGCGCTCCTCGTCCTGTTCTGAACGGCGTTGACTTCGCGTCCGGGCTGTTCTACCTTGAAACGGTGAGAACACGCATTCGGCGATCGGGACGGCCTTGAAGCGGGTCGTCCAGGCCGCGCTCGCCGCCGGCTTCCTCGTCCTGGCCGTCCTGGCGCTCTTCTATGGAAGGGCCGGCAAGGAGTCGGAGAACCGGATCGATCTTGACCCCCGGCCTTCGACAGTGTCGCCCTTCCGGGAAGAGGCGACCCTCCGCAACGTCACCAAGCGCCCGATCGCCTACACGATCATGCCCGGCAAGGGCGTCCGGGGCCCGGTCGCCCGGACCTTAGCAGTCGGGGCCATCGACCGGATCGCGACCGATCTCCCCGTCGAGATCTCGTTCGACGACGGCAAGCGGACCTCCGCCTATACCCTTCACCCCGGTAAGCCCTATTCCTTCCGCTACGACGCGAGCGACACCGTCCGGGTCTATCCCGGCTCCCACGGACGGGAAGACGCGGCCGACCTGGCCCCGTTCGTTCCGACACCCAAGATCGTGGTCGAGCGCATGCTCGAGACCGCGGCCGTGGAGAAGAAGGACCTCGTCTACGACGTCGGCTGCGGCGACGGCCGGATGGTCATCGCCGCCGCGAAGCTCTACGGCGCCCGCGGCGTCGGCATCGAGATCGACCCCGCCCTCGTCGCGGAATGCCGGGCCGCGGCCGAACGCGAGGGCGTCTCGAGGCTCGTCCGGTTCCTCGAGATGGACGCCACAAAGGCCCATTTGACCGAGGCCACCGTCCTTGCCCTCTACCTTCTTCCCGAATCCCTCGAGATCCTGTCGCCCCTCTTCGAGAGGGACCTCGGGCCCGGCGCTCGGATCGTCTCCCACGACTACAAGATCCCCGGCTGGGAGGCCCGGCTCGTTCGAAGCGAGACGCTGACCGACGAGGCGGGCCGCGAGCACGCGATCCACCTCTACCGCATGACGGGGAAGACGTGAACGCGACGATCGGCTTCCTGGCCGGCTTCTGCCGCGACCATCCGCTCGACGAAAAGATCTTCGTCTGCCCCTCCTTCGTCGCCGGGCGCCAGATCGGCGAGGCGCTGGCCCGCGAATCCGGGTCCTGGATCAACCTCCGCTTCGTCACGCCGTGGACCCTGGCCGGCGAAGTCCTCGAACGTAGCGGCGAGGCGGGAGCCGGAAAGCCGATGACCTCATCGGGCGAGCTTGCCCTGACGGACCGACTTTTCCGGCAGCTCCTCGCCGCTGGAGAGCTCGAGTACTTCGGACGGGCGGGCGCCTCCCCGGGCCTCGTCCATGCCGTTTACCGGGCCGTGAGGGAGCTCAGGCTCGAGGGCCTGACGAGCGCCGACGTCCGGCCGGAGCTCTTCCTCGTCGAGAGGAAGGGCCGGGAGCTCGCGCTTCTTTTCGGCCTCTTCGAGCGGACCCTCGACGCGGACGGGCTTCTCGACTCGGCGGCTCTGCTCGCGCGAGCCGCCCGCGTCGCGGGACGAATGCCGTCCGCCCCCTCCTGGATGCTCAGCCCGGCGGACGCGCGAATGAGCCGGCTCGAGCGCGACGTCGTCCGGTCCGCCGCCGGCGAACGCCTCGTCCTCGTCCCGGGCGACCCCGTCGTCGGCCTGGAACGTCCGCGGCGATGCTGGTCCCTTCCGGGCCCGGCCGATCTCTCGGAGGCCGGGCGGCTATCCTGGCTTTTCGCGCCGAGCCAAGCCCCGCCTCGGGAAAAAGCGGCCGGGATCGATATCTTCAGGGCGCTCGGTCCGGCCAACGAGTGCCGGGAGATCCTGCGGCGGATCTATGCCGATAAAATCCCCTTCGACGAGGCCGAGGTCCTGGCGCCTGCGGGGTCGGCCCACGCGACGGTCTTCTATCTCTTCTCGGCCCGGACCGGCCTGCCCGTGACGTTCGGCGACGGCGTCCCGGTCTCGTTCACTTCGCCCGGACGGCTCTTCTTCGGGCTCGTGGCGTGGCTGGCCGGCGACTTCTCGGCCGACGAGCTCTGCCGCCTCCTCGAGAACGGCGACCTCGTCTTGCCGGCCGGCGCCTCGGGAACGGCTCTCGCGGCCCGGACGTCCTGCCGTCATCTCCGCAGCGCTATGATCGGATGGGGCCGGGACCGCTATCTCGACCGGCTGAGGGCTCTCCGTGACGGGAAAACGGCCGACCTCGAGGCTCTCGCGACAGGGGAGGACGGTGACGAAGGAGAGAACGGGGACGCGCGGCGGGCCGGGTTCCAGACCGCGATCGCCGAGATCGACGCGCTCACCGCGGCCGTCGCCCGCATCCTGAAGATCATCCCGGGACCGGACGCCGCCGGGGCCTATGATTTCCGGGTTCTCTGCGAGGCCTTCTCCCGGCTCATCGGGGACTTCGGGCGGGCCGAGTCGGATTTCGATAGCCGGGCCCGCCAGGTCCTGCTCGACCGCCTGGGCGAATTCGCCGCCGAGAGCCGGTTCCCGCCCCTGCCGCTCAAAGAAGCCCTCGACCTCGTCCGGACGGCGGGCGCGTCCCTCCGGGTGGGCGCCTCGCCGCCCCTGCCCGGCCGCCTCCATGTCGCCGGCCTTCCGTCGGGCGGGTATTCCGGCCGTCCGGTCACGTTCATCGCCGGTCTCGACGAGGCGAGCTTCCCCGGCCGCGGTCTCCAGGACCCCGTCCTTCTCGACCAGGAGCGGGCGGCGATCTCGGATGCGCTGCCGACCTCGGCCGATCACCTCCGGTCGAATCTCTTCGGCCTGGCCGCCGTTCTCGCTTCTCTCCGGGGCCGGGTCGTTCTGAGCTATCCCTCGCACGACATCGTCGATGACCGGGAGACCTTCCCGTCGTCGGTCGTGCTCCAGGCCTTCCGGCTCCTCCGCGGCGACCCCGAGCTCGATTACGCCTCTCTCGAAAGGGCCCTGCCGGAGGCGGCGGGATTCCTGCCGGGCGGGGCCGCCCGGGCCTTCGATGAAGCCGATTGGTGGCTGGACCGGCTCACGGCCGAAGCCCGGCCCGACGGCGCGCGCACCGTCGCGGCCAACTTCCCCGATCTGGCCGCCGGCCTCGCCGCCGCGGGCGCCCGGGCCGGCGACGCGATGACCGCTTACGACGGGATCGTCGACATCGGGTCCGTCCGGGAGGAGATCGATCCCCTGGCCGGGAGAACGGCGGTCATGTCGGCGACGCGCCTCGAACTCCTGGCCAGGTGTCCGTTCGGATACTTCCTGCGCCATGTCCTCAAGGTCCAGCCGCCGGAGGAGGTCGCCCTCGACCGGTCGCGCTGGCTCGACCCGCTCCAGCGCGGCACCCTCGTCCACGAGATCCTCTGCGAATTCATGAGCCGGGTCGCGCAGGAAGGGGAAGAAGTCGACGCGGCCCGGCACGCGCCCCTCATGGCCCGGATCGCCGGCGAGCGGATCGCCGAGACGAGGCGGAAGATCCCGGAGCCTTCGGCGGCGATCTTCGAGAGCGAGCGGCGGGACATCCTGGAAACGCTCGACATCTTCATGGCCGCCGAAGAGAAGCGGGAGGACAAGGGCCGCCCGCTCGAATTCGAAAAGGAGATCGCCGGCGAGACGATCGCCGTCGGGGAGGGGCGCTCGTTCCGGCTCCGGGGCTTCATCGACCGCGTCGACCGGATCGGCCCGGCGAGCTACCGGATCATCGACTACAAGACAGGCAGCCCCGCGCCTTACGAGAACCTGGTCCATTTCGGTCGCGGCCGGACGCTCCAGCCCGCCCTCTACGCCGTCGCCCTCGAGCAGATCCTGGCCCGGGAGCGGCCGGGGGAGAGGCCGCGGGTCGCCGAAAGCGGCTATCTCTTCCCGTCGCGGCGGGGCGAAGGCCACGAGATCATGGTCCGTGGCTTCGACCGGGACAAGCTCAGGCGCCTCCTCGGCGACCTCCTGGGCCTGCTCGGTAAGGGCTATTTCATGGCCGGCCCCGACGCCAAGTGCGGGTTCTGCGATTACCGGGCGGCCTGCGTTTCCGGCGGCCCCGCGGTATCAAAGCGGAAACGGGAGGCGAATCCGGAGATCTTCGAGGCCTACGACCGGCTGGACGAATACCCATGACGAACGTGAAGGGACCGGCCCCGCCCGACCAAGCCGCCCGCGACAGGATCCGGCGCGACCTGGGGACGACGTTCCTCGTCGAAGCCGGGGCCGGCTCGGGCAAGACGACGAGCCTCGTCGACCGGATGATCGCGCTTCTCGCCGACGGCCGGGCCTCGATCGATACGCTGGCCGCCGTGACCTTCACCCGCAAGGCCGCGGCCGAGCTGCGCGGGCGGTTCCAGGTCGCCCTCGAGCGGGAGCGCCTCGAGACGAAGGACGCCGCCGTGCGGGCCCGTCTCGACGGCGCCCTGACCGGCCTCGAGAGGTCCTTCATCGGGACGATCCATTCGTTCTGCGCCCGGCTCCTCCGGGAGCGTCCGGTCGAGGCCGGGATCGACCCGGAATTCCGGGAGCTCGAGGAGCATGAGGACTCGGTCCTCCTCGAGAAGAGCTGGGATGAATATCTGGCCAAGGCCAGGCTCGAGAACGAAGCCGCCCTGCGCGGACTCGACGAGGCCGGCCTGGACCCCTCCGAGCTCGAGTCCGCCTTCAGGACCATCTCCGAGTTCCCCGACGTCGAAGCGGTCCCGGGGCGATCCGAGCCGCCCGAATTCGGGGCCGTCCGCGGGGCCCTCGAAGGGCTCGTCGACATGGCTTCCGCACTCGTCCCGAAGGAAAGGCCGGAAAAGGGACGGGACGCGCTCCAGAGCCTGTTCGTCCGCCTGTTCCGGCGGAGACGCAATATCGGCTTCGCCGACGGCCGTCGGCTCATGGAATCCGTCGAGCTCTTCGACAAGAAGCTCTGCGTCACGAAGAACCGGTGGGGCTCGAAGGACGACGCGGCCCGGCTGCTGGCCGCCGCCGAGTCCTTCCAAGAGAGCGTCGCCCGGCCGGCCCTCCGCGAATGGCGCGAGTTCCGCCACACGAAGGCCCTGGCCTTCCTGGGGCCGGCGATCGCGTTCTATGCCGAGCGGAGGCGGGCCGAGGCCCGGCTCAATTTCCAGGACCAGCTCATGCTGGCCGCCAAGCTCCTGCGCGACAATCCCGAGGTCCGGGGCTATTTCCGGGAGCGCTTCCATCCGGTCCTGGTCGATGAATTCCAGGACACCGACCCCATCCAGGCCGAGATCCTGTTCCTCCTCGCCGGCACGGACGACGCCGAGCGGGATTGGACCAAGCTCGCGCCCGCGCCCGGGTCCCTCTTCCTCGTCGGCGACCCCAAGCAATCGATCTACCGCTTCCGGCGGGCCGATATCGACATCTACAACCTGGTCAAGGACAGGATCGAAGCGTCGGGAGGGGAGACGCTGGCGCTGAGCGCGAACTTCCGGTCCCTGCGGTCGATCGCCGATTGGGTCAACCCGATCTTCGATCCGGGCCGGGGAGGCGTCTTCCCCGCCTGCGCGGACGCTTACCAGGCCGGCTTCATGCCCCTCGAGACCGTGCGGGGCCAGGGGCGCGGCTCGCTTTCCGGCGTGCGCAAGACAACCCTCCCTTCCGTGCCCTATCACGCCAAGGACGAGATCACCGAGATCGACTCCGAGCGTGTGGCCGGATTCATCGCCTGGGCCCTCGCCGGGAACCTCCGCCTCGACGACGGGGACGGGGGCTCGCGCGAGGCCGAGCCGGGCGATTTCCTCGTCCTCTTCCGCTATAAGGACCGGATGGGCAAGTACGCCCGGAGGCTCGAGGAGCTGGGCATCCCCTTCGAGATCACCGGCAGCGACGCCTTTACCGAGAACGCCGAGATCGCCGAGGTCATGAACCTCCTCCTCGCCCTCGACGATCCCGACGATCCCGTGGGCACGGTGGCCGTGCTGCGCGGGCTGTTCTTCGGACTGAGCGACCAGGACCTGCTCGATCACCGCGCGGCCGGCGGGGACTTCTGCTACCTCGGCGCGGCCGGCGGGACGGTCGGCTCGGCCAAGGCGCGGCGGGCTTTCGCCGTCCTTCGCGGCTGGCGGGAGGTCACGACCAAGGTCCCGCCGTCCGTGGCCCTGGAGACCATTCTGCAGAGCTCCGGCCTCCTGTGCCACCTCGTCACGGCCGAGATGGGCAGCAGCCGGGCCGGCAACATCCTCAAGCTCGTCGAGGTCCTGAGGGGCCGCGAAAGCGAGGACATGACCTCGTTCGCCGCCGCCGTCGAGTTCCTGGCCGAATGGATCGGCGCCCAGCCGGTCGAGGAGATGTGCCTCGCGCCCGGACGCCGCAATGTCGTCCGCTTGATGAACCTCCACAAGGCCAAGGGCCTGGAGGCGCGGGTCGTCTGGCTGGCCAATCCGGCCGGCGTTCCGGACTTCGAGCCGGACCGGCATATCCGCCGGACCGGCGGAAAGCCCCGGGGGCATTTCCGCTTCAGCCGGCCGGCCGGCTATCAGTCAAAAACGGTCTCCCAGCCCGCCGAGTGGGACGAGAGCGCCTCCGAGGAGAGGCTATACGAGGAGGCGGAGGAGAACAGGCTGATGTACGTGGCCGCGACCCGGGCCAGGGACCTCCTCGTCGTCAGCTCCTACGCCGGCAACCTCGGCGAGCGCAGGTCCTGGGGTCCCTTGGAGCGCGGACTCGAAGGGGTCATCGAGCTCCAAAAAACCCCGCCGGCTCGAGGCGCCGCGGCCCCTTGCCCTGCGCCCACGGGACGGAAGAAGAGCGCGGTGGGTCCGAAAGACGCGAGCGAAGGACGGGCAGCCCTGCGCCGCAGGATGACCGAGGCCTCGCGGGCCGGGTCCCTTCACGAGACGGTGACAGCCCTCGCCAAGCGGGACCGGGAGCCGCCCGAATGGGCCAGGGGAGGGTTGGGGACCTGGGGCTCCGAGGTCCACGTCATGCTGAGGACCCTGGGCGAGTCGTGGCCTTCCGACGGCCGGGGAGATCCGGGCGTCTTGGCGTCTGAGGAAAGGCTGACGCGGATGGCCCGGGATGTCCTGGTCGCCGCGGACCGGAATCCGGGAGACTGCCGGGAGCTGGCCCGCCACATCGCCGCCGTCGTCAGGTCGGGATTCTGGCTCCGGGCCATGCGCGCCGAGCGCCGTCTCTTCGAGGTCCCGTTCTCGATCAGGGTGCGGGCCGGGGAAGCCGGATACGGCGATCTCGCCGCCCGCGTCGGATCCGTTCCCGTCGCAGGGGGCCGGCCCGTCGTGCTTCGTCCTGGGGCGCCGATATTCCTGTCAGGCGCCGTCGACCTCCTGTTCCGGGAATCCGGATGGGTCCTCGCCGACTTCAAGACCGACCGGCCGCCCCGGGCGCTGGCGGGCGCGGGGGATACGGAAATACAGGTTTTTCTCGATTCCCTGGTCGCTTATTATCGGCCCCAGGTCGAGCTCTACACCCGCTTCTGGGCGAAGCTCACCGGGGAGAAGATCAGCGAGTCAGGGCTCTATTTCACCGCGCTCGACAGGTGGGTCCCGATCGACGTGGACTGATCCCATCGAACGGCCCGCCGAGATCGCCGAGGTCATGAACCTCCTCCTCGCCCTCGACGATCCCGACGATCCCGTGGGCACGGTGGCCGTGCTGCGCGGGCTGTTCTTCGGACTGAGCGACCAGGACCTGCTCGATCACCGCGCGGCCGGCGGGGACTTCTGCTACCTCGGCGCGGCCGGCGGGACGGCCGGCTCGGCCAAGGCGCGGCGGGCTTTCGCCGTCCTTCGCGGCTGGCGGGAGGTCGCGACCAAGGTCCCGCCGTCCGTGGCCCTGGAGACCATTCTGCAGAGCTCCGGCCTCCTGTGCCACCTCGTCACGGCCGAGATGGGCAGCAGCCGGGCCGGCAACATCCTCAAGCTCGTCGAGGTCCTGAGGGGCCGCGAAAGCGAGGACATGACCTCGTTCGCCGCCGCCGTCGAGTTCCTGGCCGAATGGATCGGCGCCCAGCCGGTCGAGGAGATGTGCCTCGCGCCCGGACGCCGCAATGTCGTCCGCTTGATGAACCTCCACAAGGCCAAGGGCCTGGAGGCGCGGGTCGTCTGGCTGGCCAATCCGGCCGGCGTTCCGGACTTCGAGCCGGACCGGCATATCCGCCGGACCGGCGGAAAGCCCCGGGGGCATTTCCGCTTCAGCCGGCCGGCCGGCTATCAGTCAAAAACGGTCTCCCAGCCCGCCGAGTGGGACGAGAGCGCCTCCGAGGAGAGGCTATACGAGGAGGCGGAGGAGAACAGGCTGATGTACGTGGCCGCGACCCGGGCCAGGGACCTCCTCGTCGTCAGCTCCTACGCCGGCAACCTCGGCGAGCGCAGGTCCTGGGGTCCCTTGGAGCGCGGACTCGAAGGGGTCATCGAGCTCCAAAAAACCCCGCCGGCTCGAGGCGCCGCGGCCCCTTGCCCTGCGCCCACGGGACGGAAGAAGAGCGCGGTGGGTCCGAAAGACGCGAGCGAAGGACGGGCAGCCCTGCGCCGCAGGATGACCGAGGCCTCGCGGGCCGGGTCCCTTCACGAGACGGTGACAGCCCTCGCCAAGCGGGACCGGGAGCCGCCCGAATGGGCCAGGGGAGGGTTGGGGACCTGGGGCTCCGAGGTCCACGTCATGCTGAGGACCCTGGGCGAGTCGTGGCCTTCCGACGGCCGGGGAGATCCGGGCGTCTTGGCGTCTGAGGAAAGGCTGACGCGGATGGCCCGGGATGTCCTGGTCGCCGCGGACCGGAATCCGGGAGACTGCCGGGAGCTGGCCCGCCACATCGCCGCCGTCGTCAGGTCGGGATTCTGGCTCCGGGCCATGCGCGCCGAGCGCCGTCTCTTCGAGGTCCCGTTCTCGATCAGGGTGCGGGCCGGGGAAGCCGGATACGGCGATCTCGCCGCCCGCGTCGGATCCGTTCCCGTCGCAGGGGGCCGGCCCGTCGTGCTTCGTCCTGGGGCGCCGATATTCCTGTCAGGCGCCGTCGACCTCCTGTTCCGGGAATCCGGATGGGTCCTCGCCGACTTCAAGACCGACCGGCCGCCCCGGGCGCTGGCGGGCGCGGGGGATACGGAAATACAGGTTTTTCTCGATTCCCTGGTCGCTTATTATCGGCCCCAGGTCGAGCTCTACACCCGCTTCTGGGCGAAGCTCACCGGGGAGAAGATCAGCGAGTCAGGGCTCTATTTCACCGCGCTCGACAGGTGGGTCCCGATCGACGTGGACTGATCCCATCGAACGGCCCGCCGAGATCGCCGATAGCTCCTGCGGAACAGGTCTATCGGATGACGGGGTCCGGGGCCTGGGCGTAGAGGAGCGCGACCTCCGCGAAGGCCGAGAACGAGAAGGGGAACTCGGCCAGTCGGTCCGCCCCCTTCTTCATGACGAAGGAAGCGTCGGTCTTGAAATCGACCCTGTACTCCGAAAAATACCCCTTTTCGATGTGGACCCGCAGGGAGCCCGCGCCGGCCCCCTCTCCTTCGAACACGCCCTGGGTGTCGGCCAGGTCCTTGGATCCCGACACCGTCACCCGGTATACGGCGGAGATGATGGCCAGGCGCCCGTCATCGGCCGGGAGGATATCGTCCAGG